>JAUZQQ010000036.1 GCA_030950905.1 Mariprofundaceae bacterium
CCACTTCTCGCGACTCTTTAATATTTTCGATGCTTGGGGCATAACTAACACCTTTTTAATCACAGGTTTTTATACAAAAACCCAATCTATAAGATGGGTTGTGCGAAACCTACCAAATATAGCTTATTTCGACAGCCTAGGGTCAGGCTTGAATACTTGAAAAACAGCTGATGAAAAGTCAACTTTTCAAGCCTGACCCCTTTCCCTTTTATGACCCCTTTCCCTTTTCAAGCCTGACCCCTTTCTTATAGCAAAGCAGGAAGTGCCTGATGCAGTGCTGAAGCATGCCAGATATAATGTTGCATCGTTTAATCTTCGTGGAAGACCGCTCGAGAACAGTCTCCCGACCGCAACGCTGTACAGTGCAAGTGCAGGTAAAATCGGCGGCGATGATCAATGCTCACCATTATGGAGATTCGTCAGCCATCAAACGAGTCTCAATGTTATGGATATAATCATGGCGAAATTTTCGCAAAAGATAATCCCGGTAGTTTTCCTGCTCAAGTTGTTGCCAAGCTAATTTTCTATTTTTTTCACTGCGCAGAGAGGAAGCCTTCAGATCAGCATCTGTAATAATGGACTTGGCTGGTGTCATTTTATCATAACCGTAAAAGTCCATCTGCTCTGTAGTAAGGGTCTCAATCAGTTCAATATCCCGCAAGCTTAGGTTTTTTTTAAACTTATCAATATTGCCGGCAATAGGGTTGAAAATATTCGTCTGCCACAGCGCAGATAACTTGGATATATCCCTAGCCTCCATGGAGTTACCAATAGCAAGCATGGATGGAGAAAATTTAATACCGAGAAAGTTACAGACCGTATGTAACACTGCTTCCTGATTGAGTATAAAATCTTCAAACCGAATGGTCAGTACCCGTTCAGGGTATTTTGTTAGAAGTCTGCGGGCGCAGTTGTGCGCCTTAACCCAGCGTTGCGTGTTACCAAGGGTATCAAAATCGTAAAGAATTGCCCCATTCATACTGCCGACTTGTGCGCGGGGATCACGAACGACATTGAGTAACAATAGTTCAGGCTGTAGCGTGAACATCTCCTCAGCATAGACCACACTATCGAGTGATTTATCCATCACTACTTTAGCATTATTCTGCTCCCCCGCCTGCAACAGCATTTCCCACATGATAGCATGAATACTTCGCGCATGATCTTTGATGGCATCAAATACCACCACAGGATCCAGTGCGATCCCCTTCCACTTCACCATGCTCGCATTTTGCAAACCAATCAGATCAATGATTAACTTGAAATAGTTGCGATCATCCGACAAATCTCCGTAGCGCGGTAGCAAATGCATAATATCGCAAACATGCAAGGGGTAAGGAGAATAAAACGCTTGGTTAAAATTCAACCGTAGACGCAGCGCGTGGCTACCACAGCGACGCAGGGGAATCATCAACAAGGGTTTCGGACGGCTATTTTTTATTGGCATGGTTACAATCAACGCTTGGCTTCATATGTAATCTACTGCTTGTTGTATGGTGTTTCAAAAGTGGCTGCGTTGCCTTAACCATGGCAACCGTCAGCCCTATCTGTTTAAGTAAAATAGTTCCTGTCAAGTTAACCCCTAAAAATAGTACACCCCCCGCCGCGACCAGACTTGGAATAAGAATACTTCGGCAACTTCCCTTCATGGTGTTGGTAAAGGCATCACCAATATCCAATAGGTAATAGAGTTGGTTAAGGTTTTCATTCATCAGTACAATTTGCGCTGTATCGGTAGCAACGGTTGCAGCACCACGCATGGAGATGGAGACATTAGCCCTCTTTAATGCAATAGCATCATTAATACCATCGCCAATATAGCAGACCGTTTTACCCTCTGCCTGTAATTGTTCGATAATATCGGCTTTATGCTGCGGTAGTACACCCGCGTAATAGTGATCAATCCCCAAATCATCCGATAACCTTTGGGTGGGGGCTTCGCTATCACCAGAAATAATATAGGTGGTTTTTATTAATCCATCTCTTTTTAACGATGCGATCACTTTTTTGGCCTCTGGTCGAACAGAGGCATGCATCTCAATAGCCCCCACCACCTGACCATCCACGGCCAACATCACCACTGAATAACCTTTCGATTCCGCCTCATCATAAATTGTCAAAAATGAATCAGCTATAATAATTTGTTCATGCTCCATAAATCGCTTGCTTCCCAGATGAATGTGTCGTTTACCCACTTGGGCAAGTAAGCCAAAACCCACCTGATAGGCACATTCACCCCGCGCTGCTATTGTTAATCCGCGTCGCTGGGCTTCGGCCAATAGGGTCATAGCAATAGGGTGGGTCTGCTTGTATTCTGCTGTCGCGGCATAGGCTAAAACATCATTTTCAGAAAAACCTTCAGCAGCATGAATAGTACCAAGCGTAGGTTGAGGCATGGTCAAGGTGCCTGTCTTATCAAACACCAGCGTATCAACCTTGGGCAGCAGATCAAGAACTTCACCACTCTTGATGAGAATGCCCCTGTGGGCAATAACCTGTAGATAACTAAGCGATACCACAGAGGAGGTCATGGCCATACGGTAGCCGAAGTGAGCATTGATCATGGTTACCGCGCCCATAGGCCCCAACAAGGGCAGGCTTATAAGACCAACAATCAGCGTCGGCATAATAGTTTGCTGCGTTAACGCATCGGCATAACGCTCACCTTCTGTTTTAAAATAGGTGGTTTGGTTAAGTATCTGACCAATTTGTGCTGCCGTACTCTCCTCGCCAGCCTTTTCAACCTGCACATAAACTTTACCGCTAATCACTACCGTGGCGGCAAATACAGTATCATCGTACCCTTTATCAATCGGCTGTGATTCGCCAGTGAGAAGGTGTTGATCCACACTGGCATTACCATCAACTACTTTGCCATCGGCTGGAATAGTCTCGCCAGCACTGACCACCACCACATCGCCTTTTTTTAATTGATCAAAAGAGAGGCTTACTTCAGCACCATCAACCAATAGCCACACAACATTCGGGTGTTGACCAAACACATCAACAAGACTCTGCTGTGAATCGCGTTTTAATGTATGGATTAGTTTTTTACTGAGGACATAGAAAAAAGCTGCGAGATTACCCGTGGCATAATACCCAGCAGTGATACAAGCGATAAAGGTGATGGTGAACAGTATGCTTACATCCACTTTTTTTTCTCGCAGCTGCGCGATAGCCTGCATAACAGCGGGTAAAGAGACGTAGATCCAGCCAGGAATACTCAAGATTATTAAAGGTGCATAAACCAAATTACCCAATACCGACAGCGTAAGTGATACGGTGGAGATAGCCATGTCGGAGCGAAGTTCACGCTCTTCAAACTGTTTTAATTCACCCTTGTTGTTGACTGCGCTATTTTTATGCAGTAATTTATGCTTTGTCTTTTTTGCATCTTTATCTGATGACTGATTGGCTTTTTTCTGACGAGCGTTTCGCAGCGTATAGCTGGCACCTCCAATCACCAATAGTTCTATTAACATAACGTATCTCTCATCGGGTTTGTTTAAAAGGCGAAAGACTGTCTGAGAATAGCGACGCTAGCGAGCTATTTCTATTTTAGGGCAGCCTTGTATGGGGGATGCATAGAACTGATGGCAGTTATTGTGTCAAGTTTTGAGCAAAAAATGAATCGAATCGAATAATACATAAATGGAGTGAATTATTATGGAACCTATTTCCTGTTTGTTAGTACCAAAGTATATTTTAAGTAAACTTGGTATCACGAGTGCCTCGGTTGCAAGCCATGGTGCAACGGCGAAAACAGCGACTACCGTCGCCGCAAAAGGGGCTGTAGCAGCAAAAACCGCGCCAGTAGCAACTAAGGTTGCAGCAGCCAGCCAAAGCACTGCTCCCGCTGCAACTGCCACTACGGCAATTGTCTCCTAATTGATGTTTTAGACATATCAGGAAGTAAAGGTAACTGAACTATTGGGTTTTTTGGCGGGAAAAGTAATGTGGTTTTTAAGAAATTTTTTGTTGTTGCTCATCATGCTGTATCCCCAAATATCGTTTACTGCCCCTGTTGAGCCATACGGATGCAAGGGTGGCTTTTTTCCTGCCTTTCAGAATGAGACCAAAGCGGGGGTGGCGATTGCCCGTGATGATACTCCAGCGGTACGACTGCTCCGGGGAAATATGCCGTGATTATTAATGCTACAGTTTTCGTCAGTGTCTATCTTAGCATACGATTTAAAAAAAAAGACAACGCAAAAAGGCACTCGCACTTGCCCCATCAATCGCGGACAACGAAATAATTGTACTCACGCCAGAGGATGCATTGGAAAAGCAGCAGATGGAGGTTAATTTACAAGAGGATCGCCATCAGTTCAAGGTTGGTACTATAAACGCTACTGACCACTTCGTTGGGTCATTATATCTACCCGCCTATCACAAGGTACGCCAGCCAACCACATTACCAAACATTGGAAATCAGGGGATGAAAAAAATAATTGATGGTTGACTTACATTTTTACTCAGTCTGATACTTCCGCTCATTGTTCTGGCGAAGTTCCAGATCTTGATCGTGATTTTCATCTTGTAAACCAATAAAAAAATGGACGCGCTCTGATTTAAGTTTATTCAGCTCGTTTACCACCTCAAGTAAGGTTTGAGATGATGCCCGTGGGTGATCTGGATAATGTTGCAAGCTGTGACGACTGGGGTAATAAGGGTGAATGTTCAGATCAAGCGGTAGTTGGTATTCTTCAGCAAGCTTGATCGCATAGTGCGCCGTATTGAGGGCATCCGTAATCACTGTTTGATTGTTCGTGCCAGGCGAACCGATGACAAGGTTGATTAACAAGACTGGGTCGGCCATCTGTTGACGCTGAGCCTGTTCAACACCATCCCAAGCTTGTCTGAAACGTATCAGAGCTTTTGTGATCGCAGTTCCGCTCATTTTTTTATTCAAAAACTTGTTGCGAATACGCTCGTCAGCACTTTCAACACCAAGGATAACGCCGAATCTTTTGCCCGAACCCAATGCCAGTGCCAAGTGCCGAACATACTTAGTGGTAATAAATGCTTCGCGAGAATCCATAGAAAATTGACGCAGTTTTGGTAGTGATTTTGCAAAAGATATGATGCGATCACAGACCTTCGGTGAAAGCTCACGTGGATTTAACGTAGAGCCAGAATTGTATATCAACAGGTGGGCAACGCCTGGCCAACAAGAGGCATAATATTGTTGTAGCCACTGCAAGCGTCTGATATTCATCGTACTATCAAACTGCACGCCTTCACCAAAGCCAATATCGCAATGATAGCATCGTTTGGCTTGCGCATAGGGACATACCCCATCTTTGGCATGATTGCCAAAGACAAGAGCAAGGCGACGGCCGTAGTGATCATCAACGGGCTCGAATAAAATGTTGCTGTTGGGAATTGCTCGGTCATTGCTGTTCATGGTCATTTTAAACACTGCTGTGTTTTATGCACAAGGAAATCTCCGATAGCAAGCGCATCAATTTCCGTTTTCATAAATGTATGCACGGCATCATCAGGGGAACATACCAGCGGTTCACGGTCGTTAAAAGAGGTGTTCAATAGAATCGGCACACCCGTCAATCGTTCCATTTCGCGCAACAGGCGATGGTAACGTGGATTTGTCTCTTGATGCACGGTTTGAATACGACAGGTACCATCAGTATGGACAACAGCGGGAATCTGATCTTTTTTATCGGGCAGAACCCTGAATGCTCCGAGCATGTAATCGCATATACTTGGCAAAGGTTCAGGCAGTTCAAACCAGTCGTAAGCCTTCTCCACCAAGATACTGGGGCAAAAGGGACGAAAAGCCTCACGATGTTTCACTTTGACATTGATCTGCGTGACAATTTTCTTCTGTCGAGGGTCGGCCAACAAAGAGCGATTGCCTAATGCTCTGGGGCCAAGTTCCATCCGCCCTTGAAACCAGCTAATCACCTTGCCTTGTGTTAATAAAACAGCCGTAGCGACTTCGATATTATCACATTTCTCATAAACAAGCCCATGTTTATTTAATACAGATTCAATGATTTCATTGCTATACTCAGGCCCCATGTATGGGCTGGCAGAAATAGAGAGGCGCGGCTTATTAAGAACATGATGCCAGACGATATAGGCAGCCCCGATTGAGGTTCCAGCATCATTCGCAGCAGGTTGTACATAAAAATTTTTAAAAACTTGCGCATAGCTCAAATAACCATTTGCCACGCAATTCAGTGCAACGCCACCTGCGACGCATAAATGATTTGCGCCAGTTTTCCCCTGGATATTTTTCGCCAGTTGGATAAATATTTTTTCTGTTTCAATTTGCAAAGCAACTGCCACATCAGCATAACCTTGGGTTAATTCATTCATTTCCAGCACAGGTTCGGTTCTGGTGGGCAAGCCAAACAGTTGTTCTAATGATGAACAGTCATCATTGCGCAAACGAACAATATCATCATGAACAGAGAATGTTCCATCCTCATGCACGGTCAGAATCTGCTCAATCCTTTCTTGAAAGACAGTGGGGTCACCGTAAGATGAAAGCCCCATGGTTTTGGCTGCATCGTATATACTAAAACCCATATACAATGATATTTTTTCCCACAGCAACCCCAACGAATCGGGGAAATCTAGCTGTGCCAATCGGCTAAGTCTGTTTCCCTTACCATGATACAGTGTTGTCGATTCAAACTCGCCAATGCCATCAATGACCAATACCGCAGCGTCATCGTAGCCTGAAACATAAAAGGCGCTGGCAGCATGACAATCATGATGGTTTAACGCATGAAACGCGCCTTTGAAACCCATTATCTTGAGCTTATTTTCGACATTCATGTTGGCCGAATAAAATATTTTCTCCCCTGCTAAAGATCCGAAGTCATCATCTGCAATGGGATAAGCACATTGGAATGTACTGTTTTTTTTAAATCGTCGCTTAGCGTTGAATGAATAGGCAATATCTTGCACATTAGCGATAGTTTTCAGCCCTGCATGTTGCAGACAAAAGGCGATGGCCTGCAACGGCAATGAGTCAGCGTTATGGATCATTGCGGGTTTGCCATGCTTAATCCGATTAAACCGCTCCTCCTCGGCAGCAGCAAGCAGTTCGCCGTTGACGATGATGCAGGCGGAAGATTCGTGATAGGCACAGTTGATTCCAAGAATATATTGTATAGTCATTGTTCGTTTTTTTTCTTGTTGCTCCTTGTTATTTTTCGCAATGGCAGCATTGCATTGACGATTCCTGCAGAAAGTCCCGATTGGCTAAGCAAAATTGCAGTGAGAATATGAATATGAAAAATAAAAGCGGAAAGGATCGTAATGGTTCCTGGTATGATATTGTATACCCATCCTTTCTGTAAGTTTTTATTGAGGTCAAATGATATTTTCATCAACGCATTTAGGTGTGATAAGGTACCATCCATTAATACAATTTGTGCCGTATCGGTAGCCACCGACGTTGCACCACTCATGGAAATAGAGATATTGGCCTTTTTCATGGCAATAGTGTCATTAACGCCATCACCAACAAAACAAACTTTTCGTCCCTCTGCCTGTAATTTTTCCACAATCTCTGCCTTGTTTTGCGGTAACACGTCATAAAAACAGTCATCCATCCCCAGGGTTTTTGCTAGTTTTTGCGTCGGTTCACGATGATCACCTGAAACAATCGCCAAGTGCTTCACACCATGTTGTCGCAAATTTGCCAACAATGCTACAACCTCGGGGCGGACAGCAGCATGCATCTCAATAACACCAGCAAATTGCTGGTCGATGGCAACCATGATCAGCGAATGCCCCGCTTCATATGACTCTCGCATATCTTCTTGCAGGGTTTTTGGTAACGAAACACCCTCTTTGCTCATAAAACGATGACTGCCAACCTGCACCAATTTGCCACCGATACGCACTTCAACACCATAACCAATGGCGTAATTGGAGTCATCGACATTCGGTACCATGATCGCATCGTCATTGGCCTTTTTTAGAATAGCACGGGCAATAGGATGTTTAAGCTTGCACTCCGCCGCTGCTGCATAGGTTAATAAATCGCGTTCGTTGTAATCATCCAAATAGACAACAATGCGGCCGACTATCGGCTCTTCTTCTGTCAATGTTCCTGTTTTGTCAAAAAGAAAGGTATCAATAGTGGGCAGGTCTTCGAGCACACGCCCATCTTTAATTAATATACCTTGATGCGAAGCAATGTTGAGATAATTCAAGGTACTGAGTGGCGCGACAATGCGTATATTCTGCGCCACATGACCGTTGAGAATCACCACCATTCCAGCCGCACCCAACCATGGGACGGAGGCAAGGCCCAACGCCAGCACTGGAATATTCCATTGATCCGCCCACTTTTCACCCATAAGCTGCGAGTTGGTTTTAAAATCAATGGCGTGGCTGAGAATTTTGCTTATTTTTGCGACGGTGGTTTCATCACCCGAGGTAGTTACCTCAACATGCAATCGCCCACTCATCAGCTGCGTGGCAGCAAACACGGTGTCACCTACGCTTTTTTCGGCAGGCTGTGATTCGCCAGTCAGTGTATGTTGATCAATGGCAGCTATACCCTCAATGATATGACCATCAACGGGAATCACATCACCGGTATTCACCACCACCACATCGCCCTGCTTGACGCTCTCAAGAGGAATCTCGATTTCTACGCCATCACGCAATATCCAGACATCATTGGGTTGTTCTTCAAAAATATTAACCAGACTCTCTTTGGAGTTCTTCTCGGCATTGCTGATGACGAATTTTCCTGTGTGAACCAGTCCCACGGCAAATGATGCCGTGATTAGATTGCCCAACCCTAACGTCATCAAATCGGCAATGCCGTATAGCACATAACCATCGATTTTTTTCTTCTTAAGCAGAGACTCTTCTACCAAGCGCAAATAGGGAATGGCTGTATAGGTAAAACCAGCAAGCATAAGGGGTAAAAAAATAGGGCTGGCTGCACTAAGACCTGATAAACCCATGGTAATGCCGCTAGCCTTCATATAATGGAGGTTGCGACTATTTTTATCCTTAAAACTATCATCATGATTGTTTAAATCATGGTGATCGTCAGAAGGTGTTTCACTGTTTTTCGTCTTATTTTTTTGTCTTTTTTCATGGATCCTCGTGATTGCATAACTGGCAAAAACAAATTCCACACCAAATAAAAACATTTGATTTCCTATGGGTGAGTTTGTGATACTAAGCTAAATAATTCATAAATCGTCGTGATGATTATAAATAAAGGGGCAAGCAAGGGCACGACAATTTTATCATCATTAGCTTTTTGGCTAAAATCCAGCTAAAGGGCAGGAGGAAATCGTAGGGGATCGTTGCTGAATCGCGTATCTCATTGCTTAAAATGAATACACCATATTGACAGTCGATTCAGTGTCTGTCTTTTTAATCGAAGGGAAAGGAACCTTGGATGTATGGGTGAGATGAAATCCCAATTGTGCAGAAAGATTGCCAATTATCTGCATGTTAAGGTCGGAGTTGAAGTTACTGACCGTATTTTCTTTACCGTATTGGGATGAGATGCTCTGCTTAAATGATGAGGTGGGAGAGATAACCCAGTGGTATTGCAATGAGCCGCCAGCCACGCCCTCGTTTTGGGTTTTTCCTGCCACGCCAGCAATCTTATTTTGCCGAATGCCGCCACCTGCCAACACTTCAAGCGTATGCGCTTCAGTTTTAATCACCTTATAACCTACGCCAACGGTTGCAATAATCCGATGGGTATAACCACTAAAGAGATCTTTGGTGAAACCAGAATCCTGAAACACGAAAAATCGATCTGAGAAGTGATAGTTCAGGCTTAGCCCTGCATTGTACTTTTCCGATGTGCTTGCACCTCGATCGGAGGAGGACAATGCCTTACCCGTTGCCTTTAACTCAAATGCACCCCAGCTCCTACCTGTCATGGCGGTTGCATTAATACTTTGTATCTGTGTATTGCCGCCAGTACGTACGCCGCCCAGCCCCAGTTCACCTTTCCAAGCCTCTTCTTCGGCTGCCGCTAAGGCAGGTACAGAAAATGTAGCAGCCAACAAGGCAACACTTATTACGGCTGATTTTATATTCATTACATGACCATGTATCATTAATTCTCCAATAATTTTTTTGAGAGATCATTTTTGCTCGCATCTTAATATCAGCTTTTGAAACTTCAATCAATAATGATGCTCACCTTATTATTGATCCTACTTTTCAATAGGATTCTCATCCACGTCTCATTCAACCTTTTTATCCTGATGCTTCGCCAACGGCATCAGGGTGTTGCCTAGACCAACGAGGCTTCCCAGGTAAAAAATGGTCATACCCAGCGCAATGCCCGTATGCAGTAAGTAAATTCCAGCAATATTGACGATACCAGGCATCACGCTGCCGACGAGATTATTGTTCATGGTCTGCTCGAACTCATCGGATAGATCAAAGATGGTGGGTAATCGGCGTAGACTTTGTTCCATAAAGATAATCTGTGCCGTATCCGTCGCGGCACTGGATGCGCCCTTAAGCGAAATGGAGACCTGAGCTGATTTCAAGGCAACCGCATCGTTGATTCCATCACCAACAAAACAAACAAATTTACCCTTGTCACGCAGTTTTTGCACCATATCAGCCTTATTTTCTGGCAGCACTTCGGAGAAGTAGTGGTGAATTCCCAGCTTCTCTGCCATATGGCGTGTGGGTTCTTCGTGATCGCCAGAGATAATGTACAGGGTCAGGCCGCGCTGTTTTAGATAATGAAGAACCTCTTGTGCTTCAGGTCGAATGGTGGGGTGCATCTCCAGCATGCCTGCCAGTTGTTGATCAATGGCAAGGTAAATCAGAGAATAACCCTGCTGCTCGGCGAGTTGCTGGAGAGGAAGAATATCATCCGGTAATTCAACCTCTTTTTGCTGCATGAAACGTAGACTACCCACCTGTACTAAGCGTTCTTCAATTGTCACCTGAATGCCAAAACCCAGCGCATAGCTGGCATCGTCCATCTCAGGCAGGATCAGCTCAAGTTCATCAGCCTTGCTCACAATCGCCTTGGCAACGGGATGATTCTGGCGATGCTCGGCTGCCGCAGCAAAGCGCATCACCTCATTTTCATCAAAACCCATAAACGTATGGATCATGCCTACAGTTGGCTGCTCCATGGTTAGCGTGCCTGTTTTATCAAACACCACCGTATCCACCTGCCGCATCGACTCAAATACCCGACCATCTTTAATCAATATCCCTTGGCGAGAGAGGATTTGAAGGTAATTCAATACACTTAGCGGCCCAAGAATTGCCATGTTTGCACCAAACCCTGACCAAAGGGCGGCCAATGCAGCGGAGGGACCCAAGGTGAATAGGGTAAGACCACCAATACCGAGCTCCCATGGAAGAAAACTGTCCGCCAACTTTTGCCCACGCGCCATCATATTGTCTTTATAGTGCTGGGTGTTGTTCAACAGATGGCCAATGCCAGCGGCAAGCGTATCCTCCCCTGCCGTTTCGACGATGATGGATACGCGACCAGAAAGCAAAAGCGTAGAAGCAAAAACAGTATCACCATCTTCCCGCTCGACAGGCTGGCTCTCGCCTGTCAAAAGATGCTGATCAATCGTGGCAAGTCCGCTTTTAATCACACCATCCACAGGGATCACCTCCCAAGCATTGACGATCACAATATCATCCTTTTTCAGATCGTTGAAATCTATTTGGATCTCAACGTCATCCTTCTCAACCCAGACCTTGGAGGGGTGACCAGAAAAGACATCAAGCAGATGTTTCTGGGAGTTATCTTCGGCTTTTTTGATGATCTTCATCATGATGCCACCCATCAAGCCAGAAAAAGCAGCCAGCACCAAATGGCCGCTGGCAATCATACCCACCAACAGCACCAGACTTAGCAGGTATACACTAAAGTAATGGCCTCGCTTCATGTCGTGCCAGACAAGACCAAAGATATCGCGTGCCAAATAAAAGATCCCAGCAATGCCCAAAAGGGTAAATAGCGGAGAGAAAGTAGCCATCAACGCCATACTCGTTGCACCAGCCGACAAGACTAAATTACGGTTGGCCTCTCTTTTATATTTTTCAAGATCCTCCTGCACACCAGAGTCAAGCTCTAGCTGGAGCTGTTGTCGTTCATCACCCAAAATGGAACTTTTGAAATCTTGTAGCAGTGTTTTACCATTGAATTTTATCTTCGGTTGGTCTCGGGAAGATATGCTTTTTATGGCATCACCTTTATTGCCGAGTAGCCAAAGACTGTTGCCAGTCCCCAGCCCTCTAAGAACCGCCCGTGCGAGTTTCCCAGCAAGCGGATCAAGCCCTTCAAAAGCCGTTTTACCGACCCAGCAGTTTTTTCCATTGCCTTTGCGATACGCACTTGCAGCCGATGTACAT
>JAUZQQ010000037.1 GCA_030950905.1 Mariprofundaceae bacterium
ATGATTGCGGATAAAAGGGAGAACATCAACAATGGATGGAACATTACGCCACCTGTTTCAACAATTAGAAACACGGGTAAGCGAACAAATTATTGGGCAAAAAGTATTGATCAATCGTTTAATGATTGCCTTGTTGGCGGATGGTCATTTGTTGGTGGAAGGTGCGCCCGGCCTTGCCAAAACGCGCGCCATTAATGCATTAAGCCAAGGTGTTGACGGCGATTTTCAACGTATTCAATTCACCCCAGATTTGTTACCATCAGATTTAACAGGAACAGACATTTACCGTCCCCAAGATGGCAGTTTTCATTTTCAACAAGGGCCATTGTTTCATCACATGGTGTTGGCCGATGAAATCAACCGCGCACCCGCCAAGGTGCAAGCTGCATTGTTAGAAGCGATGGCAGAACGGCAAATTACGGTGGGGGGAAAGAGTTACCCCTTGGCATCGTTGTTTTTGGTGATGGCAACACAAAACCCTATTGAACAAGAAGGAACTTACCCGTTACCTGAAGCACAACTTGATCGTTTTTTATTGCATGTTCGGGTCGATTACCCCCATGCTGAAGAAGAATTGCAAATTTTACGTTTAACGCGGCAAGAAGCCATGGAACAAAACAGCACTCAAACGGCAAAGAAATCGTCCATCGCACCGTTGCCGATTGCTGCTATATTGGCTGCCAGAAAAGAAGTGTTGGACATTCCCATGACCGAACAACTTGAGGATTATATTGTTCGTTTGGTGGTGGCCACCCGCCAGCATGGCAACAATGATGTTGCCCGTTCGTTGCAATACGGCGCAAGCCCACGGGCAAGCATTGCCTTGGATCGTTGCGCACGGGCGCATGCGTGGCTGGCCAATCGGGATTATGTATCACCCGAAGACATTCATGCCATCGCTTTTGATGTATTGCGCCATCGTCTTATTTTAAATTATGAAGCTGAGGCCGAAGGCATAAATGTCGATGCTGTGATCCAGAAGATTATCCAGTACGTTGCCCTGCCTTGATGGGTGTTAATGGACAATGGGCGAAGAATAATCTGTGGGTTTTTTCACCACCGTTGGCTGTTGCCCCCAGCAACGCATGACACATTCATCTTCGCTTGTTTTTTCGATGGAGGCATGAAAAGAGCGATCAATGGCCAACCAACGCTGACAAATGCTTTCATCAAGGCCTTCGGCAAGAATTGCATTGCGCAAATAAATATCTCGAATATCGGACATTTCTTGGGTAATAAACATGTGCATGTGAACAAAAGCGGGGGGTTCACCACGGTAATGGTTGATGCCGCCAAATGCTGCCACCATGAATTCGGTTTGCTTTTTTACCAACAAATGCTTGGCACGGTGATGGAAAAAACGACCAAGAAAATCATCGTCATAGATCATATCATAAAACCGTTGATGCACGGCGCGAACGTTAGCTTCGCCACCAATATCATGGAGCAAATGATTGTCGTGTTGTACGGGCAAAGAAACTTCAGACTTAAGGGCAGTGGGGTGCTGTTCAAATACCGCAATCATTATAGCACTGACTTCATCAAACACCCTGCTCCATGCCGCTTCTTGCTTGGCCGAAAAAGACGCGCCCAACACATCATGCAAGGCCAGCAACAACGATGTTTTAAACACAGGAAAATGCGCCATTTCAGCATGGTATGCCAGATGACGCTCTGCCATGCTCGTTAATGCAGCCGCTATTTTTTCGAGGTGTTTGATGTTTTTAAGGGTCGCAAGCATATTGTTAAACTTTCGATTTAACATCGGCGCGCCACCATTAAAAACATCTTGCAACGGAGGGTGTAAACGAAACAAGTGGGTATAAAAAAACATACTTAATTCTGTCATATTGCCGTTTAATTGTTCAATACAATCGCGAACAATCAGGCGGTGTTCAATACCTTGCATCATCTAAAACCCCGATTGTAATTGGGCTAAACACTGACGCACCCATGCTTGGTACAGTTGCTTGGCAACCGTATTTTTCTGTGCCTCAATATCGGTAGGGCCACCACTAGCAAACACATCACCGCGTGTCACAATTCTATCTGCGCGCCAAATTTCTTCGCCTTTTCGCCACAACGAAACATCTGCTTGCACCATTAGACGGTATTGCACGGCAAGACCAGTGCTGTCATAGGCGGAAGGTACCAATGTTTCGCTACTGTGTTGCAAATGCAACGCTACCCCTGCCAGGTTAGCATCTTCAATGATATTATAACCACGTTTTTTTAGCTCACGAATGAGTTTTTGGCTCAATATTTTACCAAGCCCCTGATCAGCTTGCACATAGATGGTTTCATTGCTTTGGATCAAACCTGCATCATTGCCCTGCCCTACCAAATGATAACCACAGCCAAACAACAACAAGCATGGAAGAAAGCGCAGCCAGATCATTGGGGACGTACGACGATGTTTAACAAACGCTGCGGTACAAGAATCACTTTCACCACCTTTTTGTCGATCAACCAATGAGAAAAAGCAGGGTCGTTTTTCACTGCTGCCATCACTTGTTCCTGATCGGATGCTTTGGCAATACGAATACTTCCTCGTTTTTTACCATTAAATTGTATCACCAGGGTGACTTCATCTTCTTCCAAGGCAGCAGCATCGACTTCTGGCCATGCGGACACTATCACCATGGTGTTCATGCCAATGCGTTCGCCACATTCACATGCAATATGCGGCACAAAAGGAGCAAGCATGCGCACCAAAGCGGCCAATCCTTCGTGCAGTACAGCCTGACCGCTCTTTCCCGTTGCTGCAAAAGCTTGCAAATGGTTGCTCAACGCCATCAGTGCTGCAATGGCAACATTAAAAGCAAAACCATGTTCAAAGGCATGGGTTACACGACGAATGGATTCGTGAATAACGCGGCGCATACGGCGACAATCCTTGGCATCGTCATCGCCCTGTAATGCTTCATCAAAGCGTCCCATTAAACGCCAGATACGCCCCAAAAAACGGTAAGACCCTTCCACGCCTGCATCATTCCATTCTAAATCTTTTTCAGGAGGGGCTGCAAACAAGGTGAATAAACGCGCCGTATCAGCACCAAAACGATCAACAATAATTTGTGGGTCAACCGTGTTTCCTTTTGATTTACTCATTTTTACGCTGTCTTTTAGTACCATGCCTTGTGTCATCAAATTGCAAAAGGGTTCATCCCCTGCATCGTCACGGGTAAAAAGACCTGCATCACGCATTAATTTATGGTAAAAACGGGCATACAATAAATGCAATACAGCATGCTCTACACCACCGATGTATTGATCCACAGGGGCCCATCGGCGAATCGCTTCGGCATTCAACATTGCTGTGCTGTCATGCTTGCAGGTGTAACGGTACATGTACCAGGATGATTCCATAAATGTATCAAAGGTATCAGTCTCACGTTGCGCTGCTTGGCCACAACGCGGGCAATCAACATCCAAAAACGGATGGTAATCAGCAAGAGGCGAGCTGCCACCCGTTGGCTGTAAAGACTCAGGCAAAATCACTGGCAAATCTTCTTCAGGCACAGGCACAGTACCACAATCAGGGCAATAAATCACGGGGATGGGGGTTCCCCAGTAGCGTTGCCGTGATACCAACCAATCACGCAAACGGTATTGCACCCGTTCTTCGCCGCAATCATGTTCTTGCAACCATGTTGCAATGGTGGTTTTTGCTGTATTCGATAGTAGTCCATCAAATTCACCAGCATGGATCAATACGCCAGCCTCCGTGTATGGAGCGATGGCAATATCCCACGTGCCATGGGTGGGAGCGATCACTTGTTTTATCGGTAAATTATAGGTTTTAGCAAAAGAAAAATCGCGTTCATCATGGGCGGGAACACTCATCACTGCACCTGTTCCATAACCCATCAACACAAAATTAGCGACCCACACAGGAATTCGCTCACCGCTGATCGGGTGAATCACATCCACCCCCAAGGGCATACCTTTTTTCTCCATTTTTGCCATATCTGCTTCTTTGGTAGAAGCCCGAGAACAATCCGCTATAAAACTCGCCAATGCAGGATTATTTTCAGCGCCATGCCGCGCCAATGGATGACCCGCTGCAACTGCCATATACGTCACGCCCATCAAGGTGTCTGTACGTGTGGTAAAAACATCCAAGCTGCCTTCACCATCAGCCAACGAGAAATGTACTTCTGTGCCCGTAGAACGTCCAATCCAGTTGCGCTGCATACCACGAACGCGATCAGGCCAACCATGCAATTGATCCAAATCGTTCAATAAATCTTCCGCATAAGCTGTAATACGGATAAACCATTGCGATAAATTACGGCGAATAACGGGGCTAGAACAACGCCAACAACAACCGTTTTCTACTTGCTCATTGGCAAGCACCGTGTGGCAAGGCTCGCACCAATTCACCTCTGCCTCGGCGCGGTAAGCCATATCTTTTTCTATAAGTTGCAGAAACATCCATTGTTCCCAACGGTAGTAATCGGGTTTACAGGTGGTGATTTCACGCGACCAATCGTAAGAAAAACCCAGCCCTTTAAGCTGCTTGCGCATTTGTGCGATGTTATTATCTGTCCAAACGGCAGGCGGTTGCCCATGTTTGATCGCTGCGTTTTCAGCAGGCAAGCCAAAGGCATCCCAACCAATGGGATGCAACACATTGTAACCCTGCATGCGTTTGTAACGGGCAATCGCATCGCCCAAGCAATAATTGCGCACATGACCCATGTGCAATTGACCAGAGGGGTAAGGAAACATCGCCAAACAAAAATAACGTGGCCGCTGATCATCTGCTGCATCACTCGCTGCATCGACACCTTCACGCTGCCAACGCTGTTGCCATTTTAATTCGATTTCTTCTGCTTGATAGGCTGTTGTCACCGTAGCATGCTCCTTTCCCATAGAATTGGGCAGATGTTTACGTTTTCAGCCATAATATCAAGCCTATTTTTTAACTTCGCGTTCTTTTTTTGAACGGAAACTGTCCACCAAGAGCAAAACAACTGCCACTGATATACAAGAATCGGCAATATTAAATGTTGGCCAATACCAAGCTTTACCATCAATGACCATATACCACTCGATAAAATCCACCACATAACCCAATTGAACGCGATCCCAAATATGTATCCTTATGGCATGAAGTTAGGGAATCGGGGGGGGAGCTGGCTTTTTTGGCTGAAGGATAGGTACTAGGAAATAAATCAGCTTCTCATGATTGTTCATTCCCACGTAAAACCCTTGCCGATAATAGCGTCATAAAACTTCCTGAAAAGAACGAGTTTTGTTGGTGCGCAAGGTGTACCCTACGGGTATGGCTTTGCTTCGAAGCCGACGATATTACGTTCGGCACTGCTAAATTCCACCCCGACCAGCCACA
>JAUZQQ010000038.1 GCA_030950905.1 Mariprofundaceae bacterium
ATCAATGAATCAGGTGCTATAGAGTTTGCCAACCGTTCATTCTCACGGTGTATTGCGGGTGATGACGAAGATTTACGCGGTAAACATTGCGATGATTTATTAACGTGTAGTGTTTTTGGCAGCACATCAGAACTTTGGAAGGTGCTTAAAAAAGAAGGCTCAAAGCAATACAATGATATGGAGATTCGCTTGCGCAATGGCACGGTATTGGATGCCAAGCTATCTATTTCTGTTTTCAACATGGATCAAGACAGCGTTAGCCATTTAATTATAGTCTTAGAAGATATGCAAGAGCGTCGCGCTATCGAAGCACAACTGCGTCAAGCGCAAAAAATGGAAGCTTTGGGTACATTGGTTGGTGGCATAGCCCATGATTTTAACAATTTATTGGCTTCAATCAGTGGTAATTTATTTCTTATCCGCGAAGAAGTTAGTTGCCAACCTGATACCGCAAAAAAAATAGCCACCTTGGAAAAAGAGTGTTTTCGTGCTGCTGATTTGATTCAACAATTGTTGGTCTTTGCACGCAAAGGAAATGTAAAAAAAGAGCGTTTGAATTTTTGCAAGGTGGTGCAAGACAGCTTGGAACTGGGGCGTGTTGCTTTACCTGCAAATATTAAACTTATTACTGACATTCCTTTACATCCGCTTGATATGATGGGCAATAGCCAGCAACTACAACAGGTTATTCTTAATTTGTTAAACAATGCCAAAGATGCAATATCAGAACAAGATGCACCCCGTATTGAGGTGCGTGTAAGTAAAAAAAATACGGATGATCAAAACAAGGGTGGGCAAAAAAATGAATGGCTTGCCTTAACCATACGTGATAATGGCAAAGGCATTAAAAAAGATAATATAGCCCATATTTTCGAGCCTTTTTTTACCACCAAAGGTGTTGGAAAAGGCAGTGGGCTGGGGCTTTCTATGGCCTATGGCTCCATTGAGCAACATGGGGGCAAGCTCTCCGTGCAATCGCAGTACGACCACGGTGCGACTTTTACTGTTGTCTTGCCGCTTTTGCCCGTAGAAGAATCCTTCTTAGAAGACCACACCTTTATCAATGAAGGGGTTATGCCGCATTATATTTTGGTCGCCGATGATGAACCCCGCGTACGCGAAATGTGTGCCAGCTTGCTAGAGTCCCGCCATTACCGCGTATTGTTGGCAGACAGTGGCGAGGCTGCATTGGAGCGCATTGAAGAATATGGTGAAGCGATTGATCTTGTGATCTTGGATGTGATGATGCCTGGGTTAACGGGGGTGGATGTTTGGAGTCGTTTGGTTACCACCATGCCAGCATTGCCCGTGTTGTTGATGACAGGTTATGATAGGCACAATATAACCCAAAGTTTGCCCCCCCAAGTGGCCGATGCACATATATTGAAAAAACCTTTTTACCCCGCTGATTTTTTGTTGCGGGTTGAAGAAATGATTGGTGATTAACATGAATAATACGGTAAAAAAATCAACCTTCACGTTGATTCCAGCGATTGATTTAAAAGGTGGTCATTGCGTGCGTTTGCAGCAAGGGCGTATGGATGCAGCGACCGATTATGGTGATGACCCTGCGGCCATGGCTATGCGGTGGCAAGCACAAGGGGCAAGCAGCTTGCACCTGGTCGATTTGGATGGTGCTTTTGCTGGCAAGCCAAAAAATAGAGAAGCCATTAAAGCCATTTGTGCAGCGCTAACTATTCCCGTGCAACTCGGTGGTGGTTTGCGCGATTTAGAAGCCATTGAATCGACCTTGAAGCTGGGCGTGGCTCGGGTTATTTTGGGTTCTGTTGCCCTTGCCCATCCAACTATTGTGCGTCAAGCTTGCCTGTTGTTTCCGCAGCAGATCTGTGTCGGTATTGATGCCCGCCATGGGATGGTGGCAGTCCATGGCTGGGATGATGTAAGCGATACCTCTGCCTTGGTATTGGCTCAAAGCTTTGAAGATGCGGGTGTCGCGGCGATTGTTTATACCGATATTGCCCGTGACGGCATGCTTTCTGGCCCCAATATTGAAGAAACCCTACGCCTTGCCGAGGCTGTTTCTATCCCCGTGATTGCCTCAGGTGGCATTGCTGATATGGCACAGGTTCAAGCCTTGGCTAACCATGCCCATGCTGGTATTTGCGGCGCAATCACTGGCCGTGCTATTTATGAAGGAACCCTTGATTTTGCGGCAGCGATACAATGGTTGGATCAACATGCTGTGTAAACGTATTATCCCTTGCCTTGATATTGCCCATGGGCGGGTGGTTAAAGGCGTGAAATTTGTTGATATTGTTGATGCAGGCGATCCCGTAGAAGCGGCCATCCGCTATGATGCTGAAGGTGCCGATGAATTAACTTTTTTGGATATTCGTGCGTCTTGCGATAACCGTGATACGCTCTACCATATGGTCAGTGATGTTGCCGAACATGTGTTTATGCCACTTACTGTGGGCGGTGGTGTGCGCGAGTTGTCTGATATTGAAAATTTACTTCATGCGGGTGCTGATAAAGTATCGATCAATACCACGGCTATCATCAAACCTGATTTTGTTTGCCAAGCGGCCAAACGCTTTGGCTCTTCAACGATTGTTGTCGCCATTGATGCCCGTCGAAACAGCAGCAAGAACCCTGATGCAGGCTGGCAGTGTTATACCCACGGTGGTCGTACGGCAACAGGTATTAATGCCATTGATTGGGCAAAAAAAATGAGTGATGACGGTGCTGGCGAAATTTTATTGACCAGTATGGATGCGGATGGTACGAAAGAAGGTTATGATATTCCGCTGACCCGAACGGTTGCTATGTCTGTAACTGCCAACGTGGTTGCTTCAGGTGGTGTCGGCGAACTTGCCCATTTGGCCGAGGGGCTGCAAGCAGGGAAAGCTGATGCTGTATTGGCAGCAAGCATCTTTCATTTTGGTCAATACAGTATTGGTGAGGCTAAGGCCTATTTAAACGCACAAGGAATCCCTGTGCGTTTAACACCAACATAAGCGGATGTTTTTTGGCACAATAGATGGGCAAACATGGTGCCCTGAACGAGAATGGCAGGCCATTGATTATAACTTGAGCCGGGATAATGCTGCCATTCTTACGGTGGCAGGTTCTTTAACCCGTTTTCTTGAGCGTATGCATGGCATGGTCTTGCAAGTAGAACTACAAGACCAATACATAGATCAATCATCAGCCGATGAAGCAGCGGCATTACATTGCGCCAAAAGCGAACAAATCTTACGTCGGAAGGTTTGTTTAACCCATCGTAAACAGCTTATGTTTGATGCCGAATCGGTGTTGCCGATTGCGCCATTGCCGAATACATTGATGCTTGAACTTCAAGATGGCGAACGTCCACTGGCTAGTTTGTTGATGGACTATGGTTTGTCGTTGTCCCGTTTGGATCTTGGCATCACCCGTATTGTAGGGACGTGCGAGTGGCAAGGGTATTGGGCAAGGCGTTCTGTTTTGCGCTCTGAATCGGGTATTCAAGCGTTGGTTGTCGAGGTTTTCCACCCCCTTTTTTGGCAACGCCTAAAAATGCTAAAACAACACCGCAGTTTTCAACGTAGGTGATTTGTGTGGTTTCAAGCCCCTGTTGATTTAAAAACATTGCCCAAAGAACCTGGTATTTACCGCATGTTGGATGCCCAACGCAAGGTGCTTTACATCGGCAAGGCTCGCAATTTATTCAAGCGGGTGGCCAGTTATTTTCAACGCATGCCAGAATCTGCCCGTATTCAAGCGATGGTGGTTTTGGTGCGTGATATTGAATGCAGTATTACGCCATCCGAGGTCGATGCTTTAATACTCGAACACAATCTAATCAAGCAATTAAAACCACGTTATAATGTATTGCTTAAAGATTCCAAAAGCTACCCCTACATTGTACTCACCGATGAAACATTTCCCCGTTTGCGCCAGCACCGTGGCGCACGCACCACAGCCGGTGAATACTTCGGCCCATTCCCCCATTCGCGTGCGGTACAAGATACTTTGCATGTATTACGCAGCGTGTTTCAATTGCGTGATTGCGACAACAATGAATTCAACCATCGTTCGCGCCCTTGTATGCAACACCAAATTGGCCGTTGTAGTGCCCCATGTTGTGGTTTTATAATAGCTGCGGAATACAGGCAACAAATTGATGCTGTTCGCATGGTATTGCAAGGCCATGATGGGGCAGTATTGCAAGGATGGCAGCGCGGTATGGCGCAAGCTTCTGCATCCATGGATTTTGAGAAGGCAGGTTTATTGCGTGATCGCATTCGTGATTTACGTCGCATTTTAGGGGGCAGTCAAGACCATGGTTTGCCCGATGATGCCGATGCCATACACATTGTGCGGCGACCTGAATCGGTGGTGGTGGCCATCGGCGTGCGGCGTGGCGGGCGTGATTTGGGCGTGCATACAGTGCCAGTCAAGCAAGCCGTGGATGCCGATGATGATGAAATTTTACAAAGCCTATTGTTGGCACGCTACCGTACCGAGCCACCACCTGCCGAAATCTACATGCAACAAGATGATGGCATGCTGCAATCATTCACGCACATATTGCGTTTGCTCCACCCCTCTTTGCGTGTTGCTCTCTGTCATCCTCGCCGTGGTGGCAAGGCTGTGTGGATGGCACAGGTATTAAAGTCAGCAAGCGAACAAGTAAGCCACAACTCCCTGAATCAACGTGCTGCTTTTGTTGCCGCTGGAACATTGCTAGGCCTAAGCCATACACCACAGCGTATTGCTGCCGTAGATAATGCACACCTTGGTGGTCAACAAATGGTGGCTGCTATTGTTTATGGTGGCTGGCAAGGCGCAGAAAAAGACCTGTACCGCCACTACACCTTAAATGATGTGCCGCCTGCCGATGATTACGCCGCCATGTCCCACGTATTGCAGCGTTTTTTCACAGCCATGGATGAAGGGCGCATCGTCATACCCGATGTCATGATTATTGATGGTGGCAAAGGGCAATTGAATATTGCCTGTGGTATTGCGGCGGGTTTTCCAAATATAAACATTCATTTGCTGGGTATGGCCAAAGGAAACACTCGAAAAGTTGGCGATGAGGTATTGTGGCTGTCATGGCAACACGATCAACAAGGCCGACCTGTGCAACTTCAGCCAGGGCGGCATGCCCCAGCATTGTTGTTGCTGGCGCGTATCCGAGATGAAGCC
Organism: Mariprofundaceae bacterium; assembly: GCA_030950905.1. Taxonomy (GTDB): domain Bacteria; phylum Pseudomonadota; class Zetaproteobacteria; order Mariprofundales; family Mariprofundaceae; genus AB-137-C09. The sequence goes on from JAUZQQ010000038.1 coordinate 5,155, forward strand.
CATCGTTTTGCTGGGAAATACATGCGCACCCGCAAAAAGAAACAAATGTTTCAATCTGACTTGGATGCCATTACAGGCATCGGCAAAGAAAAACGCAGTGTTTTACTTAAGCACTTTGGTGGCATCAAAGGTGTCAAAGAAGCCAGTCGCCAACAATTGGCGCAAGCTTCTGGTATTTCAACGACATTGGCCGAACGTATTTTTACGGCGTTGCATTAACCGTACCCTGTTTACATTGCAGGGCAAATCAATTTCAGGCTATATAGAATCAGGTTGAATGGCCTTCATCAGGCGTTCGATTTCATCATTAAATTCGGCATCACTTTTGCGCATATTGTCAATTTTTCGGCACGCATACAAGATCGTTGTATGGTCGCGGCCACCAAAGGCTTCACCGATTCCCGGTAACGATTTTCGTGTAAGTTCTTTGCATAAAAACATGGCGACCTGACGCGGGAAAGCAACATTACGGGAACGGCGCGGGGATTTCATTTCTTTTAATTGAATGGCGTAATAATCAGCCACTTTTTTTTGAATATCATCCACATCAACAATGCGTTCTACCACACGTAATTGTTCACGCAGCACATGTTTGGCCATATCAATAGAGATTTCTTTGTGGGTTAAATGCGCATAAGCATTTAAACGGGTTAAAGCACCTTCCAATTCGCGGACATTATTAGAAATTCGTGAACCCAACAAATAGGCAACGTCAGATTCTAGCGTTATGCCAGCCAATTCTGCTTTATTGTGCAAAATAGCCAGCCTTGTTTCTAAATTGGGCGGTTGAATATCAGCCACCAAACCCCAATTAAAACGCGAGCGCAAACGCTCTTCTAAATGCGCCATATTATGGGGGCTTCGGTCTGATACTAGGATGATTTGTTTTTGAACTTCATGCAGTGCATTAAAGGTATGAAAAAATTCTTCTTGGGTACTCGTTTTACCCTCAATAAATTGTACATCATCAATGATCAATACATCAACTTTGCGGTAACGCTCGCGAAAGTCCTGTGTCGTTCGGGTGCGAATGGCTTCGATGAGTTCATTGGTAAAGCGTTCACCTGTACGGTAAGCAATGGCGTATTGATTTGCCTTAATCAACGTATTGGCAATGGCATGAATCAAATGCGTTTTACCAAGTCCAACACCACCATGCACATACAAGGGGTTGTAATTTTGACTGGGCTTTTCAGCCACTGCCTGACACGCTGCAAAAACAAACTCGTTGCTGGAACCCACCACAAAATTGGCAAAAGTAAAACGTGAATCAATGTTACCATCGACTTTTCCTGTGTTGGTCACCACCGTTTTTACGCGTTTTGCTTCGGCAGCGGCATGTGCCTGAATGGAATCATCAACGGCATAATGAATCGTGATGCTTTGACCCAACACGACATCCACAGCAGTACGCAATGCTGTGCCACAATCCCGTTTTAGGCCATCAAGAAAAAAACGTCCGGGTGCGGTAATATGCAACTCCCGACCTTCAAAGGAAACCCGAACAGGCTCAATCCATGCATCATATTTTGTATGATCCAAGCTCGTTTTTAAATGATTCATCACTTGCAGCCAATGTTTTTCCATTGCTCAAGGCTAACGGTTTGCATCTCTCATGCCCAGTGCAGAAGTAACTTGTGATTGGCTCTAACACCAATCACTCAGGATACACGGCGTGTATGCCTTGTGCTGTTATTCCATCACTTGTAGAAACCTGTGGGGTATGATCAGGGCATACAATATAACCTTGACCACTTATAAAACGGGCTAAGAAATCGCCACGGTATGTTCGTGTTAATACAATACTTCCTGTTGTATTGTTAAGTTCATAATATGTGTCCCACAATTGAACGGGTAGGCATTCAGTTGTGCTTTGTACGGGCGTAAATACAGCTTCGCGAATACGTTGCCTAAACCCCAATGTGCTTGCTTCTGTGGTGCTATCAAGAACCACATGCCCCGTATTGTTGCTGGTGGAATAGGTCCACAGGTATTCCGCTATAAAATGAATGTCAGATGCTGTAGCAGGTAGCTGTTGCAGTACAGCTTGCAATGGGCTTGGTTGATTAAGGTCGTACATAGAACGGTCGATGGCTATAGCTTTAAAAACCCGGGCTGAGATATAATGCGGATGCCCAGCATACGGATCATCGGCATACCACGTGGATTCATAATACCAATTATTTTCTAGCGTGCTAACGAAGCTTGGATTGTTGTAACGTGTGGCAACCACGCTGCGCATCCAGCCTATTGCCACGTTGGGGTCGCTCGTTGCCAAGTTATAGTTTACTGTACTGGCTGGCCATACATCCACAGTATTAATATGGAAGTAATCATGTTCTACCCCACTATGGTTTTGCTGTACGTTATAAAAGTTGTCTGGAATGCGCCTTTCGGTATCATTCATTGCAGTGATAATACCTGTATACAAGGATGAAGCCACGCTTGTATTGCTTGCCACAGGCTGCTGGCTATCACCACCACAAGATACGAATAAAAAAGTGAGGGCGATCATTAAACCACCATTGATAAAAATATGACGCATGATGCACCGCCTTGTGCGTTTTTTGTTTCTTTTTAAAGTGTGATAATGATCACAGATCTCTTTAAAAAATAATAGTGCTAATACCATTAAATAAAACTAGGTTTTTGACTTATTTTGATTAGGAAACCCGCAATAAATAAATCATTGATAAAGGAACTGGCACACGCGTGTGGCTTTCCATTGTGTAGCATCACACGCCCCATGATTAACGCACGCAATCGCCAAGCTTTATTGGATTGGATTGCAGCCGGTCATTTTGCTGATATGGCGTGGATGACTGAAACCGTACGGCTAGAACGGCGCTTGCATCCCGGATCAATGTTGGATGCCGTAGAAAGCGTGATTGTGTTGGGCATGCCCTACCAAGTAAGCGATGGTTTGCCCCGTAGCGGATCACCAGCTCAAGGCATGATTGCTGCTTATGCGCAAGGCGATGACTACCACGATGTGATGAAAAAAAAGCTACGCGCTTTTTGTCGCAGTCTTCAAAGCCATGCCGATCATGGCACACCCGATCAGCGTATTTATGTGGATACTGCGCCTGTGCTTGAACATGCCCTAGCAGAGGCTGGAGGTTTAGGGTGGCTGGGCAAACATAGTTTAAGCATTGATCGTCAGTATGGTTCATGGTTTATGTTGGGCGAGGTATTTACCACTGCCATCTTACCCGTTGATAGCCCGGTTTCAGCACATTGCGGCACGTGTACTGCATGTATCAATCAGTGCCCAACGGCGGCCATTGTTGCCCCCATGACTGTTGATGCCAGACGTTGTATCTCTTGGCTTACGATTGAATTTAAAGGTTTTATTCCAGAAGATTTACGCCCTTTGATGGGCTTGCATATTTATGGTTGTGACGATTGCCAGAGCTGTTGCCCTTGGAATGACCATGCTTGCATAGCGGATCGTTATTTCCTTGAAACAAGAGAGGAAAACATCTTGCCCACGTTGGCTAGTCTTCTGTGTTTGGATGATACTGGCTTTCGCCAACGCTTTAAAAAGTCCCCCATTAAACGAACGGGGCGTGAAGCTTTTGTGCGCAATGTGTGTATTGCTGCTGGCAACACACACGACAATCAATTGTATGCGCCTTTGCGCTTGTTGCTGACCGATGATTCAGCCATTGTGCGCGCTCATGCGGCATGGGCATTGGTCAGGGTTGCGAACCACGGTCAACAAACCGAGCTTTTGGCTTGCCTACAACAAGCCCTCGCCCTTGAAGCACAGCCGCAAGTACGAGGCGAGTTATTATCTGCTTATAAATATAGGAGTTTTTCATGAATAAACCTGCTGCTTTTATTTTTGATTTGGATGGCACATTGATTGATGCCCTGCCAGATATTCAGGCCAATGCAAACCGTGCCTTGCTAGCACTGGGTTATGATTTTCAAATGACGCTGGATGAAACCCGTCCCCATGTTGGTGGTGGTGCGCAAAAGCTCGCCGCCAATGTATTAAATCGCCCCATGGATCATCCTGATACCATGGCCTTTTACCATGCGTTCACGGCACATTATGAACAACACCCCGCAGACTTTGGCAGACCTTTTGATGGTGTGATGACGGTATTGAACCATTTACGGGCGCAAGGGATTCCCATGGCGGTGGTTACTGCCAAACCTGCACGGGCACGGGTGCAAGTGCTGAATGTTTTGGGAATCACACCCTATTTAAGTATCGCGCTTTCGCCTGAAGATGGCTATCCCAAAAAACCTGCACCAGATATGCTGTTGCGTTGCTGTGAGGTGATGGGGGTATCACCATCAAATACCGTGATGGTTGGTGATACCCGATTTGATCTGGAAGCAGGGTTTAATGCCGAGTGTTCGCAAATAGCTTTTGCTGAACATGGCTACCAAGACTTGCCGCCTGAATATGCCGATCGTGTGGTGAGCTTGGCTGTATTTACCGATCTATTAAAGCTTTTGAATGATTAAAAATCGCTCTTGTATTCATGGTATCTATGGTATTTTACCTTCAGGACTTGCCACCGATACCTTGCTAAAACAAGCCGAAGAAGCCATGCGTGGCGGCGTTTTGGTGTTGCAATACCGCGATAAAACACGCGCCTTTAAGCGAGCGCGCAAACAATGCCTTGCCTTGCGTGCATTGTGTCATCATTACCATTGCGCATTGATTATCAACGATTCTGTGCAACTGGCGAAAGATTGTGATGCCGATGGTGTACACCTGGGTCGTGAAGATATCAGCAACTTGGCACAAACACGGAATGAAATAGGTGGGAAATTATGTATGGGTATTACCTGCCGGGGGGATGCTGCGCTGGCGCAACATGCTTTGGCTTGCGGGGCAGATTATATTTCTTTTGGTGCCATTTTTGCTACCACCAGTAAAAAAAACGTGCCTGTGATTGGACTAGCACGCTTGCAAAAAGCGCGCAGCCTTTTTCCTGATGCCAGCATTTGCGCCATTGGTGGTATCAACGTGGACACTATTTTACCAACAAGAATGTGTGGTGCGGATGCTGTTGCCGTTATTTCTAGTTTGTTTTCATCGACAAATATTGAGCAACAAGCACGCACCATGGTTGCAGCATGGGAGGCATAAACCGCCCTGCTGTTTGTTTAACCATTGGTGGTTCAGACAGTTGTGGTGGTGCTGGCATCCAAGCCGATTTGCGCATGTTTGATCGTATCGGTGTTCGCGGTTGTTCCGCTATAACCGCTTTAACAGCACAAAGCCCCGCAATGATTGCACGTATTGAAGTGGTAAGCATTGCCCAGCTAGCGGCAGAAATATCGAGTGTTTTTAATTTTTTTGATGTGAAAGTAGTCAAAACAGGGATGTTGGTTGATGCAGGCCATGTCGATTGTGTGGCCACAGCTTTGCAACAGTACCACGATGCTCGCCCACTTATTGTTGACCCTGTCATGGTTGCCAGCAGTGGCCGGCGTTTGCTGGATGAACAAGCGTTTGATGTGTTGCGCCATACATTGTTGCCACAAGCGACGTTGATCACCCCCAATTTAAATGAGGCGGCTGTTTTGTCAGGTGGCCATCTTTATGCTGATGATGGTGCGGAAATGGCAGCCTCTTTGGCGCTGCAATACCGTACGGCGGTGCTTGTTAAAGGCGGCCATGGGCATGGGCCACGGCTGCATGATTTTTTATGCGACAGCCATGGCGAGATGCATCTATTTTCGCATCCCACCCAAGCATGGAACCAAGACCAAGCCCACGGAACAGGCTGCCGTCTGGCGGCAGCCATCGCCGCATTCATGATGAAAAAAAGCGAATTACCCCAAGCATGCCGACAAGCTATTCATAGCCTGCTGAAAAACGGGAATTAAATGCAATAATTACTCGGTCAATTTGTGTCGTTTTCGCAGACCCAACGCTTGCCACTGGCGATCAGCAACTTCTGCTGGTGCATCGCACATGGTATCAGCGGCGCGTTGTGTTTTGGGGAAAGCAATGACATCACGAATCGATTCAGCATTGGTCATCAAGGCCAACACACGATCCAGCCCAAAGGCCAAACCACCATGGGGTGGCGCACCATATTGCAAGGCATCCAACAAAAAACCAAATTTTTCTTGGGCTTCTTCGGCATCAATGCCCAAAGCGGTGAATACACGGTTTTGTATTTCACTATCATGGATACGAATAGAACCGCCGCCAATCTCTGTGCCATTCCACACCAAATCATAAGCCTGAGAGTTTATCGCCAGTGGCGTGGTTTCTAATTGATCCAATGCCGATGGATCAGGCGCGGTAAACGGGTGGTGCAGTGCTTGCATACGTTTTTCTTCTGCATTCCACTCAAACATGGGGAAGTCAACAACCCAAACAAAGCTTTGTTGATCTTTGGCAATCAAACCCAAGTCTTGTGCGATACGAACGCGCAAATAACCCAATGCATCATTAACCACATTGCGTTCGCCTGCGCCAAAAAACAAAATATCACCATCTTTGGCATCGCACCGATCAAGCAATCGTGATAAAATGGATTCAGGCAAAAATTTCACAATGGGGGATTGCAAGCCTGAAGGAAGATTAGCAGATTGGTTGACTTTGATCCAAGCAAGCCCTTTAGCACCATAAATACCAACAAACTTGGTGTAATCATCAATCTTTTTCCGGCTTAATGTTGCACCACCAGGGATGCGTAAAACTTTAACCAAACCACCTTTCTCAGCAGGCTCACGAAATACTTTAAAGTCGACTTCGCGCATTAAATCTGTAATATCAACATGCTCCAGCGCAAAGCGAACATCGGGACGATCAAGGCCATATTTGTCCATTGCCTCGTGGTAGCTAATGCGTGGAAATGGGGTGTTTAATGTTACATCCATGCCCGCTTTAAACATCGCGCCAATCAATCCCTCAGCCAAGGCCATAACCTCATCTTGGCAGACGAATGACATTTCTAGGTCAACCTGCGTAAATTCAGGTTGGCGATCGGCACGCAGATCTTCATCGCGGAAACAACGCGCTATTTGATAGTAGCGATCCATGCCAGCAACCATCAACAGTTGTTTGAACAATTGCGGGCTTTGTGGCAAAGCATAAAATGAACCCGTATGTATACGCGATGGCACAAGGTAATCGCGTGCGCCTTCGGGGGTGGATTTGTTTAATATCGGGGTTTCAACTTCAAGAAAACCTTGTTGATCAAGGTAATGGCGTGCGGCATGGGTTACTTTGTGGCGCAACATCATATTGCGCTGCATTACAGGTCTGCGAAGATCCAAGTATCGGTATTCCAAGCGGTGTTGTTCGCCTGTATTGCAATGATCATCAATGGGGAATGGCGGGGTTTTTGAACGGTTGATACACACAAGACGATCAATAACGACTTCCACCGCACCTGTTTTTAAATGGCTGTTGATGGTTTCATCGGAGCGAGCAATGACTGTCCCAAATACTTCAACCACATCTTGCTGACGCAAACTGTGTGCCAAGGCATGCACATCAACTTTGTCAGGGTGTGCAACCACTTGAATCACACCACTGCGATCCCGCACGTCCAAAAAGATAACACCGCCATGATCGCGGTTGGTTTCCACCCATCCATTTAAACGGACAGATTGCCCCAGATTGCCATCCTTAAAGTCACCGCAATAGATACGCTTATTCATTGTTCATACTCCAGTCATCCTATATTCAGCGGTGGAGAATAACCGCCCGAATGGATGCGACATATTATTTTAGTGGTACACCCCAACGAAAAACCCCTGTATTAAACAGGGGTGATATCAAATTCGAAATGAACGTGTTAGGCCACCTGTTGATCAGGCTACTTTTTGTACCCTGTTGGAACGGAGGCATTGCGTACATACTTTCACTTGGGATACTTTCCCTTGAATCATCGCGCGAACTTTTTGTAAATTCGGCAAAAAGCGACGACGGGTAGTATTGTGGGCGTGGCTAACATTGTTGCCGCTCATCGGACCTTTGCCGCAAATATCACATCGCTTGGCCATGGGTGAAACCTCCATTGATTTTTTAAGGGCGGCGCATTTTATCTGTTTTTTAGAAGTATGCAATGATAACCATTTGCTAGCAGGGCGAGTGCATCAAATATGGGCTGACAATGTATCAATAAACAACGATCTTGTGGCCGCACTTGCTGGAAACTTATAGTGCGCTACTTATCCAAGTTCTGCATCAGTTGCAGCCAATTTTTACCTGGGGTTATTTGTCCCGCACACGTTGCATGGCGTGCGCCTGTGACTGCTGGGTGGGTATTGACTTGCCCACGTACTGTTTGATCAGCCAATAGGGCAAAACTGATGGCTTCGATGGCATCAGCAGGGTAGCCGTGTTGATCGGTAGGGCTGACGGTTGCCGGTGAAAGCTGTTGTTGCAGCATGCGCATCAGGGTGTGATTGTGTACGCCGCCGCCGCAAACCAACCATTGTTCGGGCGATGCGGGTAAAAAACGTATGCTGTCAACGACGCTGCGCACGGTGAGCATGGCTGCTGTCATCATCCGACTGCCATCATCAAGGTCTGGCCAGCGCAATAATGACTCCAGCATGCTCGCGCCAAAGTCTTCTCTTCCTGTGGATTTTGGTGGGTATGCTGCAAAATAAGGGTGTTCTAAACAGTGCGCCAGCAAGGCGTGGCATGGTTGCCCGATGGCAGCCAATTCACCGCCCTGATCATAAGCGTACCGACCATCGCTAAGATGTAACATCAAGCCATCCATCAGCATGTTACCAGGCCCCGTGTCAAACCCTGAAATACCACCATCTTTGCCCAGCCATGTGATGTTGGCAATGCCGCCAATATTTAATACCGCAATATGGGCATCAGGGCTGGCAAATAATTGGCGGTGTAGCCACGGCGTTAATGGTGCGCCTTGACCGCCAGCAGCCATATCACGGCGACGAAAATCACTGACTACGGTGATGCCTGTATATTCAGCAATGCGTGCGGGGCAACCAATTTGCAGGGTAAAGGGTAAACCGCCATCCATGCGTTGCGGGCGATGACGAATCGTTTGACCGTGGCTTCCGATCAATAAAATGGCAGAATTTGCTAGGCCGTAATGGCATAATGTGGCTTCAACAGCCTTCGCCAATGCATCACCCAAGGCTTGATCCAAATGCCCCAAATGATCAATATCATCCATGCTGGGTTCCGCCAAACGCAGCAGTGATTCTTGCAAATTTGCGGATAGTGGGTGGCTTTGAAAGCCCCGTAAGGCATGACTTTTGGCATCAACAATCGCCACGTCTATGCCATCACACGAGGTTCCTGTCATTAAGCCGATTAAAAATTCAGTGGGTTTCATGGGATGATCTTCTCTGGCACGTCAAAACATTCTGCCTCAATATAAATACATGCAGGATAAATCGGCCCTGCATCAACAATTTGCCATTCATCGTTACGAAGACCCAGTTCAACATCCAATACATCCCCCAGTTGTAACAAAGAAATAATTGCTTCGGGCAGAAGAATCGGGTCTATATGTTGCTGTTGATTATCAAAACCCACGTGCAATGCGTTATGTTCAATGCCTACAATACGCGCATGGCCTTCAATAAAATCGGTAAACTTTTTTTCGCGGTTTCGTGGGGACATGGCAGAACCCAAGCGAACAAAATGAAACAGAATATGTGCCGCCTGACAGACGCGAACGGCTGCTACACCCGTATGTTCAAGGGTAGCTTTGTAGCTTGAAAAAGTTGCCAGATCAATAGCCTTTTGGGTGCGTAAAAAGGTAACCCAAGCAAGCAATACGTTCGTATATTTTTGCAATGTTAGACTGTTGGTATCAGCCTCGCGTAACAAAAACCATGCCAAAAAATCACGCAGGTGTTCGTCGTTCAATTGATCCAGTGTTAAAATACCCAGGTTCGCCACCGCATCAAGATCACCTTCCAGTAATTCTTCCATAAGTTGCTCAAGCGGCTGTTCCCAATCTTCTTGCTGCAATGGCTCCTCTTCTTCTTCGTCAAAAGAAAGATCGGAATAATAGACAATATATTCGCCAAAAAGCTCCAAAGCATCATGGGTTTCTTGTTGGTAAGCATCATGGTTTGTTTGTTTGAAGCGATCAAAAGATTCTTGAATCAGCATATTTTCCTTGCCCAGTGATTATTGCTGACTGATGCTCGTGACATGGTATGTTTGCATGGCGGCAGGCACAAACCAATGCTCGTTGTCATAAGCAATACCCGCAGCCCCTTGCGAGATACCATGGATGCGTTTGTGCAAAACAGGCAGTGCATAAGGAGCGTACAAAAAAACCAAGGGAACATCATCAAACAGTGCTTGTTGCATTTGATCGTAGAATACTTTGCGTTGTTTGCGGTCAAAAGTACGACGGGCTTGATCCAATACCCGATCTACGGTGTCGTTGTGGTAGCTAAGAAAATTAAATTCACGTGGCCCTGTTTGTGAAGAATGCCACATCGCGTATTGGTCAGGCTCAGGGTTTAAGGACCAACCAAGAATAACAGCATCAAAATCCCGTTTGTTGATAAAGTTCTCAATAAATGCTGACCATTCGATCAAGCGAACCTGCATGTCAATACCCAATGACTTTAAACGTTCTTTGATAATGGTTGCCGTATCGGCGCGTTGTTTGTTGCCGTTATTTGTCAATACGGTGAAGCGTAATATTTGACCGTCTTTATCACGCCAGCCATCACCATCACGGTCTTTCCAGCCTGCTTGATCAAGCAGTTGTGATGCAGATGATGGGTTAAAAGCCCTGGGGGATAACGCGGTGTTTTGCCAGTAGGTTCCCGGTTTGTACGGTGATGCAATCGGCTCGCCTTGCCCCATCAATACGCCGTCAATAATTTCACTGCGGTCTATTGCCAGCGCAATCGCCTTGCGCACCCGTAAATCAGAGAAAAGTTTCCGTTTTAGGTTAAAACCAAGGTAAGTATAGCCAAAGTCCAAATAGTGGTAACGTTGGTAGTCTTTTTTAAGTTTGGCGTTGCCCTCAAATAAACGCGTGTATTGTATGGGGGTTAGGTTCATCGAATCCAAACGTCCTGCTGAAAGTTCAAGGAACTGTGTTGCCGTATCTGGGATAATACGGGTCAATCGCTCGCTGATCCATACCGTTCCATCGTGGTAGTGCGGGTTTGCCTTTAACAAAATATTTTGCTGGGAATCCCAACGCTCCAGCGTGTAGGGCCCACTCGTTGCTTGTGGTTGGCGCGATAGGGTGGTGTTCATAATATCGACACCCTTAAAAATATGCTTGGGAAGAATCGCCAAACCAGCCCAGCTTGATAATGCGGGAGAAAACGGTTCTTTGTAGTACACCACAAAGGTATAAGGATCGGGTGCTTCGCTGTGGTCAACCAGCATGTAGTCCGATTTAAAAGCACTTTGTGTATAGTTGTCTTGGATCAGTTCCAGCGTAAATACACAATCGGCACTGGTCAATGGCATGTTGTCTGTCCAGCGCAGGTCTGGTTTAAGGTGAAAGGTGATCGCCAATTGATCGTCTGAAATGCGCCAGTCTTTCGCCAATGCGCCCGTTAGTTGCAAGTTGTTGTCGTATTTTAACAACGACAAATACAAGCGGCCTGCAACATCATGGCTGGCAGAATCACCTGCAATCATCGGGATTAAATTGGAAGCATCGCCAATGCTTGCCGTTACCAATCGATCACCCGATGCTGGGTTATTGGATGCCAGATTGGATGCAACTTGTTCTGTTGCTGGCGGCAAGTTGGATGCTTCGTTGTTGGATGTACAAGCACTGATGCCCAGCATGTTTATTGTTAATAAGCCTATTATTGCTGTGTTTATTGGCATCCATGAATGGAATAAGCGAAGAAAACTCACGGCAAAAAAACATGCTGTCGGTAATACCGCAGCTCGGCAATAGATTCGTGAATATCATCCAGTGCTCGATGGCTTTCTTTTTTGATGGGAATCTCAACCTTGGGGTACCAGCGGCGAACGAGTTCTTTAACGGTGCTTACATCAAGGTTTCGATAATGAAAAAAAGCTTCCAATTTTGGCATGTGGCAAAACAAAAAACGGCGATCTTGATGAATGCTATTACCGCATAACGGTGGTGCATCCGTTATGCCTTGCACTGAAAAATAGTCCTGCAAAAATGCCAATGTTTTCGCTTCCGCTTCAGTCTGTGATACCTGTGAGCTTCGTACCCGTGCCGTTAAACCTGATGCGCCATGGTGTTCAATACACCAAGGGTTCATCGCCGCAAGCACAGCATCCGATTGATGAACAACAAGCTCTGGCCCTTTTGCCAATACATGAAGGTCTGCATCGGTGATTAATGTTGCGATTTCCAGAATAACATCTTGGTCTGGCTCAAGCCCAGTCATTTCAAGATCCATCCAAACCAATGGTGGCTGCATATGTATACCCTGTTTAATTCCTATTATTTATTGCGGGTTACTTTAAAAAACGATCCATTTCTTGCAAGTAATGATCCAAACGGTTTTCCCAGCCTGCCAGCCAACGCTGTTCATGGCGTTTTTTTGGTGCAAGACGAACCCGTTCGCGCAAGCGTTGTTTTGAAGATGTGACAAAGGACAGCATGGCAATACGTCCCGTATTTTCACCGTGCATGGCCAATAAAACCTGTTGTAGCCCCCAGCCTTGACCTTGGTAGCGTTCGCTAAGATAAATGCCTTCGCCTTTAAAGTTCACATAATCCATCAATGCAAAGTAGCCCATCGGGGTATTTACCATGCGCTGGTATTGTCGTGTTACGTGGTCTGCATCGACAGGGTCTAAGTCGGCAACCATGCGTGGCAATGCAGCATCCAAACGCGCCTTGATGAACAATACCTGCTCATCCCTGCTCGCTTCCAACCATTGGCGTAGCTGAACCATTTTAGGCGATTTTATGGCAGCATAAAACATGGGACGACTCAACCACGGGTTTCCCTTGATGTTACGCAACCATGCAGGCATGCTGATCATTCCCCGCTTTTCTACAAAGGTCAACAAGGCAGGGAAGCTTTCATTGAAAGATTTATGAGCAACCCCAGCAGGGTACCAAATGAAATGGCCAATACCCAACGAAGCAAAGTCTTCGTTTTTGTTCCAACTGGTCAACGCTTTAGGGTCTTGGCCACATTCATGTTGATAAATTAAATCGCCAATATACTTTCGTTCTATGGCATCAAGTGTTGTGGCTTCTGCGGTATTGGCACTTAATACTGCTGTAACAGCGCACAACAGTATTAAAAAAAACATTTAAAAACGGAAGGTAACACCGATAGAGGCAACAGGGTAAAATTGCATGTTTTTCAAGGCATCGTCCAATTTTTGTTTTTCTCCAGCGATAGAAGCAGCCAGTGCGGGGTTGGCGGCTGCGCCAGTGGCAGTGATCGCTGTTTTGGGTTGACCCATGTACAATACGCCCAAATCAAAGTTAAAACCGATAGGGCTACCACTGGAAATAGAATCCCCAAAGCCAATGCCTGCATAAGGAGCGATTTTATTAAAATCAACCGTGGATGTTAGGCTGCCCACTTGCCCTGCGGTGTATGTTGCTCCGTTAATGGTATAGGATCCCACAAGCGGAACGCCCGTCATGGTTAATTTATTGCCATTGTAATACAAGCCGCCCGTCAAACGAAATTTACCAGCGAAGGGGTAAACATCAGCCAGTGCGCCAAAAGAAAGTAATTTAAACTTGGCATCGTAGCTTACTTGTGTATCAGTGATTGTTCGATTGAGGTTGTAAGCGTTCAATTGTATTCGTGCATTGACCAACATTGGCACAACATTGCTGACAATTTCAACGCCAGCACCTAAAGTTCCGACTTTTGCACCGATAGCCATGTCCCCTGCCATCGCAGGTTGGATCAAGCCGAATGCAGCCAAACAACTAGCAGCTAAGGTTTTTTTCATGTATTATCTCCTTGGTGAATTTAAAAACAACGATAGATTAAAAAATAACAATGTGCCAATAATCACATTATTTACAGAAATGGCAAGCCACGAAGCAAGGATATGCAGTCACCAAAAAGATGGATAAAAAATCATTTGAGCAATCAAAAAAAACCAGCCATGGCACAGATTTGATGCGAACAGGCACAGGGATTTTGCTCACCAACTTGGGAACGCCTGATGCACCCACAACAAAAGCAGTTCGTCAGTATTTGAAGGAATTTTTATCCGACCATCGGGTGGTCGAGATGAACCGTATACTTTGGTGGCTGATTCTGCATGGTGTCATTCTTAATACTCGCCCAGCACGCTCTGCAAAGGCTTATCAGGCAGTATGGTCTGCAGAGGGTTCGCCATTGATGGTGCAAAGTATGCGACAATACGCCGCTTTGGTGCATATGTTTGAACAAGCAGGGGGTAGCCCTGTGCCCATAGAATTGGCGATGCGTTATGGCAACCCTTCTATAACGCAGGGTCTTGATGCCTTACGCGAGCAAGGTTGCGGTAAAATTTTGGTGCTGCCCTTGTACCCACAGTATACCGCCGCGACCACGGGCTCAACCTTTGATGCCGTGGTTAATACGCTCAAACAATGGCGCTGGGTTCCTGAATTACGCATGATCCATGGCTACCATGACCATCCTGCATACATTGCCGCATTGGCATCGAGTGTGACACGTCATTGGGAAAAATATGGCAAAGCCGAACGCTTGTTGGTATCTTTTCATGGCATACCGCAACGTTATGTTGATCAAGGCGACCCTTACCCCCGCTTCTGTCGAAAAACAGCAGGGCTTTTGGCCGAGGCTTTGCAACTTGAAGCAGCACAATGGTGCATCAGTTTTCAGTCGCGTTTTGGTAAAGAGCCATGGTTGCAGCCCTACACGGATGAAACATTGAAATCGTGGGGAGACAAAGGTTTAGGCAGGGTTGATGTTATTTGCCCTGGTTTTGCAGCGGATTGCTTAGAAACGCTGGAAGAAATCGCGGTTGAGAATCGAGATTACTACCTCGCTGCGGGCGGTCATAGCCTGCGTTATATTCACGCATTGAATGCTGATGATGAACACATTCAAGCACTCTTTGCTATTTGTAAGAACCATCTGCAAGGCTGGAGCTAGAAAAGGAAACATGATGAATATTGTTTGGGCTAAAACCGAGTTTGTATTGGCAGCACCAGATTGCACGCAAGTCCCCCAGAATGGGCTTCCGCAGTTGGCCGTTGCGGGGCACTCCAATGTTGGTAAATCATCATTATTAAATACACTGCTTGAGCGAAAATCGTTGATGCGCACATCCAAACGCCCCGGTTGTACGCGCTTGTTGAATGTGTTTGATGTCGATCATCAATTAACGCTGGTGGATTTACCAGGTTATGGCTTTGCAAAAGCCTCCAAACGTGAACAAGGGAAATGGCGGCGTTTGATTGAGTCTTATTTTTTAGATATGTCTTGCCCCAAACGTTTGGTGCTGGTGTTGCTCGATGCGCGCCATGGCCCTAAACCTTCGGATCTGGCGTTGATTGAATGGTTGAATGAGCAAGGTATTCGCTGGCATCCTGTTGCCACAAAAACAGACAAGCTCAATGCCCGCATGCGGGATCGCCGACGCAGTGAAATGCAGGACGCATTGGGCGGCATGCTTCCACCGCTGTGGACATCCAGCTTAAAAAGAAAAGGGGTGGATGCATTGCGCGCACTGGTGGTCAAAGAACTGTTTGAATAAATGGCTTCCCGTTTAAGACGTAAAAGCCAGTAAAATAAAAGTGTTGCAGATAACCCTCTGCAAGCAATGAGATCTTAAAATGAATGATAAGGGCGATGAAATGACTGAACCATCTAAGCTGAGCCATAACGATGAACCAAGCCTACTTGATAGCTTTGGTCAGCATGCCTTTTTGCGCGAGGTCTGCTCTCAGATTAGCAACTGTGATGCCCTCAAAGGCATTGGTATTAACAAGGCAGCCAGCGGTGGCATGATGGCTCCTCAGTTAGGCAAGATTGCTGCTATGGGTGAATCATGGGAGCAGACACGCCACCAGTATTCATTGCCCAGCCAGAGTGTGCGCAATCTATTGCAAGAGGCGATTGGGCAGGCACTGGGGCGCGGAAAAAAACGGCTGGTTATTTTCATCGATGATCTTGATCGCTGTGAACCGCAAACGGCGTTTCGCCTGCTTGAGGGAATCAAGATCTATTTAAACCTCAACAATTGTGTGGTGCTGTTCGGCATGGATCAGCGGCAGATTGAAAAGGCACTGTCGGAAAGCCTTAAATTAAAAAGAGGGTGATCCCATGCGCGGCATTGTGTGGTCGCAGGATCAGGCGGGTAAGGCGTTGGCAGTGAACCCCAGTGATAGCAATGTATTTCGTTTGCATCGGGTGATGACAGATTTGAAAGGGAGCGGAAGCATCATGCCCAATGATGTAAAACCTTTTATCCTCTCATGAACATGAAACAGACCAACACTCCCTTTCCAACACCTCAGACCGCCAACCGGAAAAGTTTTATTGATCCCTTTAATACAAAGGAGACCGTCGCCTACTACCACCGCATCTTTGAGAAGTATGCCTATGCCAGCAACTTTGGTCTGGCACTGGATGATGATGATCAGGGCGGGGCAGATAAACGGCCGGTGATGCTGGAGGATATGTTTGTGCCTCCAGCACTGACGACACATGCGCTTACATCACATGCGCTGATGGAGGCGGATCGAAAGGACAAAAAAATCCAAGGGATGTCCAATATCTCAGGCATGTTACAGCAGCACCCCTGGATGTTTGTATTGGGCGATCCTGGCACGGGCAAATCAACGCTGATTACCTGGCTGATGATGACCCTTCGTTATAGCGGAAGCCACCAGCTCAAACATCAGGTGGGTTCATTGGTTCCCTTTGCGCTGATTTTGCGTGATTTGAACTTGCAGCAGGTGCAGGACTGGGATTCATTGTGGCAGGCCTTTGTATCAGCCAACGATGATTTGATGAAGCCGATGATGAACGGCGGCGAATGTTGCCAAATGTTGACCGAAAGTGGCCAGGCAATCTTTTTGATTGATGGGCTGGATGAGGTGAGTTCTCCGCAGATTCGCCGCGCACTGGCAGCGGCGGTGAAGGAGGGCTTGCAGCGTTTTCCTTGCTGCAAGTTTATCATCACCTCGCGCATTATCGGTTTTTCTCAGAGCGAATGGTTTGGTTATCAGCAGACGAAAGACGGGCAGGCGCGTGATCAGCAGGACTGTGAAGATGATCTGGCTCTGATTGAAAAAGGAAGAGATCTATCGACAAAAGCCTTTGAGGGGCTTCCTGTATTGTATCTTGCACCGTTTGATCAGGGCAAGCAGCACCAGTTTGTGGTGAACTGGTACCGGCAATATGTGCCAGATCAATCTTCCCACGCTTCGTTGGTGGGTGATCTGCTCTCCCGTCTGAGCAAACATGATGGGTTGAGTGAGCTGGCGCGCATTCCCGTGTTGCTTAATATGATCTGCTTTATCCATGCCCGCCGAGGCCGTTTGCCCGATGGTCGAGCGGAGCTTTATGAGCGTATTGCCGAAACCTATTTGGTGACGCTGGACAGTGCGCGCCGTATTCAATTCAAAGAACGGGATATGCGGGTGGATTATGAGGATATAAGCGAAGGTTTGGCGCATCTTGCCCTCTCCATGCAGCAACAGCGCGGAGAGGCCAATGAAACCATCCATATTGCCAGATCAAAGGTGGAGGCCTGCTTCAGGGCCTTGCTGATCGAGCAGGGCTTGAAGGAGAAGGAAGCGCAGGAGGAGACAGGTTTTATTCTGGATTTTATTGCCCACCGCAGCGGCCTGTTTATTCCACGTGGTGAGGTAGATGGTGAGATGCATTATGCCTTCAGCCACCTCTCGTTTCTGGAATATTTTGCCGGCAAAGAGCTGATGGGTAGCATGATTGATATGCATGATGATGCGGACTGGGATCAATGGAGAAAGAAGCTGCATCAGCCGATCTGGCATGAAGTGATCGCCCTCTGGTTTGAGTTGCTGCCCAAAAAAAGTGTCAAACGCTGTGTAAACAAGCTGTTTGGAGAATCGGGAGAGAAGCTAGAAGCGGAAGAGAGCAATGGCTGGTTGCTGCTCTCCGAAATCGCCATGAACAGCGCGGTTCGCCTTAGTGGGGAGCAGCGATGCAACTGGATTGAGTCTTCTTGGCGACATCTGCTTGGTCCAGCGCTTCAAGGAAAATATTGGTATGAATGGCAAGATAGTGAACAGTCCTGGCTTGGGGCTAT
>JAUZQQ010000039.1 GCA_030950905.1 Mariprofundaceae bacterium
CCTTTTCCTTTAAAATAGTATTGACATAACGGGCAATCATCACCTCTTCGTTGGTGGGGATAACCAAAACAGCAATGCCATGTTCATGGGTATGAATAAAACCATCGGAAGCATGACCGTGTTGGGTGTTTTTCTGTTCATCCAAAGCAACATCAAAACATGTTAAATGGGCCATCGTTTTGGCGCGAATAATACTGGAATTTTCACCGATACCACCTGTAAATACAATGGCATCAACACATGCCAGTGCAACAGCAAGACCGGCAATATGTTTTGCCAAACGGTAGCAAAATACACCAATCGCTAAATCGGCACGCTGATGACCTTTTTGGGCAGCATCAAGCAAGTTACGCATGTCGTTACTAAGCCCTGATATTCCGAGCAGCCCTGATCTATGGTTCAAAGCGTGGGTGATACTTGTTAAAGAATCCCCTGTTTTTTTAGCCATAAAGGCAAGGATAGCTGGGTCAATATCGCCACTTCGCGTACCCATGACCAGGCCTTCAAGTGGGGTCATTCCCATTGTTGTATCAACGCTTATGCCACCTGCGATAGCCGTTGCACTGCAACCGTTGCCAAGGTGGACTGTGATAAAATCGCAAGCATTAAAAGCACGGCCAAGTCGCTGTGCTGCTTGTTCTCCGACATAATGATGGCTGGTACCATGAAAACCATAACGACGAACCCCGTGTTTTGCATACCAATCGTAAGGTACGGCATAAAAACTGGCATGCGCGGGCATGGCATGGTGAAAAGCGGTATCAAAAACAGCAATATGGGGTACATCAGGCAAGCACTTCATGGCCGCACGAATGCCCAATATATTAGAAGGATTGTGCAATGGTGCCAAATGCGAGAGCGATTCAATGTGTTCAAGCACTGCGGCATCAAGCACGGTGGGTCCAATAAACTGCTCGCCACCATGGACAACCCTATGCCCCAACGCGCTAATCTTCGCCATGCCAACTTGATCAAGCAATGCATCCAAACATTGTTGTATGCCCCGTTCATGGCTTTCACCATCAAAAGCGATATTGAATGTCTCATGGATCGTTTTTAAAGACAATGATGCTTGCGATGAACCCAGTTTTTGCACAGAAGCTTCGGCCAGCACTGTTTCGCATGGCATGCGAATACATGCCATTTTAACAGAAGAACTTCCTGTATTGACCACCAATACCACAGTTTCGATTCGATCATTGTCTTGCGGCAGCATTGGTACTAACGAATAACTGGCGAGAGATAATCTTCTGCAACCCAGCCATCGAGTTCACCATTGCCATTTAAGTCAACCGATGTCCACATGCCAACATGATGACCAATGTAAAGCATGGTTTGCTTGGGTAATACTTTAAGAACCCGCGCAGTTTTATTGGGACTTTCACGCATATTCAAGCCTGTGGATGCGATCACTTCAAAACGAATATAGCGATTTTCATCATAAATCATCAACGATTTTTGCGAAGATTCTTCTTCTTCTGGTTTTGGCTGTACATCGCTGCTGTAAGTGTACGCGCCATTCGTTGACCACAGCATGCCTTCTGCTTTGCGTCTTTTAACAAGTCCTGGAAGGGTTGCCCCACCTGCTTTAACCCAACGGTTAAGTTGCGCTGGCGCACCGTCATAATCACCATTATTAAGATTGCGAAGCAAGGTGCTTGATGCCAACCTACCGCTACCAAGATTAAAGGTGAAAGAGACCAATACGGCAAACTGATTGTCATTTAATGCTACTTTTACCAAACGTTCTACGGCACGTTCTGCATTGTTTAGATCACTGCGCAAAAAACTTCCTGCCTTTGCTTCGCTAATGCGCTGCCCCCGCTTAACACCCTCAGTATGCCCGTAGCCAATCGTCCAAATGCCAACGGCATCCGTGTATGATTCGGTGCGCAACCCTTCAAATTTTTTAATTAAATCAACACCTGTTTCGTTGGTTAAACGTGCCATATCTTTGCCTCCATTTTTTTGTTGTTCAACAACAAGTCAAAAACATACCCATTTCAATAATAAAAGTTAAGCTTTGGCGCATGAGCGGATCATCATTAAACGAACAACAATACCAAGCCGTGCATTACCGTGGCGGCGCATTGCTGGTATTGGCCGGTGCAGGTTCTGGTAAGACGCGGGTTATTACCGAGCGTATTGCTACACTGATTGAACGACATGTGCCACAAGATGCCATTACTGCCGTTACTTTCACCAACAAAGCAGCCAAAGAAATGCGCGCCCGTTTGAACAAGCGACTGGGGGTACAGAGTAAGCGCTTGCGTATTTGTACATTCCATGCCCTAGGGCTAAATATTTTGCGTGAAAACCCAGACTTGGTTGCGCGACGTGATGGTTTGTCAGTATTTTCTGGTGCAGAGCAACGCTCGGCGATGCGTTCAGTATTGGCTGATTTGCAATTGCCCACCGATACAGATCAAATGAATCGGGTACTACAACAGGTATCGTTATTAAAAAACGAAACGTTGGGTACTGTCGATGCGACAATCACCCATATCAAAGAACGCTATGACACATTATTAACCCGCATGAACGCCGTGGACTTTGATGATCTTATTGTCTTACCCTTGCAACTATTAACCGATCATGCACAACCAAGAGCCTTGTGGCAATCCCGTGCGCGGCATTTTTTGGTCGATGAATACCAAGACTCAAGCCGCATGCAATACCGCATGGTGCAATTGCTTGCCACTGCCGAAGGAAATTTAACAGCCGTAGGGGATGATGATCAATCTATTTATGGTTGGCGTGGTGCAGAAGTACGAAACCTGTTTCAATTGGAAAAAGATTACCCCAACTTGCATACCATTCGTTTGGAAGAAAACTACCGTTCTACGGCGGCAATTTTAAGCGCAGCAAACACATTGATTGCCCACAACAAGGAACGTTTGGGTAAGTCCTTGCGTTCTAATTTGGGGCAAGGAAAACCCGTTCGCGTTTGGGCTTGCCCCAATGTTGAAGAGGATGGCCGCCGCATTGCAGGCGACATCAAAGCACGGCGGGCTGTGGGCGAGGCTAAAGATTGGGATGATTTCTGCATACTTTATCGCGCATCGTACCAATCCCGTCCGGTGGAGCTTGCTTTGCGTGAGGTGGGTATTCCTTACCATGTTTCTGGTGGCATGTCGTTTTTTGACCGCGCTGAAGTCTTGGATCTTTTGGCATACCTTCGCTTGCTCGCCAACCCCGCCGATGATCTTGCTTTTATGCGCGCCATTGCACGCCCACGTCGAGGCGTGGGCGATAAAGCTTTGGGGTTACTGGCAGACTTTGCATGGGCACATGAATGCTCGCTTTTAGAATCGTGTACCCATGATGATTTAACACACCGTTTGGCGGATACTTTGCGCAGCTTTGGGTTAATGATTGCCGATTTAGACCACCAGTTTTTGCATGGTGAACCTGATAATGCGTTTGATACGCTATTGAAAAACACAGGCTTAGAGGCGGCTATCCGCCATGATGCCGACGATGAGGATGTTGCAGAACGGCGTATTGCTAATGTTATGGAGCTGCGCCGCTGGTGGTTGCGCAGCCATGGGTCTGGCATCGATTTGACAGCCTTTTTACAACAATTAAGTCTTTTTGCCGATCGAAATGAAGATGATCCCGAAGGACGGGTTAGGCTGATGACGGTACATGCTGCCAAAGGTTTGGAGTTTGATCACGTTTATATTACAGGTGCTGAAGATGGCGTTTTCCCCCATAAAAATGCACTGGAAGAAAACCGCCAAGAAGAAGAACGGCGGTTGATGTACGTTGCCGTTACAAGGGCGCGTTTTCGATTAACATTAAGCCATATCATCAGCCGCCGTCGCTTCGGCAAAGAAGAAAAAGGTAGGCCATCCCCTTTTTTAAAAGAAATGAACAACGATGCCCTGCGCTGGGTGGATGATGATCAACATTCAGATGAGGCCAAAGAAGAAGCAGAATCTCATATGGCTGCCATGCGCGATATGTTGGCAAAGTTTTCTAAACCGTAATATATTGCTAGGTTTCGCAAAATGAAGTGGTCAACCACTTTTGATCATCTGTTTTGCAAGGAGAGCATGCCCATGGCCATGACCATTTATTACGATGCTGATACCGATCTTTCTATTATTCAAAGTAAAAAAGTAACCATCCTCGGTTATGGTTCACAAGGGCACGCGCATGCCTTAAACCTAAAAGAGTCTGGCGTTGATATTACCGTCGGTTTACGTACGGGCTCATCATCTTGGGCAAAGGCTGAAACGGCTGGATTAAAGGTTGCTGATATTGCCACTGCCGTTAAAGGTGCTGATTTGGTTATGGTTTTGTTGCCTGATGAAAATCAAAAAGCAGTTTATGAGGCATCCATTGAGCCCAATTTAAAGCAAGGTGCAACCTTGGCTTTTGCACACGGGCTAAACATACACTTTTCATTGATAAACCCGCGTAAAGATCTGGATGTAATCATGATTGCGCCCAAAGGGCCTGGCCATTTGGTGCGGCATACATTCACCCAAGGTGCTGGTGTGCCGTCATTGATTGCCGTGCATCAAAATGTAACGGGTACAGCCAAAGAACTGGCACTGTCTTATGCGTGTGCCAATGGTGGAACCCGCGCAGGAACGATTGAGACAAGCTTCCGTGATGAATGTGAAACTGATTTGTTTGGTGAGCAGGCGGTACTGTGTGGCGGCGTAACCGAGTTGATTACCGCAGGTTTCGAGACCTTGACCGAGGCTGGATACCCACCAGAAATGGCATACTTTGAATGCCTGCATGAAATGAAGCTGATTGTCGATCTGATTTATGAAGGTGGTATTGCCAATATGCGCTATTCTATCTCCAATACCGCTGAATATGGCGATCTTAAGACGGGGCCCCGTATTATCAATGAGAGCGTTCGGGCAGAAATGCGCCAAGTATTAAAAGAAATTCAAAATGGTGAATTCGTTCGTGATTTTATCGAAGAGTGCAACTCAGGAAAAATAAGCATGAATGCGAAACGCCGCTTGGGAGCAGAACACCCCATTGAATCTGTTGGTGCTGATTTACGTAAAATGATGTCATGGATTGGCGATGATAAAATCGTAGATAAACGTAAAAATTAGGCTTTATATTCAATTGGCGCATCGTTAGCAACATGGTGCGCTTTGCATAAAACAGGAGCGTGTGTGAATAATATGGCCAATCATAAAACGGCGGATGACGGCTTTCATGATGAATGCGGCGTTTTTGGTGTATTAAACCACCCTGAGGCTGCAAATTTAACCTACTTGGGCTTGTATGCGCAGCAGCATCGTGGTCAAGAATCAGCGGGCATTGTCAGTTACGATGGCGAGCAATTTATCAGCCGCCGCCGCATGGGATTGATTGCTGATATTTTTCAAAAAAAAGATATCAAACGCTTAAACGGTCGATTGGCGATTGGCCATGTTCGTTATTCAACATCAGGTGATTCAGGCATTCGTAACTGTCAACCTTTTTCGTACGAGTATGCACACGGTGGCATTGCCATGTGCCACAATGGAAATATTGTAAACGCACAAGTTTTACGCAAAAGTTTGGAGAAAAAGGGCTCGGTTTTTCAATCCACATCTGATACTGAAGTCTTAATTCACCTTGTGGCACGAAGCAAAGAGATAACAACAGAAGGGCGTTTGACAGAAGGCGTGAATCAATTACACGGTGGTTTTTCCATACTCGTTTTAACCGAAGATAAATTGATTGGTGTGCGCGACCGCAATGGTATTCGGCCGCTGGTTTTGGGGCAATTGGACGGCGTTTGGGTATTGGCCTCAGAGACCTGTGCTTTTGATTTGATTGGTGCAAACTATGTGCGTGATGTGAAACCCGGTGAAATGGTGGTGATTCGCAAGTCTGGCTTAAAAAGTCACCAAGTATTTGAAAACCCTGAACCACGTTTTTGTGTTTTTGAGTATGTCTATTTTGCACGTCCTGACTCAACATTAGAAGGGGTGAATGTTTATCAGGCTCGTTATGCTATTGGTGAGCAACTGGCGAAAGAAAGCCCTGTGGATGCAGATATGGTGATCCCCGTGCCTGATTCGGGCGTGCCACCCGCCATGGGTTTCGCTGCGCATTCAGCCATTCCATTGCAAATGGGTTTGATTCGCAATCATTATGTTGGACGTACTTTTATTGAACCCCGTCAGTCGATTCGTA
>JAUZQQ010000004.1 GCA_030950905.1 Mariprofundaceae bacterium
TGATCTTATTGATAAAAGTTCAAATGGAGATCAAGAACTGACATACGAAGAAGTGGACTTTGCAGTGTCGATTATTATTGTGGATGCTTTTATGCGCTGTAAAATTTTGGAAGAACCCAAATGATTGTTAGCCAAGATAATAATCCACAGCGTGAACTGTATTACTTAGGCGCTCAAGTGATTGATCTGCTAAACAGGTCAAAAGGAGCATTAGATTTTTTTGATACCTTTCAAAACTTAAAAGAGAAAGAAGATATATCAATGAATCTTTTTGTACTAACAATAGATTGGCTTTATTTACTTGGCATTGTTGATTCAAAAGAAGGGGTGATTGAAAAATGTTTTTAAAGTCACTTAAAATAGAGTGTAATGGCAATGTCGTTCGTGATATACCTTTTCGTAAGGGTATGAACCTCATTGTTGATGAAACGCCAACGGGGGAAAGTAATAAGCAGAAAACAGGTAATAATGTAGGTAAGACCACAGTACTTAGGCTTATTAGTTTTTGTCTTGGGGGTGATGCTAAAAGTCTTTATCAAGACCCCGAATTCCCTGACAAGGCTAATGAAGAAATAAAGAGTTTTTTGACTCAAAAAAATGTCATTATTACGTTATCTTTACAAAAAGACCTTGAAGATAATTTATCAAAATTAATTGTTATACGCCGCAACTTTTTAGCGCGTAAACAGAGAGTTCTTGAAATTAATGGGGAACCCATTCTTAGCAAGGATTTTGATGCGGAATTGAAAAAAGTATTTTTTGGTTTTTTTGAAGATAAACCAACGTTTAAACAAATAAAGGCTAAAAATATTCGTGATGAAGCAGAAAGGCTTGAAAATACAGTAAAGGTTTTAGGTGGCTTTGGTAGGAATGAGGAATACGAAGCGCTCTATTTATTTTGGTTGGGAATAAATTTAGTCGATGCAGAAAAAAAGCGTGGTTTATTAGAAGATCAAAAGCTTGAAAATAAAATATTAGACCGTTTACAGAAAGGTAAATCAGAATCTATGCTCCGACAGTTTTTAGCGATTTTAAAGCGTGATATTAAAGCATTGAAAAGAAAAAAAGATAATTTTAACCTGAATGAAAATTATGAGCGTGATATAGAAAAATTAAATCAAGTTCGATTTAAACTTAATCAGCATAGCTCAGAAGTTAGTCGTTTAGAATTTCGTAAGGCGTTGATTGAAGAAAGTCGTGATGATTTAGAAAAAGATCAGACTCACGTAGATACAAGTCAGATTGCGTATTTATATGAACAGGCAAAAGCATTGATACCTAAGGTGCAAAAAAGCTTTGAAGAAACAGTTGACTTTCATAATCAAATGATTTCAGAAAAAATTAAATATATTACTCAAGAACTACCAAGTCTTAATCAAAAACTAAGTTTGGTAAAAATAGCGATGAAAGATTTGTTGGCTGAAGAGAAAGCTTATGCTGTGAAGTTGCAAAAAGCAGGTGCTATAGAAGAGCTTCAAGAAATTGTAGGCGAGCTAAATAAACTTTATGAGGAAAAAGGTTCATTTGAAGAGAAGTTGAATCAATTTGTGTCGTCAAACAGTATATTAAATGGTATAAAAATTGATTTAGCAGCGATTGATCAAGGAATTAAGGCGAAGGATCCTTTGATACAAGAGCGAGTCATATTATTTAATAAATATTTTTCAAGTATTTCTAATAATTTATATGGTGAAAAATTTGCTTTGAGCGCAAATTTTGAGAAACAATCAAAGACTGATAATTATTTCTATAAATTAAGTATTGGTTCTTTAAGCGGTAGACAAGGTACTGGTAAGAAAAAAGGTGAAATTGCGGCTTTTGATTTAGCTTATATAAAGTTTGCTGATAAGCAGGGTCTTAAGTGTTTGCATTTTGTATTACATGACCAAATGGAAATTGTTCATGATAATCAAATTTCAGGGCTATTAGAAGAGGTTTCTAACACGAACTGTCAGCTAGTGGTTTCAATCCTTCGGGATAAGCTTCCCATTGAGCTACAAAACTCAGAATATGAGATTTTGTCATTGTCTCAGGATAATAAGCTGTTCAAAGTGAAATAAAACACTATGAATGAATCACTGCGAAGCTTATTAAGTTATTGGTTTTATTGGCGTTCATATGGTGGGGCGTGTTGGGATCGAACCAACGACCCGCTGATTAAGAGTCAGCTGCTCTACCAACTGAGCTAACGCCCCATGAGTGGGGTGGACGAGGGGATTCGAACCCCCAACAACTGGCATCACAAGCCAGGGCTCTACCATTGAACTACATCCACCATCATAGTCTCTAACTTGCCTGCATAGGCATTGGTGCGCCTGGCAGGAATCGAACCTGCAACCTACGGATTAGAAGTCCGTTGCTCTATCCGATTGAGCTACAGGCGCAGGTTGTAAAATAAATTGGATTATGGTCGGGGTGGAGGGATTCGAACCCCCGACCCTCTGGTCCCAAACCAGATGCGCTACCAAGCTGCGCTACACCCCGAATTAATCAAGCCCCGTGAATCGGACGGCGGTGCATCCTGTTGTTCTTTGTATTGTTCGTCAATAAAAATATTAAAAATACAAGCGTAAAGTGGAGAAGGAGAGCCGTGGCTAACACCATGATGATAGCTTTATTTGGTTGACACCCCTCAATGAGCAACTAAATTTGGCATCACATCTCTTTAACCTGGGTTGTTTTAAGGAGCCTTTCACCATGACTATAGCCACAACACGCATTGAGCGTGATTCTATGGGGGAAATGGATGTTCCAGTCGATGCCATGTACGGGGCGCAAACGGCACGGGCAGTAAAGAACTTTCCTGTTTCTGGGATTCGTTTTCCTGCTGTGTTTATTGCTGCTTTGGGGCAGATTAAAAAAGCCGCTGCGCTTGTAAATGGGCAGCTTGGGGGTTTGGATGAAACCCGAAAAAAATTGATTATTGCAGCCGCTGATGAGGTGATTGCTGGGTTGTGGAACGAACAATTTGTACTTGATATATTTCAAACAGGATCAGGTACATCCACCAATATGAATGCCAATGAGGTCATTGCACACCGTTGCGCGCAATTAAACGCTGGCATTATGGTTCACCCTAACGACCATGTTAATAAAGGGCAGTCCTCTAATGATGTTATTCCTACTGCCATGCATCTGGCATCTATGGATGTGTTGCAACATCAATTAATGCCCGCATTGCTGCATTTGCACGCTACGCTTAACGCTAAAGCACAAGAGACTGCCGATGTATTAAAAATTGGCCGCACCCATTTAATGGATGCTACGCCCATAACGTTGGGGCAAGAAATATCAGCATGGGCAAGGCAGGTTGAGTTGGGTATGGCTCGGCTGGAAAGCGTCATGCCTCGCTTGTGTGAGTTGGCACAAGGTGGTACTGCCGTTGGTACTGGCCTAAATACCCATGTTGATTTTGGTGGACTGATGGCCAAGCAATTAAGCGATGCTTATAATATCCCTTTTGTTGAAGCCAAGAATCATTTTGAAGCACAAGCGGCGCAAGATGTTATTGTTGAACTATCGGGGCAATTGCGCACCCTTGCGGTATCGTTGGTTAAAATAGCCAATGATGTACGCCTGTTAAATGCAGGGCCGCGTTGTGGTTTGGGCGAAATCAATATTCCTGCGGTGCAGCCGGGTTCTTCTATTATGCCAGGCAAAGTAAACCCCGTTATTGCCGAGTCATTGGCACAGGTATGCGCACAGGTGATGGGCAATGATGCGGCCATTGCCTTTGGTGGTGCTTCAGGTCTCTTGGATTTAAATGTAATGCTGCCGATGATGACACACAATATTTTGCAATCGCAGCAATTACTGGCCAATGCTTGTCAGATATTTGCTGATCGTTGTATTGCGGGGCTCACGCCCAATGTCGAGCATTGTCGCAAACAAATCGAATGGAGTATGGGTATGGTGACATCACTGGCACCTGTGATTGGTTATGACCAAGCAGCGAAACTCGCCAAACAAGCAATGATCGAACATAAAACAGTTCGTCAATTGTGCGAAGAGCAACAGGTATTACCCATTGCGCAATTGAACATGCTGTTAGACCCGACAAGCATGTTGCATCCAACGGCATCAAAACAAGGGTAAACTATGATATTTTTATGGCTCAAAGCATTTCATATTATTGCCATGGTATCATGGTTTGCTGGTTTGTTTTATCTCCCACGTTTGTTTGTCTACCATGCAGGTCACCATGATGGTGCTGTGCATGAACAATTTATGGTGATGGAACGTAAACTTTACCGTTATATTATGTGGCCAGCCATGCTTATCACCATAGGTTGTGGTCTTGCCTTGGTTCACTTGGGGTGGGCTATATTGGTCGATAGTGTATGGTTTTGGCTAAAAATGGGCGTGGTGTTGGTATTGCTCTTGTTTCATTTGCACAATGGCCGTGTGATTGCTGATTTCGCGGCAAAAAACAACCATTATTCGCATACTTTTTTTCGTAAATACAATGAAATTCCAACCATTTCTTTGCTGATCATCGTTGTCTTGGTGGTGGTGCGCCCGTTTTGATGGCAGACACTGTCATAGCCCGCATGAGCGATGATTTAAGCCAAGATCAAGAAACAGGCGAGAACCAACCATGTTCCCGAAAGGAAAGAACCTCTGTTCCTGCAAGTAAGAAGTGATCCAAGAGGCGAATATCCAACGTGTTGCAGGCAGCTTCGATCTTGCGAGTTACTTCAATATCTGCGGTGCTGGCTTGTTTTTTCCCTGCGGGATGATTATGAAAGATAATAATGGCTTTTGCTTGTACTTCCAAGGCTCGGCGTACAAGTTCTCGGGGGTATACTGCGGCACGATCAATCGTACCCTCAAACATAATTTCTTGCTGTAAATAACAATGCTGTTGATCCAAAAATATGACACCAAAACATTCTGTTGTTCGTCCTTGCATCGATAACCGAAGGGCTTCTTTCACCTTTTCAGGCGCATTTAATATATTTTTTTTCGGTAATTCAGCCAGCAAATAGCGCGTGTTGAGTTCGCGCACAAGGTGCAGCAATATAGCACTTTGTACGCCAAGTCCTTCAACCGTTTCAATAGCGTGGGTTGGGGCATCCAAGACAGCGACCAACGAGTCGAATTGTTGCAGCAAGCGTTTGGCCATGGGTTTTACATCTTTGCGGGGAATAGCATACGTTAGCAGCAATTCCAAGACTTCATAATCTTGAAAGCCAGACAAGCCATGGCTGGCAAAACGTTGGCGCAATCGCATGCGGTGATGGGTCACTGATTCGTCAGCCATGATGGTTATCAATCAGATGATAGCTATAAATCATCATTAAAAAAATCATGCGAACGACTTCGCGTAACAGGGGGCAGTTTTGCCCGTGGTGGTGTTGCTCTTTTTGGGTTTCGGGATGAGACTAAAGGTTGCGGTGTCGCAGCATCAAGGGTTTTTATACTTACGCTTCTGGCAGGTTCAGGCAAAACAACAGCAATGCTTGCATCAATAGCGGGAGCGGGCACATAGGCGGGGTAGTCTTGGTATACGTCGCCCACCTGCGGCGCAGTACCTTTTTTAAAAGACTCAAGAAAACGGTTGTGCGTAGATGCATTGGCAAGCCGCCCTGTTTTTCTATCGATCATGACCCATTCAATGGTGTTTGGCGCAACAAAATTCATGACGGGTTTGTCTTCATGAAAAGCCTGCATGGCCTGCAACCAAGCGGGAAGGGCTGCACGAGCACCCGTGGCACTGTGCCCCATGGATTTTGGTATATCACGCCCTGTCCAAACGCCCGTTAATACTTGCGGCGTAAAGCCCATAAACCATGCATCCACCTGATCATTGGTGGTTCCTGTTTTTCCTGCTACGGGTCGCTTTAATGCCTTGGCTCTGCGTCCCGTACCACGCTCAACCACACCTTTCATCATATTGGTGACCAAAAAAGCGGTCGCTGACGATAAAATTTTCGTTGCAGGTTGCATGGCATCGGAA
The DNA here is from genome assembly GCA_030950905.1 of Mariprofundaceae bacterium. GTDB lineage: Bacteria > Pseudomonadota > Zetaproteobacteria > Mariprofundales > Mariprofundaceae > AB-137-C09. Next base: position 5,960 of record JAUZQQ010000004.1, read on the forward strand.
ACGCTGGATACAGGCTCAACATGGCAAACCTTGCAGCGTTGCCCTGCGACAGCGCGGTGTAGGGTGCGCCCGCTTCGGTCTTGGATATGTTGTACAACAATAGGTTTCCATTTATAACCTTGACTTGCCAGGGGGATATAAGATTCTGTCAATGCTTGCAATGAGACTTCCGTTACCCCCAGTGCCAGTGCCAACTGCCTGGGGAACATCCGCTTTAAAGGAAACTCAGCCAATTTTCGGGTAAATGTTGAAACACCAATATCTTGCAGGATTTTAATGGATGCAAGATTGCGAGAATGTTCCAGTGCATCACGCACGGTAACAGGGCCTGCGAATTTATTTTTATAATTTTCAGGTCGCCAAAACCCGTCCGTCTTGCCGTTGTCAAAAACAATGGGGGTATCCATGATAATACTGGCGGGGGTTAAGCCATGATCCATCGCCACGGCGTAAAGCAAGGGTTTAAATGATGAGCCGGGTTGCCGTTTGCTGTGTGATACCCGATCAAAACCGCTAAATTTAAAGTCAAAGCCACCGACCCGTGCCAGTACTGTACCGCGTTGCAAATCAACCGCATACAAGGACGATTCAATGGATGGTTTTTGGGTCAAGCGAACACCGCCATCAGCAACGCCTTGCAAGTACACTTGATCACCCACTTGCCAGTGCCTTGGGTGCGCCCGTTCTTGTTTGTTTTTCCCCCTAGCCCATGCCCATTTTGGTTTGCTGATGCGCCATCGGTGTAAGCCATCATTCACTTGCAAATCGCCATTATTCACAACAACCTCAACCAATGCTGGAATAATTTCATCTGTATCTAAAGAGTGGGGCGTTCCTTGTGCTTTTTTCCAAGTGGCCAGCAAGGCATCCCATTGCCCAACAGGCAATACCTTTGGTGTGCGGTAAAATTGATGTTGTTCCATGGTCAATAAATTCTCACGGACGGCACGGGTCGCTGCTTCTTGCATTTTTGGTTGATAAGGTACGATAATGGTCATGCCTTGACGGCGAAGTGCTTTTGCGCCAAAAAGATCAATTAACTGGGCATAAATTTCATTGCCATAGGAATCTTTGAGGCGATTACCGCGCAAGTGTTTTATTGCATAAATAGGTTCTGATTTTGCCTTGGCAACGGCTTTTGCAGAAGCAAGGCCGCTCGTTTCCATCAATGTTAAAACAATATTGCGACGTTTTTTTGCCAATTTGGGGTGTATGTGGGGACCATGGGCTGAAGGGGCTTTTGGTAAGGCCGCCAACATAGCACATTCAGCCAAGCTTAGTTCATTCAAACGTTTGCCAAAATAACGCCACGCGGCAGAGGTTACACCGTAGGAGCCACGGCCAAGGAATATTTCATTGAGGTACAGGTAAAGAATATCATCTTTAGAAAAAACCTGCTCAATACGGTAGGCCAAAATAGCCTCGCGAATTTTGCGGGTGTAGGTTCGTTCGGGACTCAATAAAAAGTTTTTGACCACCTGTTGGGTGATGGTGCTACCACCTTGTACGGCGTGACCTGCAAAGTAATTGCTGATCGCAGCAGAGACAATGCGTACAGGGTTGATGCCTGGGTGTTGGTAGAATTGTTGGTCTTCTGCAGCCAAAAAAGCATTGCGTAAACGCTGTGGAATTTCTTGTATGGGCGTTAAAATACGGTGTTGGTCGGCATATTCAGCCAGTAAATCACCATCGGTATTGTACACTCGGCTGGCAAGTGCGGGTTGGTAGGCGGCAAGTGAAACCAATGTTGGTAGCTTGCTAGAGAAATGATAGTATGCTACCGTGCCGCAGATCACTGCAACTACCATGATAACTGACAATACTTTGGATATGAAAATGAATTTACGCATTGACCCAAATCTAACCACAAGTGTCTCCCATACGCAACCAATGGGCGTTATTCCTGCCAACAAAGGTTTCACTTTGGTGGAAATCATGATCACAGTCACCATTGCTGGTGTGCTTGCATTTATTGGCATTCCTGCATTCAAAGAGAACCTTGAAAAAGGCGCGGTTGAGAGCATCTCCCGATCACTGATGTTTCACATGAAAGAGGCGAGGGTGACAGCCATGGCAGAAAGTCGAAAGGTTAGTATCTCTTTTGATGCTTACAGTTACACCTACGACAGCTATGCAGCAGGGCAGTCATGCCGACGCTGTAAAAGTTTAAATATTCCCTATGCTGACTTTTCTGTCAATGCTACGGTGGTGAAAAAAAATACAACATTGCCGCCGCAACCAGTTTCATTTGCATCAAGGGGTACGGCAGGTATCAGTAGCATTGTGATTTCGTCAGGGAATCATTCGGCGAACATTGTTGTTAATACCATTGGTAGGGCATATGTTAAATAATCATACAAAACAATCAGGTTTTACGCTGGTTGAGGTGATGGTTGCAATGGTTATCGTTGTCGTTGGCGTATTGGCGCTGCAGTCTTTTTACGCAGGCATTATTCGCAGCGAGCAATTGTCGCAAGAACGTATCACGGCCGTGCATATGGCAGAGCAAATCATTGAAGAATGGCAACAAAGAAGTGCGCCACCCAACCCCTCGGTCAATCCTTTGCCCACCGTCAACTGCGCTACCAACCCCGCGACCACTTTAACACTGGGTGCTGCAACGGCTTGTACCTCCAGCAGTGGTGCTGCAACAACATTTTCCATCACGCCAACAGAAGCCAGATCTCAAGCGCCCTTGCCGCCGAATCATGCCAACAATAATACGACAGGCATTATTTGGGGAGACATGGCAGATATAGGGGGGGTTACCCCTAATATACGCACCGTTACGGTAAGTTGGAACTACAAGGGTGCAACAAAGTCCATCATGCTTACCCATTTAACGCCAGCTCCATGAGGTTCTCCATGCAATACGATTCTTCTTCACGTGGTTTTACGTTGATTGAATTAATGATTACCTTGGTGATTGGTTTGGTTCTCTTGGCTGGCGTTCTTTCTGTATTTATTGGCAATACGCGCCTATCCGCCGCCTTGGCAGACCGCACAGAGCGATTGGGTGATTTGTATACAGCCTCGCATATCATGCAAACAGAGCTGCGCCGAGCGCAAAGCACCGCAACATCAATTCCTGCAGGCTCAACATCAACAATAACCTACACACCTGCCGACAGTACTTGTGTTGGTTCATTTACCTTTCGAGCCAACCCTACAACAGCAACGGTTCATGAAATCGCATGGAAGCGTCCAGAAAAGGTACCAGGGCCAGGCGTTCCACCAGGTACATGCAACAATAACACCGCACAATTAATTCGTGATTTGGATCCCACCAAGGGTATGTCGATTTCTGCTTTGACCAGCGATATTTATGGCAACCCAGTATTGTTGGGCGTTGATTTGTATTCGCTGTATTTTAATCAAGATCATGTTACAAAAACGGTCTCTTTAAGTTTTAAAGTATGGATTAGAAACTGATGTATACCCTTAAACAACCCTCATTTATTGATAATAACAACGTAGCTCAAGCAGGGTTTGTTTTACCTACATCCTTGGTATTGCTTGCTTTGCTGACGATGCTCGCGCTCAGTGTTTATTTTGGCAGTTTATCGACAGAAAAAATGAGTGCCGCTGCCCAAAGAACCACGCAGGCTTATTATTATGCCGAGACAGCCGCCAACTACATGCAATGGGTGCTGGCTGAAGATGCCGAGATGGACAGTTATGCCAATTATTCAGGTGGTACAACGGGATCATACTTGCGCAATGGTGCAGGCGTTGCACCCTTTGCCGAGCCTTCTGGCAACTTCCCCGCAGTATATGGCAACTTCTCCAATGTCGGGGATAGCACCGAACTTTCTGCGTATTTGTTCAACCCAGGCCCTGTTGTCATTAGCGATACTGCCCCCAACGGAGTTTTCGGGCAGGTAAAGTATTTTGATAATTCACCACTGCTAGGTCGTGCCATTAAATGGCCTTATGCGAAAACACACTTACCTGTTTTTGAAGATATTTACACCATACTGCCCCGTTATATTGTCATTGAGATTGATGGCTATGGTAATATTTCCCCAAGTATTCCCAAGCTTCCCCATGGTGGCGGCAGTCCTGTTGTTGGTAACGATATACCCAAGAATGGTGCGATTGTTTGGTTGACAGCGGGTGTGAATAATGGTGGAGTTGAAAGGGATATTCAAATCATACCGTTGGATGCATATTCTTGCACTTGGGGATTGACCTCCACTTGGACAGCAGCGGATGCAAAGTTAGGGCTGTGTGATTCATCGCTGCCGAATTTTCCGCCAAATATTACTGGGTATCCACATGTCCCTACTAAGCCTGCGAATGTGGACTACTACCCAGATGGTCTGTCTGCATCAGCAGTACCTCTTCCACCTTATCCTATTTCGACAACGGTTTGTAACGTGGGAGATCCATATATATTGTCTGCTCAAGCCTGTGATGCCTATTCTGGCTGGCTTATCACCAATACCACCAATTATAAGGTGGTTATTTATGCGTTGGGTTATGTGAATGGTAAACCGATGCGACTGGTACGAAAAACACGCTAAATCAGCGTCAAGAAAGAGGGATGAAACGATGGGGCAGTCGGAGCAACAAAGCAAAAAAAATGTTGTCAGCAAAGAGGCGAACATAGCCATGGATACAGGCAATGTTGATAAAGTTCGTCAGTTGTTGTTTGGTGCACAAATGCGCGACTATGAAAAGCGTTTTATCCGTATGGAAGAACGGATCACCCATGAATCAGCGGCCATTCATCATGAAATAAACAACCGCTTGAACTCTTTGGAATCATTTCTTAAGCAAGAACTGGGTAGCTTACACAAACAAATTGAAAACGAACATGTTGAAAAAGAGATTTCGCGCAAAAAAATAGCGGCTGCCATTGAAAAACTGGCGATGAACACCGAGAAAAACCATGCCGCTTTGGAAGAAAAAACAAACCTAGGGTTAAGCACGTTAACAGATGCTCAGAAGACCAGCCACAACACGCTGCATCATGAGTTTTCCAATGAACACAATGTATTACGTGAAGACCTGTTGGCACAATCAACGACCTTACGCACCGAATTCAGCCAAGGGCAAAATGAATTGCGTGAAGGCTTGTTGGGTCAATCAAAATCTTTGCGCGCTGAATTAAACAAAGGGCAAAGTGCCTTGCGTGAAGGTTTATTAGAACAATCCAAAACATTGCGCGATGAATTGGAGCGCATTCGAGCCAGCACCTTGGCATTGATGGATCGCCACAACGCAGAGTTACGCGATGATAAAACCGATAAAAAAGCATTGGCTGCAATGTTCAATGAAATGGCGATGCGTTTGAACGAAGAATTTGAAATGCCCGGCGAGGATTTGTTTAAAAATTAGCCAATGCTTAGAATACTTGGTGGTATAGTGTTTTGCTTTTTACCCTTTTGGCAAAATTTCCATGCCTGATCTGCCATTGTCAGAGAAAACAATACAACCTGAAAATGATCAAGCGGCGATGCAGGCATTAAGAGATTTAATTGTTGGCCCTGAACAAGAAAAAATCGAGGTTTTAGAAACCCACTTGAATGAAATCTCCCACCCTGTTGCCACGGTGGAAGATATTGCCCGCGCCTTACCAGAATCTATTCGTTTGCGTATCAGCGAAGACCAAAGCCTGCAACATGCCTTGCAGCCCGTAACCGAACAAGCGATTCAAGAATCGGTGCGTAACAATCCCAAGCCATTATCGGATGCATTATTCCCCATCATGGGGCCTGCTATTCGAAAATCAATCAACCATACCATCAATACGATGTTGCAATCGATGAACCAAGCGGTGGAAAACTCTTTTTCTATTCAAGGTATTCGTTGGCGTATTCAGGCGATGCGTTCGGATAAAACGTTTGCCGAGATCGTACTGTTAAACACATTGGTTTATCGGGTTGAACAAATTTTTGTTATTCATCGAGAAAGTGGTTTGTTGATTCAGCATATCGCCAATGATGGCAGTATCGAAGAGGATGCTGACCTGATTTCTTCTATGTTAACAGCAGTGACTGATTTTGTGCGTGATTCGTTTGCACCGGGTTCTAATGAAGCCATCAACAACTTGCGAATGGGTGAAATGGAATTGTTGATTGGTCAAAGTCCGCATATTACATTGGCGTTGGTTTGTCGCGGTAGCATTCCCCATGATTTGTACAGCATGATGGATGAACACCTTGAGTTACTGCAGCGTGAATATGCTCGTGCTTTTGCAAATTTCGATGGTGACACATCGTTGTTTGTTGGCATAAAAGACATGTTACGTCCTCTGATGGTATCAGATTACCGTGAACGGGAAGAACGCAAAAAATTCCCAATTCATGCTTTCATTGTGATCATTCCTGTCATGCTGGCGTTGCTTGCTTGGTTTGGCTGGGCATGGTACCAACAACGGCAATGGCATGATTTTATTCAGACCTTGCGCAATACAGCGGGTATTGTTGTGCTGCATGAAAAAAAGAACGGCAATCATTTTGTACTGTATGGTATGCTTGACCCGCAAGCAAAAGAACCTGTTACATTACTTCCCCCCAACCTTTCCCTTAAGAATATAGCGATGCATTGGCGACCTTATTATTCATTTGAAGAGGCGTTGGTTTTTAAACGTATTGTACAACGGTTAAAACCGCCGCCTGAAGCCGTATTATCGTTTACCCATGGAATGTTGACAGCCCGAGGTGCGGCACCTGCAGCATGGATCAGCCATATAAAGTTGCGCGCACCGTTGATTCTTGGCGTTTTAACAACAGACATTCAATTGCGTGATATGGATCTTGAACCGCTGGCGGACAAAATAGCACGCCTGCTTATGCCGCCAGATACGATTGTTTTGACGCTAAAGGGGTTGGCATTGACCATGCAAGGCGAAACCACCCAAGGATGGTTAAAGCAAGCAAAAAACACGCTGGAAAATATTGGCGAATTACAAAGTCATGATGAAACGACCGTGCTTGTGCTAGATAGCCCCGCTTATTTGTTGCAACAAGCCATGGCACGTTTGCAGCCGCCAACAGGTATTACCCTGAGCGTTGATAAAAAACGGGTGCTGCATGCACACGGCAAAACATTAACCGCATGGGCAAAACTTAGCCGCAAACATGCTGTTGCTATTCCTTACCTTGCATCGTACCATGATACTGATTTATTGTTGTTGGACGCGCCCGCTTATTTAAAAAAACAAGCGGTAGCGCGTTTAAAACCACCCAAAAGCGTTGCCTTGTCGGTATCATCTGATCATGTATTGCATGCCCGTGGCGAAGCAACGGCTGCTTGGATTAAGAAAGCGCGCATCCAAGCCAAGAAAATTCGTTATATAACCCAATACCGTGACGGCGCTGTGATTGATCCCTTTGATCGCGCACGGGTATTGCGGGCTGCACGAAAAAAATTAAAGCCACCGAAGGGTATCACGCTCGATTATCGTCAAGGACGATTGTATGCCGGTGGTAAAGCAACGACAGATTGGATTGCAAGGGCGCAGACATTGGCACCAAAAATCCGTGGGGTGATGGTTTATGATGATCGGCAAGTGATTAATGTCATGAAAGAGTGGTATGCTTTGCGTGCATCTATTCAAGGTATTCACCTATCTTTTCAGGCGGGAACTGCCACCTTTGCAGGGGAAAGTGAGCAGAAAAAGATCAAAAATATCGCTGAATTATTTATAAAAGCACATAAATTATCAAAATACTCGCGTTTAAAAGTCACGGGAATATCGTCGTTGTATGGTGATTCTGCCAACAAAATTGCATCGCAACGGGCAGTGCTAACGGGGAAAATTTTGCTAAACCAAGGCATTAGGGCGATGCAACAAATCACGGCAATCAAAGTAGCCAGATCAGGCTGGGGCGTTGAGTTTGATCTTGTGGACAGACAAAAAAGGGAAAAACAGTGATTCAAAAAAAAGTTTGTATGCTGGGGGGATTTGGCGTGGGAAAAACAAGCTTGGTTGAACGCTTTGTCTACAGCCGCTTTACCGATGAATATATTTCTACCATGGGCTTGAAGATTTACCGCAAACGATTGTCCAACAATGGAACAGATGTAAACATGATGGTTTGGGACATCTATGGCGAAGAAGATAAACGAAAGGTTGCCACATCCTACATGAAAGGCGCATCGGGTGCTATTTTGGTGGCCGATGGAACGCGGCCAGAGACTTTGGATACAACAACGGTTTTATTGGGACGTTTACAAGATACTTTAAAGGTTGAAATACCGTGGGTACTATTGATCAACAAACATGACCTAACGGATCAATGGGCATTGTCCGAGGCGCAGCTAAAAGCTTTGTCAGTAGCGGGGCGACCCATGTATACGAGCAGTGCCAAGACTGGAAAAAATGTTGAAACCGCATTTGAGCAGCTTGCTCAGATGATGGTTAGAGTTTAGCACGTGCTGTCATTGCCAACACATTTATTGCAATACCTTAGCGATATACATTTAAAAGGCTTGAACCCTGCGTGGATCAAGCTCGATCATGATGGTCTACATATTGCGGAATTTTATGGTGATTGGGCGTATTATTGCAGCAAGCCCTTGTCTGTTGGCATGGCGGCTGATGCGCTGCACCCTGTACTGTTTGGCTTGCTTCCCATGACTGAAAACTTTCATTTAAGTCAGATTTCCTTAGAAAACGATGGCTTTTTTGACCTTGATATTCTCTGGCATAAGGGTGTTTGTTGGTTGTTGTTCAGTGATGTGACAGCGATCATGCAGCGCTTTCAAGACATGCAGCAAACCAGCAATAATTTGCATTTGATGAACAGCCGCTACAAACAAACGCTAGAGAGACACATGGGCTCGCTGATTGTTGAAAAAGTTCACAGCGGGGATTTTCAACTCGAAGAGGAAGGGGTACGACAACATATTACCACCTTGTTTGTCGATATTCGAAGTTTCACTGTATTTAACGAAGCGCATGATGCGCAGGTGGTGATGAGTACGGTAAATCAATATTTGGATGTGATGTTAAAATCTGTATTGTCACATGCTGGCATTGTCGATAAGATAACAGGTGATGGAGCAATGACAGTGTTTGGCGTGATGCCGCATGAACAATCCAGTGAAATATTGGCTTTTGAGGCGGCATTGATGATGATGGAACATACCCTTGCATTAAATGCCAAACGCGCAAAAAATAACCTAGAGCAATTAAAAATCGGCATCGGCATTGCATCGGGTGAGGCGGTGGTTGGTATTGTTGGAACCCACGAGCGACGTGCTTTTACAGCTTTTGGCAGGCATGTAAATTTAGCGGCCCGGCTTGAGTCGAAAGCACCTGCTGGTTTTATCTTGCTGGATGACCCCACCAAACAAGCATTGCGCAACAACTATGATCAGCAATCCTTTGATTTAACCCACCATCATTTAAAGGGCATCGGTGATATGCCTGTCTGGCAAGTAAAATATACGTCTGACTTATGGCTTCCCGTTTAAGACGGGGAAGCCTGACTTATTTATTGCATAATATAAAACATACGACAGCATTCTTATCAGTTTTTATTTAAAAAAAGGAGCAATAATGAGCTACGATGTTTATGGCGTGGGCAATGCCATCATGGATATTCAGGTGCGTTGTACCGATGATTTTTTACAGGCAAACGGGCTTGAAAAAGGCATGATGACGCTGGTGGATGAAGCGCAGCAAGAAAAGATTCTTCAAGCTTTGGAAGGTCACACCGTGAATTATTGTTCGGGTGGTTCAGCAGCCAATACTATCGTAGGCATTGCCGACATGGGTGGTACGACCGCGTATGCCTGTAAAACAGGATCTGATGATTTTGGCACACAGTATTTAGAAGAGATGCGGCATTTAAAGGTCAACATGGGCGTTGCCCCTGCAAAGATTGGCGCAACAGGAACTTGTGTTGTATTAATCACCCCTGATGCACAGCGAACCATGCTGACTTGCCTCGGTGCATCGACCACCTTATCAGCGGATGATATTGATGAAGCTGAGATTGCGCGTGCCAAATATGTATACATCGAAGGTTATTTGTTTGCAGGTGAACAAACCAAAGCAGCAGCATTAAAGGCCATAGACTTGGCCGTAGCTCATGGTGTAAAGGTTGCATTAACCATATCTGACCCCTTTTTGATTGGTATTTGCCGCGATGAATTTATACGCTTAATGGAAGGGCCTATTGATTTGTTGTTTTGCAATGAAGAAGAAGCCAAAGCATTGGTTGGGCAAAGTGATGCCATTGCTTGTGCCAAGTTTATGCACCAATATTGCGAAAGTGTTGCCGTGACTTTGGGCGAAAAAGGTTCAGTGATTATGCATGGTGGTGAAGTGATTGCCATTGAAGGCGTTGCGGTTGATGCCCTTGATAGCACTGGCGCAGGTGATATGTATGCCGCTGGTGTATTGTTTGGCATTACCAGCCATTTAAGCTGGCAACAGTCTGGGCATATAGCGAGCCATGCAGCGGCGCGTGTTGTTGCCCAATTGGGCGCGCGTTTACCCCAAGGGTTTGTGGCAAAAGACATGCTTGAGTTATTGGAAAACACCGTAGAAAAATCATTATCGTCATTGGCTCGTCAATAAAATTTACAAGCTGAGACAAAAAGAGGGCAGGTATGAAACCTGTCCTTTTTGTTCTTTAACATGTGCCCAAGCATCAACAATGCGTTCTGGTTTGATGCTCGGTAGGCAAATAAAACATTCACAACGGCGTTGAAAACAAGGGCCGCATGCAGGTTTTGATTCTATATGGGCATCAGATTTCCCCAGTGGTGCTGCATTCCACGAGGCCGAAGGCCCCCACAGCGTAACGGTTGGCGCACCGAGTGCTGCTGCCAAATGCAATACCCCTGTATCCATGCCTATAACCGCTTCTGCGGCATGGAGCACGCCTGCAAGCGCATGAATATTTAAGCGTTCGGGCAAGACCGTGGCTAAACCATAACCATCCACAATACGGCGCGCACGGTGAAGTTCGCTCTCGTTGCCCCAACTTAATGTGATTGATGCCCCCCGTTCGTGCAGTCCATTGATCAATTCTTTCCATTGTTGAAGGTCTAAGCGTTTGGTTTGCCAGCCACCACCAACATGCAATAGGGTGTGGGGTTTATTTTTCCATGATGCAACAATGCTCGCTGCCGCTGCATGTTGGGTTTCGTTGATGGAAATGCGTGGCGGTGCATAAACAATTGCATCATCGGGCGTGTCAAACGGTGCGCTTGCAATGCGCATGTACTTTTGCACCACATGCCGCTCATCAGGGTGAAAAGAAACAGGGGTAATAAACCAATGGTTCGGCCACTCGGGCGTTTCTTGGCGATCAAAGCCATAAACGGGGGCAGACTGGCTGGCTGCTTTGGCGATAATACCCGACTTAATCAAACCTTGTAGATCCAATACTGCATCAAAACAAAGCTTGCGTAATTCACCAATGGCTTGCAAGGCATGGTGAAAACGGCGTTCACCTTTTAAAGCGACCACATGCACGTGCACATCTTTTGGGAACAACTCTGTGACAAAAGCATACCGTGCATCAACCAACCAATGCACGCTCACACCACGTTGGCGCAGTGTTTCCATGGCGGGAATGGCATGGATAATATCGCCAAAGGCCGATAATTTTACAATCAAAATATTCATGCCTGTTGCAACATGTTGCAGCATGCGCGAATGACTGCTTCGGTGCTTACATTGGCCATGCAAGGATGACCTGCAACATTACATTCACGCTGCAAACAAGGGCTGCATGGGGCTGGCGTGTACAACAATTGAATATTTCCCCCCGATGGCGCGGTGCGTGTTGGTGCTGTTGCGCCAAAAACAGCAACCACAGGACGATCAAGCCCTGCTGCCACGTGCATCAAACCTGAGTCATTGCACAACAACAAACGACAGCCAGCTAGCAATTGCAAGGCCTGACGCAAACTTGTTTCGCCGCAGGCATTCCATGCCAGTGAAGTGCATGCCATCAAACAGGAATCGCCAATACCAGCGTCCTCTCTCATGCCCAATACAATAGGCTGCCAGCCAGCCTGCCCCAAGGTTTTTAATACCGCACGGTAGCCAAGATCAGGGTAACGCTTCGCGCCACCAAACTGTGCCCCAGGGGCGACACATAACACACGCTCTGGAACGAGACCATGTTGCCGCATAAGGTCATGACCTGCATCTATCTCGTGTTGTTCGGCATGCAAGTGAACAGGAGAATCTTGTGGCGCATCAATACCTGCTTGGCGCACCAGATCAAGAAAATATTGGCGATGATGATCATAAGCCATGTTTAAATTGGGCCGGTAAGATGGCCGCAATAAAATCCCCCGACAATCATGGGAAAAACCATGCCTGCGTGGAATACGCGCTGCAAATGCCTGCCATGCAGCACTAAAACTGTTGCGAAAGATAAATACTTCATGCGCACCAACACGACAACTAGGGTGGTATTCCACATGACCCAAGTTTAAAAAAGGAATCAAATCAGCAAGCCATGCCTTTCCTGTAAGTTTTAATGGAGAACCTTGTTGATGCTGGGCAATGGCATGCATTGCAGGCTGTGCCATGATCACATCTCCCAACCAATTGGGAGGCATGATTAGACGCGAACTCATAGTCTTTTGTATTTGCACACAAAAAACAATTCGCGTTTGAGTGAATACCAAGCATCAATAGGCAAGGTGGTTTCGCTGGTGATTTCAAAATGGCGGGCCAATGTTTTTCGAATACCGCGTGGGGCGTAACAATAGAGACGGTTTTTTAACAGATTTTTGGGAACAAAGGGTGATAAACGGTAATACAAACGGGACATCCATACCGGCCAAACGACAACACTAAGAATAAATACACCCTCTTCTTTTAAGATGCGTTCAATTTCATGCAGTACCAATTCTGGATTGTACATATGGCTGATACCACACAAACACAAAATAAAATCAAAGCTTTTTGAATCCAAACTCATGCGTTCCGCTTCTATTGCCAAGACTTGTTTGTCGGGTAAATCAGGCAGTGAGCCGGGTAATTCCCGACGAAAAAAATCAAGCAAGGGATCAAGGAAAACCTTACGCCCTTGCGGTATTTCACTCGCCAAACAGGTTGCACCACAAGCAACTTCCAATATATGCGAATGCTCTGTTAACACATTGCAGTAAGGTTCTATGTGTGGCATATAACGTTCGCGTGCATAGTGACGCATATTGGTGATATGCTGCAAGCATTTGTGTTTGCTTAACAAATCCATTTCTGCCTTTTGGGTCAACGCCCAGCGTTGTTTGCTAAATGCTTTATGATTGCATGGCATCAGGATTATGCTCCAAAATCCACCAGCGTTTGTGCAACCACAACCACAGTTCAGGGCGTTCATCAATGATATGGGCGATTTGTTTGCCTACGGCTTCCATAATACGGTATTGATCGTGTTCACGTTTTTTTGTCGGTGGCGGTAAATCAATGGCTTGAATGGAGAGTTTGAAGCGAAATTCATGACCTATACGGTGCAGACTGATGGAATAAATCGGCGTTTGTTGGCGCAGTGCAAACATGGCAGGCAGCGTTGTGGTGCAAGCAAGGTGACCCATGAATGGAATTTTCATGCCCTGACTCATGTGTTGATCCACCATGATCGCCACACACCCTCGATCACGCAGCATGCGCGGCAACCAGCGAATGCCTTCAAAGCGAGAATAGGTTTTCATGCCAAAACGTTCGCGACATTTTTTTAAAAATTGATCCATGCCATCATTTTTCATCGGTCGGTAAATCATCGCAAAAGGTTCGATTAAAATACTCGCCATCAAGCCACCCAGTTCCCAATTGCTGTGATGCGCAGCCGCCAAAACAACGCCTTGATGGCGCATCGTGTGGGCAAGTTCTTCTGCGCCTTCGACATGCACACAAGCAAGCAACGCTTCGCGTGTACCAAGAAAAACATAGGGCAACTCCAGCATGCTGCGCCCCAACTCTGCAAAACTTTCTCTGGCAATACGCTGCTGCCACGCATTGCTGTGTTGTGGGTATGCCCGCTTAATATTTCGCAAGGTGATTCGTCGGTGTTTTGCCAACAGGTAAAAGCCCAGCCGACCGATGCCTGCCCCCAGCGCGCCCAAAAGACGAACGGGAAACAGGTGCAATAGATGAAATGTTATTTTTAATAAGGAAACAGCCATACGCGGTGTACTGTACTAAACTGTTTCAGTACTCCCTTCTTTTAACTTGATGGCTTCATCAATCAACATCACAGGAATACCATCACGAATCGGGTAGCCCAAGGCACAGGCTGCACAATGCAATGCGGATTGTTCTGCATGAAGCTCAACCTTTCCCTTGCATTTTGGGCAGGTAAGAATTTCCATTAGTTTGGCATCAATCATGTAGCGACTCCGTAAAATACAATTAAATATAGACTGGTTTTATGCATTAGGATCATCTTTTGGCAAGCGTTCAGGCAGTGCTTTTAAAACTTCTTCAGGGCTATTGCAAGGGTAAATAAAAGGCATGGGATTATCCATGGAAAACAACAATGAATCACGCAAGGGTGGCATTAATGATTGCCACATAGCACCATAAACCAACAATGGTCGGGGTTTTAATACGCGAATGGCAAGCAAATCCCAACACATAGCAAACTCGGCCAAGGTACCCAAACCACCGGGAAGAACCAACCAAGCATCAGCTTCTTCGATCAAGCTCCGCATACGATCAAAAAAATCATAAGCGCGAATCTCTTCGCTTAAAGCATTTTCTGGTGGTGTAGGAAAACGGGACAAGGTAATACCCCGTATAGCACCACCACCAGCCTCCATCCCTTTGGAAAAAGCACCCATTAATCCTTGGTGTCCACCCACCGTGGCATTCCAGCCTTGCGTGCCAAGCACTTTTCCCAAAGCTTGAATGTCGGCATACAAAGGATCATTTTCTAGGGTTGAAGAAGCGCCAAATACAGATACACGCTGTTTTTCAATGGGCTGTGGCATGGTTTATTTTCCTATAACTACAATGGCTTTATCAATACCTGATGCTTCTAAGCGATCGACCATTTCGCCGATTTTATGCACATCCGAAATGGGGCCGATACGTACACGATAAATATTCGACTCACCTACTTTAGGGTTGTACACTTTGGTACTGGCGTATTGTGTGGCGTAACGGTCACGAACCACTTCTGCCCGTTCAAACGAAGAAAACGCGCCAATTTGCACATAAACCTTACCCGCTTTGGGACGCTTGTATGCTTCGCTGGATGTTTTTTTGTTTAGGGGTGATGGAATTTTGCGAAAGGGTACCATCGTTTCTTTTACGTCTCTATCGGTTTGACTGATGGGTGCTGGCAATTGCATGCCTATACTGGCAAGGCGGGCATCATCTTTGGCAAGACTAAGCTGGGTAATGCCTGCCATTTCCATACGGCTGGCCATAGCTTCGGCTTCATTGCGACTGGAAA
Organism: Mariprofundaceae bacterium; assembly: GCA_030950905.1. Lineage (GTDB taxonomy): Bacteria > Pseudomonadota > Zetaproteobacteria > Mariprofundales > Mariprofundaceae > AB-137-C09. The sequence goes on from JAUZQQ010000004.1 coordinate 21,346, forward strand.
AAGGCCCACGCCTCACTTTATACATGACAGGGATTTGCCCCAGTGTTGTAAATATTTGCAGTTTGGGGAACTGCACAAGGTATGTCTTCTGCAATTCTTTTGCACGATCAAGCGTTGAGAAAGCACCAAGCTGAACGTAATGATGCTTGCCCGTAGTGTATACAGGACTCGCTTTTAATGGCGCAGCACTCGCTGCATAGCCCGTAGGTTTTATGGCAACGCTTTGTGAGGCTTCTTCTATTTGTGAGCGTGCTTCTGTTTTTGCAAGAGCTGTTGCACCAACACTAACGACCTCTGGCATTGCTCGAACAGGGGTAACAGTAATCTCACGCCGTTTTTTTATCGTTTTTAGCGGTTTAGAAGGGGTATAGCGCGTAACCTTTATTTCGCTTGCACTTTCATCGGTCACTTGAACGCGCACCCGCGTTGTTCCTTTTCTGGCATAGCCTATTTTTTTGGCAGCGGCGTAAGACAGGTCAATCAAACGTTCTTTCACAAAAGGGCCTCGATCATTAATGCGCAAGACCATGCTTTTACCATTTTCTAGGTTGGTTACCCGCACCTTGGTTCCCATCGGTAATGTTGGGTGCGCTGCCGATAAGGCATGCATATCATAGTGTTCACCGTTGGATGTTTTTTTACCATGAAAGTCTTTGCCATACCATGAGGCAATCCCTTTTTCATCATAACCATCGGCTTTGAGTAGCGGGTAATACCATTGACCACCAATTTTATAGGGTTTGTTGGTTGCTGTTCGCGTTTCATCAATTATTTTTTTTTCGCCACATGAGGCGATAAAAAGTGCGAGGCACAGCAATATTATAATACGCATTATAATCCTTTCACCCTTGCATTTGCTTATTCAATGGCTTTAAACATACGCATACGGGTTATAATTTTATCTGAATATTTACTTCGCCCCAATGACCCATTGTAGGCTTGCAACGCACGTGCGCGGGTATGGTAGCGATCCAAGTAAAAACGCAATACCGCGCAACCATAACGAATATTGGTTTCGATGACGAATAAGTTATCGTGTGGTGAGCCGAGTTTGTCCTTCCAAAAAGGCATCACTTGCATCAAACCGCGCGCACCCACGTTGCTTACTGCAAAATGATCGAAGTTAGATTCAATCGACATCACACCCAATACCAGTTCAATCGACAGATTAAAACGTTGGCTGTAATGGTACGTCCAGTGGGCTATTTCCTTGGCTTCATCATCGTTGGCCACCCAGCGAGAGATTAATCCGCGAATATCTGTTTCCCATACTATTTGATCATAATCAAGATTATCTTGGGCAGAAGAAGGTGCTTTTAACATATTACGCAATACTGATTGCTCGTTTTTTGGCATCGCTGGCAATACCATCGCTTGGTCTTGAATAATTTTCGCGGTGGTGGATTGGCGAAGGTATTGTTGCTCTTCTGGGGTACTTTGCATCCAAAAAGGAAGGGTGAAAAGAAAACCAAGCAGCAACACCATGGTTAAAATTCCCTTTGCCGAAGCACCACGCAGGTAGGCGTTACACCCTTGCCACATTCATGGCCACCATGCGTTAATGTTTACAAGAGCTGGAAAGCAATGAAATCGCATCATCAATAGCAAGTATTGTTTTTTCGCCACAACGCGCAGAAACTGCAACGTTTCCTTGTTCCAAATCGCGGTCTCCAATAATTATCTGCCAAGGAATGCCTATTAACTCATGGTCTCGAAATTTAACGCCAGGGCGTTCTTTTCGATCATCCCACAACACTTCAAATCCCGCCTGTTGCGCGCTGTGGTAAAGTGATGCTGAAGCATCCATGACCGCATCTTTTTTTCCAAGTGAAATAATTGACACTTGGAATGGTGCCAAACATTCAGGCCAAACAATACCTGCATCATCGTGGCATTGTTCAATAACCGCAGCCATTAAACGCGAAATACCAATACCATAACAACCCATGGTTGCTGTAGCACGCCTGCCCTCTTTGTTTTGAAACTGCACTTCCATAGCCTCGGCATAACATGAACCCAAAGCAAACACATGACCAACTTCAATGCCACGCCGCCATTGCATGGTACCATCATCACAATGATTGCATGTATCACCAACCTTGACAGCGCGTACATCCAGCCATTCTTTCACCGGTATGTCTTGTGCTACATCAATACCACTTAAGTGAGTATCCAGCAGGTTTGCACCCATGGTCAAACCCGTAGCACCGCGCAAGGCATGATCCACAAACACGGGAACTGACAACCCACATGCGCCGACAAAACCTTTCATAGCACCCGCATCAGTCATCATCTCGTCATCAGCCATCCGTACTGTTTCTGCGCTCAAGCTTCGGGCAAGTTTAACTTCTTGCACGCTATCATCACCACAGACGCAAACAGCCACCACGCCACCATCATAGACACCACCAGTAATATGGTACATCATGGTTTTAATCAATTCTTCAGGCTTAATACCGAGCATTTTAGTCACATCTTCCACTGAAGATGCGCCCGGCGTGCTGATTTCTGCGCGCGTTGCTTGATGGTACTTGAATGTTGGATGTTTCGCCGTTGCTTTTTCTACATTGGCAGCATAATGGCAGGCTGAACAGTGGGCAATTAAATCTTCGCCTGAATCAGCCAAGACGTGAAATTCGTGTGAGGCAAGACCGCCGATACTACCATTATCGGCTTCTACTGGGCGGTAATCAAGCCCCAAGCGGGTGAATATCCGTTCATAGCTTGCAAACATATTCTCGTATTCTTGCTGTAAGCATTGCTCATCTGCATGAAACGAATAAGCATCTTTCATGATAAATTCTCGCCCACGCATTAAACCAAAACGGGGACGGATCTCATCACGAAACTTGGTTTGAATTTGGTATACATTCAACGGCAATTGTTTGTAAGAGCGCAAATCTTTGGCTATTAAATCACACACAACTTCTTCGTGGGTTGGGCCAATGCAAGATTCATGACCATGACGATCATTAAAGCGCGCCAGCTCGGCACCATATTTTTGTAATCGCCCTGATTTGTGCCACAGCTCCGATGGCTGCACCATTGGCATCAACAATTCTTGTGCACCAGCACGGTTCATTTCTTCGCGAACGATGGTTTCAATGTTACGCAATACACGCAGTCCCAAGGGTAAATAGTCATAAATACCACTGGTCACTCGGCGGATAAAACCTCCGCGTAATAACAATTGGTGGGACACAACCTCAGCATCAGAAGGGGTGTTACGCATGGTAGGGGCAAGAAAACGGGAATATCGCATGGTAAGAACCCTAGAAAGCTATTGCAGAATGGCAAGTCCAGACGATAGTTCGCAGCTATGGCTTATATTTATTTGACCCTTGCCATTATTAACACATCTTCTCTTTATCGGGCATGGAACCCAGACAACCTGCAACGTGAACAGCAAAAGGAGTAACGTATGAATGAATTATCTTGGCAAAAAGAACACAACAAGACTGACCTGTTTCCAAAGATGGAAGCATTGCAACAGTTGGCTTTAAATGATAGTGGATTTGTCTTCGATCCTGTTAATGGCCGTAGTTTTACGGCGAACAGTATCGGTCTGTTTTTATTAAAAACGCTACAGAAGGGGGCTGATTTGGATGCATTGTTGACCATTGTTGTTGATGAATTTGATGTAGATATGCGCACGGCAGAGCGAGACATCACCGAATTTGCAGGGCAATTACGGAAGTTGTTGGCATGAGTGACTCGCCAATGATTGTTGCTGTCACGGGCATGAACTGTCAGCCAGAAAACCCTGGACCGGGGCTTGCGGTCGTCCGCAGCCTGCGACAAGAATTTGGCGCATCGATACGCATTATTGGTTTAAGTTACGATGTCTTAGATGCAGGACTGTACCTGAATGAATTTTGTGATGCGGCTTATTTGTTGCCCTATCCCTCGGCTGGTGAGCAACCTTTGTTACAACGGTTGGAACAGATTCAACAACAGGAGGGAATGACGATATTAATCCCTTGTCTTGATGCTGAGTTGTTAAATTTCATCCGCTTGAAAGATCAGCTCTTGGCTGTTGGTGTTCACATGGTATTGCCCACACGTGAGCAGTTATTGCAACGCAATAAAGATCGTTTAGATGTATTGGCTGCGAAAGCTGATATTCGTTACCCAGAAAGCAAAAACATTAGCCATAATGATTTCTTTTATCATTGTCACGATGAAGGCTGGCGTTACCCGATGGTGGTCAAAGGTCTTTTTTATGATGCAAAGGTGGTTTACACCCCCGATGAAGGGGCAGCCGCTTTTCGTTCTATTGCAGCAGAATGGGGACTGCCTGTATTGGTGCAACGTTATGCCAAAGGTCATGAGGTGAACTTGGTCGCTTTGGGTGATGGTCAGGGTGAAATGATTGGCGCGGTGATGATGCGGAAAAAAGCCGTGACAGATAAAGGCAAGGCATGGGCGGCGATCACCATTCATGATCCGCACTTAGAAGAGACTGCGCGCAAATTAATCAAGGAATTGCGTTGGTCAGGCCCCTTAGAAGTTGAAATTCTTAAGGAAGAAAGTGGGCAGTATTTATTGATCGAAATAAACCCTCGTTTTCCCGCATGGGTTTATCTGGCGACTGAAGCAGGGGTGAATTTACCCGCCGCGCTGGTGCGCATGATGCAAGGTGAGGAGCTCACGTTAGCAGAGCCAGAAACAGGAAAAATGATGATTCGCTATGCACAAGAAACGGTCATTGATTTAAAGACATTTGAATCGATGATGATGTCAGGTATGCATGTTCCATTGTAACGATTGAGCCATCCCCTAAAATATCCGACTGCTGCGTTGAATGTGCTCACTTACCAGAACGTAAGCTCCGCGCTTTCGCCTTACAGTCGAACATTTCAGGGGCGGCTCAATCGTTACGTTCCATTGAATAACAGGAGAAAACGATGACTGAGCAAAAAAAGAGTTGGCAGAAACCCAGTTTTACGCCCCATCGTTTGGGTACGTTGAATAAATTTGGTCACAGCACAGCCAATCAATATTGCGCGCAATTTGAAGGCGTTCAATTGGCTCCCTTGCTGGAGCAGTATGGTTCGCCGTTGTTTGTGTTATCAGAACAGCGATTACGCAACAATGTGCGGAAATTATTACGCGCTTTTGAAACACGTTACAGCAATGTGGTTTATAGCTGGTCGTATAAAACCAATTACCTTGCCGCAGTTTGCAATACATTACACCAAGAGGGTGCTTGGGCAGAGGTTGTTTCTGCCTTTGAATATGAAAAAGCACGCAGCAATGGTGTGCCAGCGAATAAGATCTTATTCAACGGGCCGCATAAAGATCGTGATATTTTGACCCGTGCTGCCACCGAAGGTGCGCGGATTCATCTGGATCATTTTGATGAGATTGATTTGTTGGAAGATATTGCCCATCAACTCGGTACCGTTGTTGATGTGACCATTCGGTTAAATTTTGATACGGGTTATACTGAGCCTTGGACTCGTTTTGGCTTTAACATAGAATCAGGGCAGGCGATGGATGCAGCGCGGGCTATTGGTGATAGTACTTCACTGCAATTGCGCGGTCTGCATAGCCATTTGGGAACATTTGTGATTGACCCTCGTGCTTATGGCGCACAAATTAATATTATGTGCGCATTTATGACCCAAGTTGAAACACAAACGGGTTGTCTGATTGAAAGTATTGATATTGGTGGTGGCTTTGCATCACTCAATGCCTTGCAAGGTAGTTATTTACCCCCTGAACAGGTAGTGCCGAGCATGGATCAATACGCTGAAATTATTTGTGATGCGCTGCATCAAGCTACCCATGATCGTTTGGCTCAAGGCAAAGAAAAACCGCGTTTGATTATGGAGAGTGGACGCAGCATCGTTGATGATGCTGAGGTGCTCGTAACATCGGTGGTTGCCAACAAACGATTGCCTGATGGTCGTCGTTCGATTGTGATTGACGCAGGTGTGAATGTAATGTTTACAGGTTTTTGGTACAATCATAAAGTTGTTCCCATTCAACCCTTGGAAGGTATTGCTGAAGAAACTATTATTTACGGCCCTTTGTGCATGAATATTGATGTCATGCGGGCGAGTATCATGCTACCCCCAACCGCTATTGGTGATGCGTTGGTTTTTAGCCCCGTGGGCGCATACAACAATACCCAATGGATGCAGTTTATTGAGTATCGCCCTAATGTGGTGATGATTGATTGCAACAAAGCGGTCAGTATCGTGCGCGAGGCAGAAGACCTTGCGGTGGTGACTGCACCAGAGCGTGTACCCGAACACCTGCAACAACCCTTTGTTGATCAACAAGATTAATTGCATTGTAGGCTTTGATGTGTGCAAGTATCGGCTTTCATGATTAAACACAATATCTTTACTGATATGCTCGCTGGCTTGCTGCGCTCTTATGCCTCAATTCTTTTTGCTGAACGGCCTTGGATTGGTGCTGCCTTTTTGTTGGCAACATTTTGGTTTCCGAATGCTGGCATGAGTGGTCTGATCGCGGCGTTGGTGGGCATGGCAACAGCGAAGGTATTGCGATTTAATCATCTTGAAAGTGGGCTTCATGTCTACAATAGCCTGTTGGTTGGTCTATCACTTGGAGCCTATTATCAACTGGATATTTACCTTGCTGTATTGATTGTGCTGGGTGCTATCATGGCTGTTTTTGCCACGGTAGCACTGGTTGATATGTTGTGGCGACTTGATCATCTTCCCGTGCTTAGTTTGCCCTTTGTTTTGGTGGCATTAACCACCTCATTGGCAGCCCACAGCTACGGCACATTGAGTCGATATTTGGTGCCGATGATGCCGCATAATATTGTGTTTACGCCGTGGGTGGATCAGTTTTTAACGGCATTGGGCTCATCATTTTTTACGCCCCACCCTATACCGGGGCTGTTGATGTTTATTGGTTTGTTGATTACATCGCGTTATCTTGCGTTGTTGGCAGTGATGGGTTTTGCCTTGGGGTTTAGTACCTACACCCTATTATCAGGAAGCCCGTATTCAGATTTAATGAACTGGAATGGCTTTAATTTTATTCTTACTGCCATTGCACTCGGTGGAATTTTTACCGTTCCTGATAAACAGAGCTTTGTCTTGGCGATGGTTGGTTCAGTTTTGGCTGCATTGATCACGGCGGCAACAGAGACCTTGATGTTGGTCTATGGGCTTCCTGTGATGACAGTGCCTTTTTTAGTGACCACGTTGATTGTATTACTTGCGCTAAAAAAACGCCCTACATCACCGCAGCTACAACTGTTACTGGATGCACCAGCACTGCCTGAAAAAAGTTATGAGCGTTCGCGATTGGCTCAGGTGCGTCATGGAGAATATGGCAGCACACCACTATCACTGCCTTTTTATGGTCGCTGGACGGTTTACCAAGGCTTTGATGGCACACATACCCACCGCCCACCTTGGCAGTATGCTTTGGATTTTTATATTACCGAGCAAGGTAAAAGCTTTGCCAATGATGGTTTGCAATTAAATGATTATTACTGTTTTGGTTTGCCATTGTTAGCACCCGCTACAGGTTATGTCATTGCCGCAGAAAATAGACTGCCAGATAATGCCCCCGGTCATGTTGATACGCACCATAATTGGGGTAATTATATTATCATTCGCATGGCGAATGGTTTGCATGTGTTGTTGGCTCATTTACAACAGGGCAGTGTATTGGTTTTAAATGGTTCTTATGTGCATGTTGGTGATACACTGGCAAAGTGTGGCAGTTCAGGGCGTTCGCCACAGCCCCATGTCCATCTGCACGTGCAGGCTCAACCAACACTCGGCTCGATGACTTACCCTTTTCATTTGCACGCTGTTTTGCTTCGCAAACAGGCATCAACGGATGATTCGTTTCAATTGCATGCACGACCCAAAGAGGGCATGATGGTCATGCTGCCCAAAACCGATGCAGCATTGCGCTCAAGTTTGGATCTTCGGGTGGGACGAAATTTTGTTTTTGATGTTGTGTGTGGAAATAAACAATACAGTGCAACACTAACGGTTGTTTTAACACTTGATGGTGAGTTTCGTTTGCGCAGTAATAGTGGCGCAAGTGCGGCATTTATGGATCAGCCTGATTTGCTCGTTTTTTATGATCGTCAAGGGCCAGAAGATAAGTTACTCGATGCTATTGTCTTGGCGATGGGGCTTATGCCATTGAATGAAGGGGTGATGCATTGGTCGGATCAACCACCGATGGCGTTGATGCCAATGGATTTTATACAGTCGTTGTTAGCCCATAGTTATTATCCATTGGGTGAAGGTCTAAGCAGTCATTATAGTCGCCAATGGCAGGACGATAGCTGGGTGCAAGAAGGAGAACACCATTTGGCCATGTTGTTTGGCGATGGTTGGCACGCTCGCAGCGTAATCACGTTGATGCCAAGCATTGGTTTTACCGTTGTACACCTTCAATGTTCCGATTATACGTTGACGGCACAGTTACAGCGTTATGGTCAACAAGGTGATGGTGGCATTCCATCGTGGGAAGTTATGATGAATGATAAAAAGACAGGTGAATAATGTATTGTAACATGAAAAAATCTTGGTCTATGATAGGCTGTATGCTGCTGCTCGGCTTCAGCACTTCTTCGGCTATGGCAGAAGACAGTGACTGGACCATAAAAGCGGATCTTCAGGGGGAATATGGCAGCTACAACAAGTCCATAAAGCGTGACAGTATCACCAATGCTGGCATTATTATCGCGGCTGATTACTTGGATCAAGGGGGATTTTCACTGGCTGTCAATAGCACCACTGTCAAATACAAGCTTGCTCCAACCATCAATCAGCAATCCTACTTTGCCAGTGTTCGTTACAACCTTCATGTCGATGGTTTGCCAGGAAAATTAATGCTGCGTTTGGATGGTCATTATATCAGCAATAATGATGTCACAGGTAATAGTGATGGTGTCAAAATAATCGCACCACAACTGGCATTTATGAATTATGCCAAAAACTTTTATATGGACATTGGTTTTGCCCACTCAAGTTATAAAAATAACCTGACGATTAACCAATACACACCAACATTGGGGTTTGGCTTTAATGACTTGGCCGATTGGGCGCAGTTGCGCGCTTATCTGATTGATACCTCTAATCCACTACGCGCACAAAACAAAAGCAAGACAGCGGGCGCAGAATTGAAATGGACGCATTGGTTTGCACCAAGCAATAGCTTACATTTGTATAAACTTCAGGCGGGAATTTTGGCTGGCGAGCGTATTTTTGCTGTCGATGGCGATGCGGCAGCGGTTTACAATCTTGCTGATGTTCAGCGTGGTTCAGCTTCGCTAGGGCTAACATGGAACCTGACGGATACCACGCATTTGATGGTATTGGCAGGCGAAGAGCGTTACCTTGATAACACCATTGCCAATAGCTACAGCAGTCGTTTTGTTTATATTGATTTATCCACACAATGGTAATCAAGGAATTCTCTATGTTTCGTATGATAAGTTTATGCATGATGCTATGTTGCTGTAATGGATTAGCCCTTGCAGAAAAGGTGGAAAATCGTTGGGCAGCCTCTTATGCACTGGAGGCCAACGGTCATTACGAACAAGCTGCGGCATTGATGGTACCAGAGATGAGCAGTGGTGAAGCGAGTGAATTCGCTTTGTTGCGTTACGGCTGGTTAAATTATTTACAAGGTAATTATAATGATGCCATTCGTGCTTACGGTCGCGCATTGAAGCGGAATCAGCGATCTGTTGATGCGCGGCTGGGCATCGCATTACCCTTGTTAGCGCAGCAGCGTTGGCGTGAAGCACGGAAATATTTATTGCAAGTGTTGGATCAATCACCCTATGATTATACCGCACACATTCGCTTAATGATTTGCGAAGAAGGGTTAAGACAATGGAAACAGCTACAAGTCCATGCTCAAAATATTGCTGCCCATTACCCCACCGATACCACGGTATTGATCTATTTAGCACGCGCTTATGCTTGGCAAGGTGTTACAGAAAAAGCAAAATCAGCCTATCGCCGTGTATTGATCCGCAATACGTTAAACATTGAAGCGACGCGATTTTTAGCGAAATAATTGGCAGCATCCGAAAAAGTTTATCTCATTTTATTGTCTTGCACAACGATGCTTAACCCTTGCCCTCAATAGCAGCACACCCCGCCAAGCGTAGAATCATAACATCGCTATTAAACAAGCTGTCTCGAAAGGTAAAGGCACTGTTAATGCTTGG
>JAUZQQ010000040.1 GCA_030950905.1 Mariprofundaceae bacterium
CCGAATCTAACGCAGCACCATGAATAAACAATACCACTATTGAGGTAAAGCTAAAAAAGTTCCGCCATTTTGCTTGGTGAGTTCGCGCATCAAAATAGAAAAACGATTGCTTGCATAGTTGGACATAAAACCAATGGCATGAATTTTAGCCAGTCTTTTGCCATTGAACCTATTGCGGTTCATGCGCGTTATTTTTTTAATGACATCATCATAGGATGAACCACTATAATCATCGCCAAAAATATAGATAGAGAGTGAGATATTCGCCTTGGCATACCGTTTCAATGCCACTTCAATGCCTTCAACAGGACTGCTGTTTGAAGCACTTTTCCATGCATAAAAGACTTTCATAACGCCTTTTCGTCGCTGTGGGGTATCGGCAATCCATTTGCCTGAATAACTTGAAATCAAATGAATGCCATTATCATTCATGATCTGAAATCCCTTCACTTTGGGGTGGATTTTTAAGACGTTGATAACCTCTTTTGATACACGTCCCCAGATGCTTTGCATGCTTCCTGAGGTATCAACAATAAAGATAATATAGTCACTATCAACAGGAATACCGCCCACTTCCACATCCCTTTTTGTTGCTGAGCTTGGTCGAATGGCAGCACGTTCTAGAGATGATTGAACAAGAGAAAGCCCTTCTAACTGACCATTTAGGCGTTCAAGTTGTAGGCTGGCATCATCAAGCTGCTGTTTGGCTTTTGATTCTGATGATTGCATCAATCCACGCATCTCTTGTAAGCGTCTCAGATCTTGCTGTTGTTTATCCAGTTTTTCGCTGGAATCAGCGACACTTCCTTGTGCGCTTATCACCGCATGCAATAATTGCTCTGCATGGCCTGTATTGTTTGTGTCATTATCGGGCAATGGTTTGGACAACAACACCAAAAGCACCACTGCGGCAAATGCCGAAGAGATAATATCGAGGAATGAAAGTGTGAAAATGCTAATTTCTTGCCGAGGGCCACGCCGCTTCATGGCCATTGCTCTGCTGGACTGATGAGTAGCCCACCCGTTGCCGAAGACCAAGCCCAATATTGCGACGAGGCTTGCGGATCACCTTCGAGGGGCAACAGAATAATATTAACCTTGATACCTCGCCCTGGCGCACTCTCACGCAGGGTTTGCTGAAACAATTTGATGCGGCATGCGCCTGAAATAGTATTGGCGCGTCCCAGTAATCCACCGCAAGAAGAAAATGGATTCAAACGGCTAAAACCAGACTCCCCAGCGGTTGGCAGACCATCGGTGATTACATAAACATCTGTTGGCTGAAGTGCGCGTACCTTTTGCAGTCCACGCTGTAAATTGGTTGCCCCAGTCGGCACCAAGCGATCAAGATCACGGGTGATTTTTTTGATGCTGCTTGCATCACGACTGTTCACCCAGCTTGCTGCGCCAAGAAGTTTGCTTTTGTGGTTGTATGCCACCACTGCGATTTTACTGGACTTGGGCGAACGGGCAAGAAGCCAACGAACAATACGTTTGCTTCGCTGCCATTTTGGACCCCTCTTTTTTTCCTTCTGACTGCTGTTTTTTCGTCGTATAATATTGATTAGCTTTTCATCGGTCATGGACGCGCTGCTATCGAGCAGCAAAAGAATCTTTCGACCTTCAACCTTTAACCCCATGATATAATTTTCTTCGCCACCCGCATCGGTTTTTAGCACATCATCTTGACGTGCAATGGGGGATTTTTCAATCGTGTCTTTGATGGATGATACAGCAAGATTTTGTTGTGCTAATTCTTTATTCTTGCGCAATATTTCGGCTTTTACGGCAGCCGTTGCAGCCTGAATCTTGGTCATTTTTGATAGGACATCCAAAGCAGAATCAGAAGATTCAGACAGGGACTTTTTTAGTTGCTTGTCTTGTGCTTGAACCTTGGCAAGGTCGGCTTGTAACAGCGCAACTTCGGGGGACGATTTATCCACATCTTGCTTAACGATAATTAACACCAAAATAATCGCACCCAAGCCAGAGGCCATGATGTCCAGAAAGGCAATATTAAAGCCTTCCATATTTCTGCGCCGTTTCAGGGTATACCTAACGCTCGGAAATGCGTTTCAACAGAAACTTTTCACAGTAGGATTGTGTATCTACCACCAGCCCATCTTGCAAACGCAACAATTGATGCAGTAAAAACATCAACACAATACTGATAATCAAAGCAACCAATGTTGAGTTAAAAGCCAACCCCAAACTGTTGGTCATGCCTGTGATATCTCCTGCCAATGCCTGGTCTGCCTGTGCCAATGCACCGCCTATGCCCCGCACTGTACCAATAAAACCAATGGATGGAATTGCCCAAATTAAATAACGAACCATGGAATTGCTTGCTTCTTGACGAATCGCCAAAGCTTCGATGCTGGATTCCACCGCATCCGATGTGTCTTGCACATCACGGGTGATCAAATAGCGGCGCAGGCTCGCCATTAGCGCGACCACCAGCGGTGTTTCACTTGTTTTGGCCGGTAAGGATTCAAGGTTGGACAACACTGTTTTTAAATCCTCCTCCTTTTCCTCTTCACGATCACCCTCCAGTAAATCAACATGAAACAGGTAACGGTTTTTAAGAATCTCCAAGCATTTACTGATAATCAGAAAACCTGCCCACAGCATAAGAATAATACACAGTTCCTGCTCATAATCTTTTAGAATAACCAAAAGATCACGTGGTGCAGATTGCCCGAGCTCTTTTGCATGCGTCATGATCAAAGCAGCCTGAGGTCGAATGTAGCCAATATAGGCAAGGTGTACGGAAACGGCACTAAAAATGAGTGCGATCAGGCTTTTAATCATATCAGACATCAAATATCCAACGGAAAGCTGGCCGGTGAATTGAGCAAAATAGAGCGCGTCCCTGTAGGAGCTGCCAACACAGCCGCGCCCAGTGCCATAACAGCAATGAAAAAAACAAGAATTTTCATACGTTTTCCTGGTGTTTTATTTTTAAACATGGGTTCTCCTTCAAGGAACGGGGGTTAAATACCGGGCAACCCTAAAACCAATATCATCACGACCTGATTTTTCACCTTCCCGACAAGAGGCGCGAAGTTCTGTAACGCTGGCTGAACGCCAGTTCGAGCCTTTTACCGTGTGTGAACCACCACGGCTTAAGCCCATTGGGTTGCTTGGTTGACGGTGTTTGGGATCAGCAAGCAATACATAAACATCATGAACCCATTCACTGACATTGCCAGTCATATCATACAAGCCAGTCACTTCAGCAGGGTAACTGCCAACAGGAGCTACGCCAGCAAATCCATCAGAATAACCAGAAACATAACGCGCCACGTTACCTTTTGCATCTTCATCTGCAAGATTGCCAGATTTTTTAGGAATCACCCTGCTATCACCCCAAGTAAAGCGGGTTTGATTCTTTTTTGAAGCTTTTCTGGCGAGCCACTCCCATTCAGATTCAGTGGGTAGGCGATAACCGTTTGATGCGGCATTAAAGCCTTGCAAGCGTCCATCACGAAGTTGATAAAACGGTGGTAGATTCTCCTGCTTACTCAGCCAGTTGCAATACTGCGCGGCTTTGATCCAACTGATGGCAGTCATGGGAAAGTTTGGGTTTCCAGCGACTGCTTTAAAGCGTCCGTATTCTGCCCGTGTAACTTCATGGGTGGCGATATAAAAGGCTCTATTAAGTTGCACTTGTCGTAAAAATTCATTGGCGCGTTGGCCTATTTCAGAGCGGGGTGCACCCATGGTGAATGTTTCATTGGGGTGAAACAGCTTGAGTTTGATGCCCATTATGTTTGTGGTGTTTTCGGGGGCTTTGGCTAATGTTGCCGCACGATGGGTCGATAGCTTGACCTTTTTGGCTTGTGCCTGAAAGGCGTGATGGTGTTTTGATTTTGGCGAGGCTGAAGTCCGCTGCTTCTTACCCCCTTTGGGTGAAACATCAACAAACAGCCGAGCCTGTTTCCTCAGTAATCTATAATTCCTTTCCACGTTCTTATGTATGCGGATAATTTCAACAGATTCGTTGATAGTTTGGTAATCTTTGTATCTAATTTCAAGATCGTAACGACCACCACGCTTGGCCAAAGTTAAAGGAGAAACACCGACCTGCTGCCCATCAATTTGAATGCTTGCGCCTGTCGGCACTGTCTTGATATGAATGCTGCCATCAAGCGCTTTCATATTCACCGTATGCTCAAAAACTTGGCCGCGCTGCAAGCTAAGCGGCAGCTTTGTCTGCTGATAATAGGGGCTATTAACCTCAAGAAGGTATTGCCCTGCTGCAAGCTCTTTTTCAAGCGTCGAACCCAGCATCAACAAGGTTCCATTGATCAACCATTGGGTGTTGTCCGTTTTTGGTTCTGTTTTAATATGAAGCTGTGCGGGAAGTGGCATCAGTTCAATGGTGATGATCGTTCCCATCTCTTGGTTTTTAATGGTTTTCCGCTGCGTTTTAAACCCTGGTGACGAGACTTCAATGCTCGGCTTCCCCGTTAAAGCATAAACAGCATGACCTATCATCATGCCCACATTATTGAGCAGTGTTATTTCAGCCTGATTCTTTGCCGCTTCTGGTTTTACTTCAATCATGGTGGCTTTTGAGAAAACAACCATAGCAAAAATAAACAGTAGCGCCGCCATCAACGTCAAAGCCAGCCAAAGGTATAGTGTTCTCTGCCGTTTCTTGGCACGCAATAGCTCGGCATTGATTCGCGCTGCATGCGGGATTTTCCCCTTTGGCACATCCAATTCAGATGCGTTCATCGCAGATAACCTCAACGTCAACAGATTTCCCACCAATAGGAATATGCACTTGAACCCATGTTGACTTATACCCTGTTCGGCTTCCCTCAAAGGTGTAATCTCCAGGCTTTAGCTGAATGGTGTGCGCCGCTGTAAAACCCACTTTTCCAACGCCTTTAACCAGAATATAGGTTTGATTGTCAGATGTGACCAACACTGGGATTTTTATCTTTACCTTGCGCAATAACTCTTTTAATTTTAGTGCTTTTTTAGCCAATGCTGGACTGTTACTTGAGAGCGCACCTGCTTGAATCAGTGCCACCTGAGCTTGGGCAAAGACATTCTCCGAAGCAAGGCGAGTGCTTTGCTGAAGGTGTTTGGCGATTCTTGTTTGCAAAGCCAGCAACTTGTTTGCCAACGCCAGACCATCACGGATTTCGCGATCCTGCGGGTAGTGTTGTGTCGCTTTTTTGTAGATTTTCTTTGCCTCTCGCCAATGATCCATAGAAATTGACTGGCGGGCTTCTGCTTTTACTTGCTTCAGCCGCAGCGCGTCGGATGCTTTGGCAATCTTCTCGCCCACAGCTCGAAGTCCCATACGGTTAGGGTCTATCGCCTTGGCTTTGTTGTAGTAGCGAGAGGCGGCATTAAAATCATTCTTTTTTACTGCCAACAAAGCATGTGCAAGCAGTGCAGATACTCTTTTTTCTTTGATGCTTTTAGCCAAAACATCCCGACGTTGCTTCAATGCTTCTCGCTCTGGCGCAAGCTTTAGAGCCTGGTCAAGCCAATGCCGTTCTTTTTTTGCTCGGTTCTCGATGCGTGCAATATCTGCCTTTTTTATCAAAGCCAGAAGTGCAGGCAAAACATCAAACTTATGGGCGAGTGCCTGTGCCTGTTGGTTGTTGGGTTTGATCATTAAGGCTTTTGCACTATAAAGCTTTCCGCGAACAGCATCATCTTTATCCAATGCTTTTTGACCGGCTGCCATAACATCAGAAAAGGATGTATTCCAGAGGCTGATGATTTCACGCCCTGTTGCTTCTAACTGCCCCATCTGATCTATTGCCGTGCTATAATCTGCCTTGGTGAAAGCGGCAATGGCTGCGGCCTTGAGGCTTTTTATCCGCGCTTTTGCTGCTGGGTTCCACGCATCAAGGTTGGCCTTAGAAAGGGTTGTTTCAAGATTGTTTTCATAATTTTGCAAGCGGTCAATGAATGATTGACGAAGTTTTGATGGATTGATTTCTGGTGGATTTTTACCCAACGGATCGCCCCTAACAACCGTTAAATTCTCTTTCTGCGCAACAGGTTGTAAGCCAGAGAGTGACAGCACAGAACCATACCACACAACCAACACCGTAATAGTCACGCCAACCAGCAGCCCTGCTGTAAGCATCAGCAGACGGTATTTCCACTGTTTGTTGCTTGCTTCATTGGCTTGTTTTATTTTTTCTTCAAGCATACAATGCCCAGTTACCGCTTGCAGCCAAATTTAGAGTTGAACATCAGGTGTCGCTTCCTGCGCATATATTTTTTTAAGAAATATGCGCCATTGCGCAAATTGTTCTTTGGCATTGCCCGTCAGTTTTTTGGATGTTTTTTCAAATTCAACCACTTGAGGGGCTATCTCAGCATCAACAGATTGACCCAATTCATCCAAGGCATCACGGTGGAACTTTGCCTCCTCTCTCTTTTTTGCACCAGCCCCAAGCATGCCAATACCAATCTGACCTGCAACAATAGCGCCTGTGGTGCTAGCGGTTTGGCTACCAATGCTGTTGGAACCAGAACCTGCAATGGCAGAGAAAACACCCAGTGCAATCAAACCAATACCCGCCAAAGTTTTCCCCAAGGCTTCTTTGGAGGCCTCCTTCGCAGCCTTCGTCTCTTCAAAACTCTGCTTTTGCCAGATTTTATAACCTTCATCCATCTTTTGATTAAACTGTTGGTAATGTGCTTGCATACGATCGACAAACATTTGATCCCGAACCCGAATCCCCTTCAGCCGTTGAAGCATAGGATCATTGTCTGCTGGGTAAGAAATCAATGATATTTTACCATTCTTTTTCTTCATATACTGGGCAAAGGTCTCTTCAGAAAAATTTGCACCAAAACGAATGTTGGTTAGTTGCTGTAATTGCGCGAGTTCTTTGTTTTTCTTTTGTTGAAGCTTTTTAACCATCTTTGCTGCGGCTTTTTCAAACACGGGGGCATAGGCATCTTTTCCCTTGTTTCGAATATTGTTATAAAAGTCAGCTTTCACCGTGTGATCAAACGAGGCATTGAACCACTTTTTGCCACCAATATCATACACCTTAAGATTAATAGCCACTTCTTCACCATTGGATTTTTTTATTGTTCCTATGACATAAAGATCAGCCGTGGCAGTGACATCTGGCATGACGCGCACAGCACCAAACTTTCCTGTTTTTTCCAGAGCTAACTTCATTTTGTAGGCAAAACGAACGGACTCGGCACGCCTAAGCTCAGGCCATACCCCTGCTTTTTTGTAATCGGCTGAATCTTTGGGAAGGTTGGCATCAAAGGCGGGGATGATTATATCCAGCTTGCTTGCTTGCACGATAATCTTATCACGCTTTTGGCCATCCTTTTTCTCATAAGCTGAAGAGGCAGATGGGCCAACATGTACCGGTGATGAACCACCAATGCCTGATGCGCAGCCCGTTAAAAGAAATGCAGCGATCAATACATATGCCATGGTTTTTCTAACAAAAATAATCATCTTCATCCTATTGTTTTTTTGTTTGCTGAACAGCGGGTAAGCCCTTGTACCGTCGGTATTCATTCCACAGCTTTTCTTTAATCACGGGGTCTGTCTCATTCATTGCAGCCCTACGAATTTGTTCTTCAAGTATACTGTCATTATTCACGGGCGGAATATCATCAGGGACTTTACCGTTGCCCAGAACCTTATCATTCGAGTCTGTTCCTGTTTCCCCCTTTATTGTAGGTGTTTTGTTTTCAGTCTTTTGCTCAGACCCTTTCCGCTCTTGCTGTTCGGCAGCAGGCTCTGTTCCCGTCATCATCGCGCTTGCTTTACTTGCTATCGCTTGATTGCCTTCACCTTCTGAACTTGCGCTTTTGGCAGAAGATTTATTTAAAGTCGATATACGTTCAGTATTCTGACAGCGTTCATATTTGTTAAGCGATAAGGTAAGTGCCTCATCCATCAATGCGATTCTTTCTTTCTGCGTCAAGTTAGAAGATGCCTTAAAATCAACCGAAATATCGGTGCAGTCATCGCTGGCACCGACGCTGGATTGTTGATACTCTTCTGCCAAAGTAATATTGACAGGTAAAAAATATACCCATATAATAAAAAGATAAATAGATTTTTTCATTTTCAACCTCATTTTTGATGCAAACCACAAATGATAGGCTATTTGCATTCAAAGTATCCATTAACAACTGTCACCGTAATTTCTATTGAACCATGGCCTACACCTTCACGCACTCAAAATCGACAATATTACGTTCCACGCTATTAAAGCTCATGCCAATTAACCATATTTCACCCTGTCCGACATATTTATTTGCATAACCCTTCGCCTTGATTTGCGCCATAGCACTG
>JAUZQQ010000041.1 GCA_030950905.1 Mariprofundaceae bacterium
ATGACCGGGGCAATCCACATGGGCATAGTGACGGGCATCGGTTTCGTATTCAACGTGTGCTGTAGCGATGGTGATGCCACGGGCGCGTTCTTCGGGTGCGCCATCAATATCTGCATAATCTTTAAATTCTGCCTTGCCTTCTTCAGACAACACCTTGGTTATGGCAGCCGTCAATGTTGTTTTGCCGTGATCAACATGGCCAATTGTGCCAATGTTGACGTGCGGCTTGGTACGTTCAAATTTTTCTTTTGACATAAACCTCTCCGTTTTCAAGCTTTTGAAACAGCGCATCATAAAAGATGATGATCGGTGATACGCAACAACGACATGGAGCCCAGAGCGGGAATTGGACCCGCGACCTCATCCTTACCAAGGATGTGCTCTACCACTGAGCTACCTGGGCCAAATTAGAAGACTGGAGCGGGTGGCGGGAATCGAACCCGCGCTTCCAGCTTGGAAGGCTGGAGTTCTACCATTGAACCACACCCGCAAACAAGAACAATCACCCTTCACGTTTAAAGGTGAGGTAGAATCGTTCTGATAAGTGGTGGAGAGAGCTGGATTCGAACCAACGTAGGCGTAGCCAGCAGATTTACAGTCTGCCCCCTTTAGCCACTCGGGAATCTCTCCATACCAATCAACTTTTTATCTATTTATCATGCAACCCATTTTTTATTTTAAACCAAACAAATAAAAAATGGAGCCGGCAACAGGATTCGAACCCGTGGCCTGCTGATTACAAATCAGCTGCTCTACCAACTGAGCTATGCCGGCAAGTAAGGACGGCGCAACCTAGCGTTAAACTTGATGAGTTCAAGTATTTATTCCATCATCGCTTAATGCGGTAATACTGCGCCTTGCGCGCGCTCCAGAAACGCTTGTATTCATAACGACTTACCCGCCCATCGCCATTGCCATCCATTTCTTTGTATTCACGGCGCGCACGCGATTCAATCATGGTCATAAACTCAGCAAATGATACACCATCACCATTTCGATCCAATGCAATAAAACGATTCGCCAATTTATTGGTCGTTACCCCTGCGGCAGTAGCTGTGTTTTCTGGTGTCATCACCAGCAACACAGCGATTGCAATAAGACTTCGTAACAGCATGGCAACCCCTGGATTTTTATTGTATAGATTTCAAAAAAAAGAGCCCCTCCTAGAAAGGGATCTTAGGAACGCGTACGAAATAACCTATTGGTGTTTATTCGCGTCTATTCGTGGTTATGATCTTAGGGACGCGCACGAAATAACCGTTAAAATCTAATTTAAGCCATATTCTTAATGGAGGTATTTAAGCGAGAAGCACTACGCGATGCCTGCTTGCTATGAATCAAGCCTTTACGCCCCGCTTTATCCAATTTTGAAATAGCACTTTTTAGCAGTGCGTTGGCGTTATCTTTATCACCATCAGCCACAGCCATTTGAACTTTTTTGATAGCAGTGCGCATTTCTGAGCGCTGTCCACGGTGATCGCCCCGCTTTTTTTCGTCTTGACGTGCACGTTTTAGTGCTGATGCATGGTTTGCCACAGTATACAATCCTCAATTTTAAGCAGGTATAAAAAAACACCGAGTATTGGCAAGCCGCACTCGGAATAAGGCGGTGCACAATAGAGCATCATTAAAATCTGTCAATAGCCAAATCACTCAATGCCTGTTTTTCTTTTTTTTCTTTCGTTGACTTTCCAGCCACAGATCATGCGCTTGAACCAATTCTTTAAGGTCGTCTATTGATATATTTTTTGGCTCATTGATAATTTCATGCGCGCCTTTTTCACCAACAGTGATAACGTGAATAGCCCGCCCCAAAAACGACTCAATAGCCTGAAGCAATGGCTTTTCTTCTTCGCTGCAAAGAGACACAGCTTCGCCTTTGTTCACACCACGCCCTGTACGCCCAACACGGTGAATATAATTCTCTGTTTTTTCGGGAATATCATAATTAATAACATAAGCAATATTCGGCACATCAATGCCACGCGCACTTACATCTGTGGCAATAAGAATACGGCAATCACCCGTGTGAAAACGCTGCATGGTTTTTTCCCGTGCCACTTGCTCTTTATCACCGTGGATACTTTCAGTGGCAATATCAACCCGCGCCATCGCTTTGACCACCCGCTCGGCACGAATCCGTGTCCGCACAAAAACAATAATTTTTTCTTTTGGGTGATCCTGAATAAAACGCGCAAGAAAAAATCGTTTGTCATCCATCGCAACAAAAGCGACAGCGTGCATGATGTTTTTTGAGACCCGATCTTTAGGCGACACTTGAATGCGAATAGCCGCACTTTTGACTTGTGAATAGGCCAACTTCTTGATTGAATCACTGATCGTGGCTGAAAAGAAAAGCGTTTGATGACGATTCTTCAGCATTTTTTTGATGGTTTTAATGTCTTCAATAAATCCCAAGTCAAGCATATGATCTGCTTCGTCCAACACCAGCGTTGAGACACCATCAAGGCGAATTTCTTGTTGGTGAATAAGGTCAAACATACGTCCCGGCGTGGCAATCAACACATCAATACCATCTTGTAATTTGGCGATTTGATTATCTTGGTCTACCCCGCCATGCAGGGCGAAAACCTTTACCCGCGTATGCACAGCAATATCTTTAAACACCGTACCAATCTGCAAGGCCAGCTCACGGGTCGGAACCATCACAATACATTTGATACCGTAGGAGCGTTTGCTGGTTTTGAAACGATGGATTTTATCCACCACGGGTATTGCAAAAGCAGCAGTCTTTCCCGTTCCCGTTTGCGCAATGGCGAGTACATCTTCACCATTCATGATCGAAGGGATGGCTTTGAACTGAATATCAGTAGGCCGCTTAAAACCAAGGCGCGCCAAGTTCTTTTTGATGTCGTCAGAAATATGGTATTGATTAAATAGCATGGTGTGTTGTTGTTTTACTGTTGATTAGATTAAACAATGCTTGGATCAAACAATGCTTGAAGATGGTGCAGCCGAACCTGTGAAAGGTTGTTCAATTGGTGGGGGTTGGCCAATACCTGAATATTTGTCTTATCACCCAATTCAGAGACCACCAAATCTGCATCGCTAAAGTTTTGTTTTTTTGTATAAGCATTCACGGTAACAACACAACGCAGTCCCGCAGCTTTGGCAGACAATGTGCCATTTTCAGAGTCTTCCATGGCCAACGTAGCGTTAGGGTCTGCCCCGAGTTGATTCAGTGCATAGGTATAAACATCAGGCGCAGGTTTTTTATTGGCTACAATATCTCCCGCAGCCAAAACCGCAAAAATATCAAACCACTCATGCCCCAAACAGTGCTCAATCAATGCATGCAGTGCCGCAGGCGTGGTTGTAGTTGCGACACCCTGAATGATTCCCGCGTCTCGAACTTCTTCCAATAAACGGCGCACACCGGGACGCAGTGGAATACGCCCTTCAGCGATTAATGCTTGGTAGCAAACTGTTTTGTCTGCATGCAACGCGACAATATCAGCATCACTTAATGGCGGCATGCCACCTTGTTGAATGTCACAACGAATGCGTTCTTTGCCACCGGTAACTTTCAATAAGTCACCATAACAAAGCTCATCCCAGCGACGTTGCAATCCAGCCTTTTCAAAAGCTGTGTTAAACGCCACCCGATGACCATCACGTTCAGTATCAGCAAGTGTGCCATCAACATCCCACAGTATGGTTTTCAATACATCCATCTATTCACACCTCTTTAAAAACACATGGGTTCATAGGTTACAAGCTATCACGCCTCTACGCCAGCAGTATCCAGCTTTGCAGTGGCGACCACAGAACCCAGACCACCAACCAAGCCCCCACCAAGCAACAGGGGAAAAAACATGCCCCAAATTTGAACATCGACATGTGCCGTAGCAAGCCAGCCTTGAACACCCAACACCAAAGGCCAGAGCATCAACCAAGCAAGGCCGCCTGCGCCTGCACCCAAGGCCAATCCTTCTAAGATGAATGGCATACGCACAAACCATTCTTTCGCCCCCAACAAACGCATCAAACGGACTTCATCCATTCGCGCCAATAAAATCATACGCAAGGTATTAGAAACGATCAACGCCATGGCAATGCCCAACAGGACTGTGGCAAACCAAACCAGTGTGTTTACCCGCTCCAATACATCATGCACCTTGACCAATTGCAATTCATCTTCATTCAAACTGGCAGAAAAGCGACCCACCGTATCGCGCAAATCAGGCAGGGAAAATTCACCGCGCTGTTGATTCAGTGTGACGACAAAGGTAACGGGTAAAGTCGCTGACAACATTTTGGCATCCATGCCTGTATCACCCAACCATTTCCGCATCCATTCCAAGGTATCATCTTTGCTAACTTTTTGCACCAGCCCAACACCCGAAATAATAGCCAGCTCTTGCTCTAAACCTTCAAGGTCAATCTGCCTGTCGGTATCCACATACACATGCAATGCAATCTGCTGCTGCCACGAACCGACCCATTGGCTTGCGCCTTGCAAACCCAACCAAACAGAGCCAATCGCCCACAATGCCACAGCCACAATCATCAATGCCAAATACTGATGAATACCAAACGGTGGCATATTAAAACCACCGGGCAAACGAACGCGAGAATTATTTATCTGCATGAGAGTCCTCCGCCAATGAACCTTCATGCAAGCGCAATACACGCCCTGGGTGGGAGTCAAGAAATTGTAAATCATGGGTGGCAGTAATCACTGTTGCGCCCATTTTATTGAGCGCAAGCAACAAGTTCAATACCCGAAAGGCCGTTTCATTGTCCAAATTGCCTGTTGGTTCATCGGCCAAAATAACGGGGGGCGTGGCGATCATGGCTCGTGCAATGGCAATGCGTTGTTGTTCACCGCCTGATAATGCTTCGGGGTACGCCCACAATCGATCTTTTAATTCTACAAAGTCCAAAACCTTGCCCACGCGCGCCACCAAACGATCACTCTTCCAGCCTTGCACGCGCAAGGGAAGCGCCACATTTTCAAAAACCGTTCGTGAAAACAATAGCTTATGGTCTTGAAATACAACACCTGTACGCTGGCGAAGCAAACGAATTTGTTTTTCTTTCGCTTGGCGCATATCCACACCTTGCACCAACATTTGTCCTGATGTAGGGCGAATACCGCCATAAATCATACGCAATAATGTTGATTTACCCGCACCACTCTCACCAATAAGATAAACAAATTGGCCTTTTTCAATGGTCAAGTTTACGCCAGATAAAGCAACCTTTCCTGTGCGGTAACGCAACATGGCTTGTTGCAGTTCAATAAATACCTTATTCTCCATCGCGGTACATTAACGCCTAGGCTTTTTTTGTACACGTTCCTTAAAAGCAGTGTGGGTGCTTACTTCACCCTGCTTGTCCACGCACATAGGCCAAGGTCAATGGATTTCTTGGATGTTCAAAGACATTCACGCATCGGCCAAATTCAATCAACGTACCAACCCGTTCTTTCATCCAAAAAAAAGCCGCATAATTGGCGACACGGCGGGCTTGTGCCAAGTTATGGGTAACGATGACCACAGTGTACCGACCTTGCAGTCGTTTGATCAGCGATTCCACCACGCCAGAAGCGATAGGATCCAGTGCGCTGCATGGTTCATCCATGAGTAATATTTCTGGCTCCAATACCAAAGCACGGGCGATACATAAGCGTTGTTGTTGGCCACCAGACAAAGCCAGCGCAGAACCATCGAGGCGGTCTTTTACCTCGTCCCACAGACCAACATCTTTTAAGGCTTGTTCAACCTTTTCAGCCAATAGGTAACGATTTCGCACACCGTGTTCGCGCAGTGGCAGTGTTAAATTGCGCCGAATAGAGAGCGGAAAAGGGTTGGGTTTTTGAAAAATCATGCCGATACGACGGCGCAAACGCATGGTATCGATAGCATCATGGATAATATCATCACGGTCAAAATAGATATGCCCTGTAACACTGGCTTGTGGAATCAATGCCAGCAAACAATTGAGACTGGATAAAAAGCTCGTTTTACCACAGCCCGAAGGGCCAATCAATGCAGTAATACAACCTTTATAAATATCCAAAGAGACATCATCCAAGACGGTATTGCCAGCATAAGCAATGGATAATTTTTTAATTTGCAAATGCGGCACTGGCGTGCAACACGCTTGCCCCAAGGTCATATTGCCCAGGGTGTAAGCTGTTGTTGAATTATTGATGGTCATAGACAAATTATCATGCAGAAAAAATCCTTCGCTTCACCCAACGGTCAGTCATGGCTTGTGCCAAAACATTCAGCAATACAATCAGCGTTACCAGCACCAATGCTGAGGCATAGGCAGCAGCATTTCCGCCAGTTACATTCATGGATAAATCATAAATATGAACGGCCAAGGCACGCCCAGAGTCCATCCATGATTCAGGCATGCGGTCAACATAACCACTGGTAAAAATAAGTGCTGCCGTTTCGGCGGTAGCTCGGCCAATACCCAGCATCAGACCTGCGATAATAGCGGGTGCAGCAGCCGGTAATAAAATATACCAAACAGCAGTGCTTCGGCTCATGCCCAAAGCCAGCGCACCGTGTCGCCAACCATGGTCAATCGCCGATAAACCAGCCTCACAACTGCGAATAAAAACAGGTATAATCATACAAGCCAACGTAAGCCCTCCCGACAGAATAGAAAAACCAAAACCCAAGAATAAACTAAAGAATGCATTGCCAAACAGGCCATAAACAATCGAAGGTACGCCCGCCAACACATCCAAAGACAAGCGAATAATTTGCCCCAAGAAACCACCTTGACGGCTAAACTCTGCCAGCCAAATAGCAGCACCCAAACCCAAGGGTAACGATACCAACAAAGCCACGCCCAAAATACACAAAGTCGAAACCAAAATTGGGCCAATACCACCATCACGTCCTGCGTGTTCGGGTGCATCAACAATAAACGCCCATGATAGGTGTGCTACGCCTTGTAGCACGGTATCTGCAAGCAGCCATAACAATGCTCCCGTGACGAGCAAAGCCGCGCCCCAAATAAGCAGCGTAAACATACGCTCAGGCATATTGATACTTATGCATGGTGCGCGCTGCAAACCATGCCAAAACCAACACCAAAAGAGTCAGGATCAAGCCTGAGGTAAACAATCCAGCACGATGGAGGTCGGTGGCATAGCCCATTTCAAGGGCAATATTGGCGGTTAAGGCACGTACAGGGTCAAAGATACTGTGCGGTGTTTGCACCACGTTGCCTGCAACCATTAATACCACCATGGTTTCTCCCAAGGCGCGTGCCGTTGCCAGCACCATGCCTGCCCCAATACCATAACGTGCTGCTGGCACAATCACCCCCAGCAATAACCCTTGTTTGCTCATCCCCAAGGCTGCCGCACCAGCATGCAGCGAACTTGGTACAGCTTCTAAGGCTGCCAGGCAAGTCAGCGCGACAGTGGGTAAAATCATCAACGCTAAAACAAGACTTGCAGCCAATACACTGGTTCCCGGCTGGTGGTAAGCTGCAATAATCGGAACAATCACCGTCAATCCCCATAAACCATAGACCACAGAAGGCATGCCTGCTAGCAAAGCCAGCATTAATCGGTAAGGGGTGACCAAAAAAGAAGGGGCATAAAAACGAACAAACAAGGCGTTCGCGAGTCCCAATGGTGCAGCGAGCAGAAGCGCAAGAGAAACAATTGCCAACGATGCCCATAACATCGGCAATAAACCAAACATATTTTCTAAAGGATACCAACTTTGATCATTAAAAAAAGATCGCCAGCCACCATCATGCAGGGCGGGTATTGCTTCTTTGAGTAAAAAAGCAACGATAAGCAATAACAATACCGCACAAAGGACAGCCATGCCAGCGAGCAATGGCTGCCACAATCGATCAATGTTGCGAGGCAACAGCAACAAAGAACTGGGCTTCGACCAAATCACGTACTGCTGGCGAGCGTGCAAAATCGATGAATGATTGCGCCAATGATGATGGCTTTCCCTTGGTGATGAGGTTTAATGGACGAGACAATGGAAATTTTCCCAAACGAACTTGCTCTGTTGTGGGCGCGATTCCTGCCATGGGTAGGCGTTTGATCGCCGTGCCTTGTGCTTCTTCATATTCAGCCGTACCAATAGAGACATAACCGATGGCATTGGGGTTGCCTGCCACAGTCTTGATGCCTTGTTGGTTGTCGCCAATGATTACATCCGCCTTGATTTGGCTGTTTTTGAGCGAAAAGTGATGCAAGAAAAGTTCCAAGGTTGAGTGTCCTTCTGCTTTATTCACCACGGTAATACTGCGGTTCTCACCACCAACTTGTTGCCAATTGCGAATTTTACCTGTGAAAATAGCAATGATTTGGGCGTTACTCAGCATTTTAACAGGGTTGTTACGGTGTAGGATAATACTGATCCCATCCATACCAATCAAGTGTGATGTTAAATCTTGTTCCGTTCCTTTTAGTGCGCGTGATGCCATGCCAATATCTGCCGTGCCAGAACGGGCATCCAATACACCACGGGTAGAGCCACCTGTTTGCACATCAACACGCACGCCAGCGTGCAGTTGTTCAAAACGCTTGCCGATTTCTAAGGCCAATGGGGCAACTGTGCTAGAACCCGTTAATATCAAGCGTTCACTGCCTGCGTAAGAACTTTGGCTGAAAAGCATCATGCATATTAGGGTGGTCAAGAGTATTTTAAATTTTTTCATTCTATTTTATCCTTTTTTACTATCGCTAACCATCGTGGGTCGCAAAGATAGCATGGGCATTACAGCATCGTTCTCTTTCCAAAGAAAATTGCTGCGCTGCTTGATGTCTCTGAAATTCAGTTCTCTAACATAGGTTTTATCAATACTGTATCTCTCTTAGGTATAGATAGTATTTAAACTGTCCCTTGATCAGGGATAGAATTCCGACATAAAGCTGCTTATTGAACAACGGATTGCAGATTTCTATGAGCGTACCTTACCTAAATGACCCCCTTTTGCTTGACTCTTCCAAAGGAGCTTTTATATTGTTTTTTTAAATAGCGAACAGGGGGAGTCTATAATGGGGAATATTTTAGTTTCACGTATTTTTTCATGGTCTTTTACTGTTTTTTTTGCTTGCATGCTTTTGCCCACATCTCTGGCTGCCAGAGAATCTGGCTTGCTGCTGTATGTCGGCTCATCAACCATTGGCAAATATATGCACGCTGCATCACGCCGTTACCACCGTAATACCCTTGTTATAAAAACGATGATGGAAAGTTCTGGCGGTGAAAAATGGGTTGCCCATGGTCGCGCTGATATTGGCGGTGTTGCACGCACTGTAAAACAAAAATACCTTGATATGGGTGTTGTACCAACCTTGATTGGTAAAGATGGTATGGGGGTATTGGTGCATGCTGATAACCCCGTGCGTGATTTGAGTATGGCGCAATTGAGGGGGATTTTCTCGGGTACTATTAAAAACTGGCGCACGCTGGGTGGTGGGAATTACCCTATTCACCTTTACCTTGTCTCTGCTGATAGTGCTACATTTTCTGTTTTTAAACAGGTAGTATTGCAAGGAAAACGCTATGCTCAGCATGAAACAGTATCGCCTGATGCTGTGGTTATCACCAAAGTTCGCGCCGATCTTGGCGGCATTGGCGTGTTAAGTTTAGCCCTCTTGATTGACTCAAAGCGCGTTCGTTCTGTTGCTGTAAATGGGCAAAAAGCTTCATTGAATAATCCAGACTACCCCATTACCCGTCCTTTGTACTTAACCACCAGAGGTGTGCCACAAGGTAAAACCAAGGCGTTTATTGATTGGACGCTATCAACACAAGGTCAGCGTTTATTGCAACATTACTTTATCGGCGTGGCAACGCAGCAAGCTACCCGTGGCAATGTAAACCCACTGATTCAATCTGCTAAGGGTGCTAATGAGTAAATTATTGCACCATAATCTATCGCACTACAATCCATTGCCCATTATCAGGAGAATGTTATGAACCTTCGGAAACTTCTTGTTTTTATTGCCTCCTTTTGGGTATTGATGTTGTTATCTACGCCCGCCATAGCAGCGGCAGAGCTTGCATCTTCTGCTGGTAGCCATCAAGTGATTATAACTGGCTTTGTTACGGTATTGTTGATGCTATTATTGATTGGCTTTTCATTGCTCATGCTTGCTCGCCTTGATACATCCATCGCCAATACAGTGATGTTTAAAGCAAGTTTGGGCAGTGCTTGGGCTGTATTGCTCTTTGCCATGGTGGGTTATGGCTTGATGTTTGGTGTTAATAGCACGGGCTTGTGGGGCGCTTCGTTGTTCTTTTTTACGGGTGATATTGGTGGCTCATTGCTGTTTTACAGTGTCTTGGCCGCAGTGTTTGTCTTTATTTCTGGCAATGCCGTGTTGGGCTACCTTTCTTACCGTATTCATTGGATGGTTTCCTTGTTCTTCGTGTTGCTCTTTGCCGTGGTCGGAAGCTGGGTCTGGGGCGAACAAGGATGGCTGCATGCGCAAGGTTTTATTGATATTGGGGGTTCCACAGTTATTCACTCTGTTGCTGGGTGGATTGTGCTGGCCGCATTGATTGGCTTAAAAAAGCATGCTGACGAGCGCGAAGTCAATATTTTACCAAATACAGCATTATCTGGCATGGCAATTATTTTTATTTGGTTGGGCTGGCTCGGTTTGACTTTAGGCACAACATTATACGGCAACCATCAACTGACTGAAATTGCATTGGAACATGTATTGTTAAACACCTTGCTGGCAGGTTGTGCTGGCATGATTGCAGCATCCATGGCGAGTTACATGGTAAACCAAACACTTGATTTGTCATCCATTGCATTGGGATGTATCGCAGGTTTGGTTAGCATATCTGCAGGCGCTGCGATCATGCAGCCATTGTTTGCAATATTAACAGGCTTTATTGGTGGTGCGGTTGCTATTTTCTCGGTTTTGGTTTTGCATGATATGCGTATTTATGATCGTACGGCGGTGATTTCTGCCCATGGATTACCGGGTGTTTGGGGCACATTGGCTGCAGGCGTATTTTATACGGGTGATTTTTTCAACCCTGATCGTGTGTTGGTGCAAATGATGGGTATGGTTGCTGTTTTTGTTTTTGTTTTTTTGGTGACATGGTTGCTGTTTTTTGCCTTGCGTAAAATCATTGAAGTCAAAGAGGTCGTCAATTGATAATGTGTTGCTTTGCGTCTTATCAACGGTGTCAATGATGGAGAACTATAAATGAGTGATCGTTTTACTGTTGGTATTTTTGGCTTTAGAAGATCCGAACAAATTATTGTTGATTGTTTCTTAAAAAAAGGAGCAGCTGATGACAAAAAAAGATACAAGCTAATTCATGATGTTACAGATGGGGCAGCGCATGTCGCTTTTGTTAATATGGATTATGTGAAATCATTATCAAGCAAAGAATTGGCAGTTTTTGTTGATGTCCTTTACAATACGCCCTGCGTATTGGCGATTCATAAGGGGGAAGAAGAAGAAGCACTGTTGGCTCGCTTTGCAGGAAACAATAAAGTTGTGGCTCGCCCTATCAATTTTAGTACGGTTGCTTCGATGATGATCACCATGCTTTCTTCGGCAAAAGCCGCTGGCTTGAATATCACGGATGAAGAAAAGGGCTACTGCGTACTGGTGGTGGATGACAGCCAATCATTACGTCTTGACATGAAGTTGAAATTGGGACCCATTGGCATAGAGGTTGATGTGGCTGAGGATGCCAATCAGGGCTTGCGTAGCGTTAGCAATAAAAAATACAACTTGGTGTTTATGGATGTTATGATGCCCGGTGGCATGGATGGTTTTGAAGCCTGCCGAACGATCAAACAATTGTACCCAAATACGCCCGTTATAATGCTGAGCTCCAAAGGTTCGATGTTTAGCAAAGTACGCGGGAAAATGGCAAAATGCGATGGTTATATTACCAAACCTGCATCATTAATGGACTTAAAAGAAGTATTTGATGAACATGTCTTTAACCAATGATATTGTTGCGTGGATGAGTATAGGATTTATTCAAAAGGAGAATGAAAATGGTTCGTAAAGTATTGGTCGTGGATGATTCACCGACAGATCGTGCAAGTCTTGAAGCGATTTTAAACAAAGCTGGCTATATTGTAAGTACAGCCGACTCAGGGGTTACCGCCCTAGAAAAAGTAAAGGCCGATACGCCTGATGTTATTTTCTTGGATATTATCATGCCTGATATGGACGGTTACCGTACTTGCCGCACCTTAAAAAAAGATGCGGCAAGTAAAGATATTCCTATCATATTTGTCACCAGCAAAAAAGAGAAGGCCGACAAAATGTGGGCGATGCGTCAAGGCGGTGATGGTTACATCGTGAAACCAGCCGAAGAAGAAGCTGTATTAAAAGAACTGTCTGCTTTTTAAGGTTTATGCTGAATGAATGAAACAATAAACGCGATGCGCTCCCCCATGGAAGTCTTGCAAATGCGTCCTGTGGCAAGCGATGATTATGGTGTTGATGATCACGCCAGCGATCTTGTGGTTCATCGGCGAGCGGTACGCATTGGTGCATCGGGTTTATTGTTTGCAGAAGGTCATATTGGTGAAGTGCTTGATCCTTCCCCGTCCTTGCATGCTGTCCCGAATACCACCGAGTGGTTTTCGGGGGTGGTGAATATACGTGGGAATATTGTGCCTGTTTTCAATATTGCTTTGTTGTTGAATCAGCAGGTGAATAGCCCTAAAAATTCCCGTTTGTTTGTTTACGGCAAAGGGGATGCAATGGCTGCTTTTTATATGGACGATCTACCCAAAAAACTGAGTTTGGATAGCAAACAGCTTTTATCCCAATCACCTTTGGAAACTACCTTGGATCAATATGTTCAAGCAACGTACATCTTGGGTGATGTCATATGGTTGGATATGGACATGGAAGCGATGTTTTCTGGGTTGGCAGGGCGAATGAAGAGCACATAGAACCACATAAATAGTGGTTATGATCTAATACAAGTTTGAATGGGTAATCAACGACCCACGGTGATCGGGAGATACAATCATGGCGCAAGTTGAAACACAAAAAAGTCGTTGGTTATCGATTTTTGGTAGCCGAAGTGTTAAACAGAAAATTTTACTTTCGGGTATTGCATTGGCCATTTTACCCGTGTTGGCATCTAACTTTTTCTTGGCTTCTCGTGCCACAAAAGACGGTTCAACAATGGCCACAATACAGGTTAAGGCACTGCTTAGTGCGGTGCGTGATACCAAAAAAACACAGATTGAAGATTTTTACAACGGCGTAAAAAGCAACTTGATGAGTCTTGCTGGTTCATCGGGCATTCTTTCTGCAAGCAAAACATTCATGGACGGCATTGCTGATTATGAAATGGAACCACTGCCAAGCAACACCATGACTAATATACGTGAGCGTTTGCGGCAGTATTACAGTACAGACTTTGCAGCCGAATATGCCCGTAAGAATCCGGGTGCAAAGACGCTTGATACGGACAGTATGGTTGATCAATTGGACAATACGGCAGTATGGATGCAATACCAATACATTGCCAAAAACCCCAATCCTTTGGGGCAAAAAAACCGATTATCGCGCCCCCTATCAGATGATGCCTTGTACCATGATGTACATTCCAATGAGCATGAAAACCTTCGTTACATGGTGGATAATTTTAATTATTACGATGTGTTTATTGTGGATATTGCAAGCGATCGTATTATTTACAGTGATTTTAAAGAGCTTGATTTTGGTACGCGCTTAATCGGTGGTTATTTGGAAAACAGTGGCATCGCCAAATTGTATGCTAAAATGAAAAAAGCAGGCAATGGCGCAGGGTTTATGGCGCAACCCTTTTCACAGTATTTGCCTTCTTACAATGCCTTGGCAAGTTTTGTGGCAGCCCCTATTATTGATGAGGGCGGTCAGTTGATTGCCGTATTGATGGTACAATTGTCAGACACTGCGATCAGTCGTGTATTAACCAATAATAACCAATGGCAAGACATTGGCTTGGGCAAAACAGGTGAGGCTTATTTGGTGGCAGAAAATGGTATTCTGGTATCAAATATACGCCCCATTATTGAAAATAAAGAAACATTTATTGAAGATGCCAAACGTGCTGGAATCAATGAGCAAGAAATAACACAAATGAACAGCAGTGGTTCGGCCTTTGGTGTATTAAGTTTTGAATCTGAATCAAAACGCTTGGCATTATCCACTGACTCAGGCGTGCGTGAAGACATGAATTACTTGAATCAATCGGTATTATCAGCCTATGGTCTGGTGACGGTTTATGGTTTAAAATGGATTATTTTGGCACAAATGAACACCGAAGAAGCCCTAGCACCCGTGACCGCGTTGGAAGACTCGTTGCAAAAAGCATCATGGACGGTGGCAATACTGGTGTTAATTGCAGCCTTGGGCTTGGCATTGGTATTTGCCCGTATTTTGACAACCCCATTATCAAGCATTGAAGCATCGGTACGCCGTTTGGCGGCAGGCGACTTTACAGCCCGCTGTAATATGAACACAGGTGATGAGTTTCAATCGTTGGGGGATGCGATTGATCACTTGGTCAGTGAGCGCGCCGACTTTTTGAGTTCAGAAGAGGCCTCTGAATTATTAAATGAACATATCATTCAGGTGCTTGATGCGGTGGCCGAGCTTAGTCAACGTAACCTTACCGTAAATGTGCCAGTAACCGAAGATATTATTGGCCCTGTTGCCGATGCATTGAATCTGATGACCGAAGAAACCTCTGAAGTACTAAAAGAAGTGCGCGAGGTCGCACAATACGTTGACCAGAGTTCCAATCGCTTGGAGCAATTGGCATCAGATGTAAATACGCTTGCCGAGTCAGAGAGTGCCGGTGTACAAAACATGGCCGAAAAATTGATGCAAGAATCAAAAACACAAACGACCATTGCATCGATCGCAGAAACCAGTAACACCACCGCACAGTTGGCGAGCAAACGTGTGCAAGAAGCCCGTGAAACTGTGGGTAAAACAGCTTCTGGTATGCATGATATTCGCGAGATTATTCATGAAACAGAAAAGCGGATCAAACGCCTAGGCGAACGCTCACAAGAAATTAGCAGTATTACCGATATCATCAATACCATTGCAGAACGTACCCATGTGCTTTCTATTAATGCCAGCATGCAGGCAGCAGCGGCGGGCGAAGCGGGTAAAGGTTTCTCGGTGGTGGCTGAAGAAGTCCAACGCTTGGCTGAAAGTTCGCGTAATGCAACAGCACAGATCGCCACCTTGGTAAAAAATATTCAGATCGAAACAGTGGATGCATCAGAGACCATGGCACGTACCATTGAGCAGGTGGTAGCCGGCTCACAACTTGCTGATGATGCAGGTAAAATCATGGAAGAATCGCGAGATATTACGGCGCAGTTGGCCGAGATGGTCAACAATATTGCCCTGATGGCTGAGAACCAAGCCACAGCAGGTAAAGCTCTGCGTGAGGATGCAGAAGACCTTCGTAATACCACAGAACAAACAGCGAAAAAAATCATTGAGCAAAATGCAGAAACGGAGAAGCTGGCAAATTATTCCACCCAACTGCGTGATTCGGTGGGATCCTTTAAGCTGGATTAGCCATGAATTCTGCGTTGCATCAGTTCGGGGAACGCCTAGGCGAGTGGTTGCCGACATGTATGGAAGAATACAGCAAAATCATTGATGAAAATGATAGTGAAGATGCTGCACATCAAGCCTTGTGTGGCTATTGGCTGGATCTTCTTGATGGCAATGAAATGTCTGATTCGCTGGTGGTACAACTGTTGGCCGATCATGTGCAGCAAAATGTTGAAACATGGTTGACCGAAAGTATGGTCGCGCACGAAGAAATCCATCAGGTCGGATCACTGATGCTGGGCTGGGTTCAACTTGTATGCAATGTATTGCATGCGCCAGATGATGAAGAATCATTGACCTCGTTGATGGACTTGCTGATGGATGATTGTTGGGCAGTGCCTTTGTCTGATGAATCATTAGAGGCATTGGTGATGACATTGGCATCGGAAGCCGTTGAGACAGAAGAGACTGTTGAAGCAGAAGAGACCGAAGTGCCCAATGAAAAAAACCCCTGCGACACCGTCACCGTTAATAATGATAAAACTGCTGCACTTGATGCCGTAGCAGCATCAGCGGTGGATGAAAAAGAATCAGATATTGATGTTGATAGTTGGACCAGCGACGATGATCATGAAACGTTGGATGCCTTCAAAGAAGAAATGGCTATCTTGCTGGATGACATTGGCAGCGCACAAGAATTACTAACGATGCCTGATGCCTCGCATAGCTTGTTCTTTAAAATCCGTGATGCTTGGGACGAGGCGAATCAATTGGCCACCCAAATGGCAGAGATGTTAGGCTTTGATACGCTAGAGGCGGCTTGCCTTGGTTTTGGTGCGCATTTATCAACGATGGATCCAGAATCCATGGATGAGGCTATGCAGTGGGCGGAACGGGTTGACGCTTGGATGATGTTGTTTAAAAGCACCTTGGAAGGAACCGTTGATGTTGCATCGTGTGCGGCCGATGATTTGGTAGAATTTGTTTGCGATGAATCATTGTGGCAGATCGAAAAAGACGCCGGGTCAACAAAGGTCATAACCGAGCAAGCCTGCGATGCCGATGTCTCATTAAGGCCTGAAACCGATGTGCATCCTGAACTTTTGCAGGCGTTTTTTCAAGAATCAGAAGATCATGCTGCCAATTTTTCCGCTGCGATTCAACGCATGTATGCAGGTCAATGCGAGCAAGAATTATTGGCCACCACCCAGCGTGTTGCCCATACCCTTAAAGGTGCAGCCAATACCACTGGCTTTCGTGGCATTGCGACACTTACCCACCGTGCCGAAGATCTTCTGGAATACCTTTATCAACACAAGTTAACACCACCGCAAGCTTTATTGACGGTGTTGATGGATGTTGCCGATTGTTTGGAAGTGATGGTTGAACATATTCAAGGCCGTGCCGATGCACCAGCGGATGCAATCCAAGTGCTTCAACAATTGATGAATTGGCATGCTTTGATGAAAAGTGGTGAATTGCGGAACAACCCTGACGCTGTAGCCGCAGCACCTGAGCTTGCCCCCCCTGCCAAAGTTGCAAGCGAAGGTATTGCAGAAACCACTGAAGTGGTACATGCTGAAGCTGATAGCGAACAAGTGATGGCTGAATCATTGCGTGTGCCTATGACTTTGGTTGATAGCCTAATGCGGGATGTGGGTGAAATAACCATTTTAATGGGGCAGATGCGCAAGCAATTTTCCAGCCTTATTGATCAGGCGCATGGCTTGGCGGCGCAGGAGTTTTCTGCCTACCAATACGGCATTGAGCTGGATGTTTTGATGTCAGCACGGGGCATGGCCTTGGTGCGTGGTACCCATGACGCTACGCCAGCAAGCACAAAAAAAGATAGCCACAGTGGTTTTGACCCTTTAGAGATGGATCAATACAACGAATTACACAGTGGTTTGAGCCGCTTGTTGGAGTCGGTTTCTGATTCACGAAGCATGGCAGGCAGCATGCAAACCAGTTTAGAAGGTATGGATGCCATGTTGCACCAGCATAACCGCCTGCATGGTGAGCTGCAAGACAACATTTTGCAGACCAGAATGACCCCCTTTGTCAACATGGAAATGCGCTTGCAGCGTGTGGTACGACAAACCACACGCAAAACGGGTAAACGGGCTGATTTATTGTGCAGTGGTATGGAATTAATGATGGATACCGATGTGTTAAACAAATTGGCGGATCCATTGATGCATATTTTACGTAATGCCGTTGATCACGGAATAGAAAGCACTGAAGACCGCATCGCCAAAGGCAAGCCTGAATCGGGTCTGATTCATTTAAATGTATCACATCTTGGTGCGGATATTTTAATCACCTGCATTGATGATGGGCGGGGCTTGGATTACGATGCCATTAAAGCCACAGCGATTAAAAAAGGCATGTTAAGCGAGGCACAAGAAGCAACGAACGATGAATTGGCACGCATGACCATGTTACCTGGTTTCACCACCCGCGAAAAAGCGACACAGGTTTCAGGTCGTGGTTTTGGCATGGATATTGTGTTTCAAGCCATCGCACAGGTCAAAGGTCGGGTGGAATTATCAGCTGCGCCCAATGGTGGTTTGCAAGTGAGTTTGCACTTACCCATCACCTTAATGACGGTGCATTCTATTTTGGTAGAGTCACAAAAGCAGCGTTATGCACTTCCTTCGCGTGATGTATTGCGTGTGTTAAATATCGGTGATGGTGTATTGCAACGCTTGGGCGAAGAAAATGGCTTTGCCTTTGAAGGAAAAGTATACCCACTTCATGATTTGGCTGCATTGTTGTGGGGGCAACAAGAACATATTACGGCAGAGTTTTTCGCCCGTCACACGCCGCTTATTGTGCGTGCCGATGCAGGTGAGCACGTTGTTTTGGTGGAACATATCCACGCTTGCCATGAATTAATTGTCAAAAGCATGGGGCGTTATGTACCGCATGTTCATGGTATTTCTGGCGGCAGTATTTTGAACGACAGTAGCATTGCCAGTGTTTTGGATGTGGCTGAAATTCTTCGTCAAACGAACAGAAAAGCAGCCCGAACCCGTCATATTGTCGCCGAAGAAAGTCGTTATGCCGAAGATGAAGCAAAAGAAGTGACGGTAATGATTGTTGATGACTCTCTTAGTGTTCGCCGCACCTTGTCCCGTTTGATGCAAGATGAGGGCTACCGCACTGTATTGGCAATTGATGGGGTGGAGGCAATCAGTAAAATTGAGCAAGAAATACCTGATATTATGCTGCTTGATTTGGAATTGCCACGCATGAATGGCTTAGAGCTAGCGGCTTACTTGCGCAGACAAGAATCAACATTAAAGCTACCCATCATCATGATTACTTCACGCGCTACCCAAAAACATCGCGATCGGGCAAAACAAGCAGGGGTGAATCACTACCTTATAAAACCCTATCAAGAAGATGATGTGCTGGAGAGCATTGAACGCTTACTTGGCACAGGCAACTAATGCAGCTTTCAAGCATTGGTTATATGATCATGGGTATAGCCGAATTTCGCTTTTTTCTTGCGCAAGAAGATATGGTTGCGGCAATGGGTGTGGCAGATGTTGATATTCAAGAAAATAAAGACCTTGATACCCAAGGAAATCATTCTATCCATCATGTTGGCCATGATTACCCCCTTCGATTGATGCCAACATCAATGAAAATGAACGCCAATGACGTGCGCTATTATGTATTATTGCAAATAAAAGGGCAGCGATTTGGGCTGGCAGCGAATCATTTATCGTTTGTTCCATTGCACCATACTATTCGTTTTTCTGAAGTGCCT
Organism: Mariprofundaceae bacterium; assembly: GCA_030950905.1. GTDB lineage: Bacteria > Pseudomonadota > Zetaproteobacteria > Mariprofundales > Mariprofundaceae > AB-137-C09. The sequence continues at coordinate 19,314 of JAUZQQ010000041.1, forward strand.
GTTTGCATGCGTATGAAATTTACTTGTGTCCTCGATGTGTCTTTTCATGACGATGGTTTGTTGTGCGCCAGTTCTGCAGAAGTATTGTATGCCGTATCGCAGGCCATGGTATGAGTGCCACCGCATGGCTACTTACCTTGGCGGATGGCAGCCGCGTCGCTTTAGGAAGCCATTGGATCCGCGAGGTTATTGGTGAACACGAACGCGGATTGTCGCCGATGTTTTCTGTCCCTTTAATGCCTGATTACTGCCATCAATTGATGCATTGGCGCAACCTATTTATTCCCGTTTTACACCTTGAACCCCTCGTGGGCATCACAGTGTTGGCATTGGGTCATTACTATGTGGTGGTGGCTTACCCACCATTAGAAGAAAAAGCGCACTTGCATTATGGCGTTATTGTTTGCAGTGCGCTGCCCATGCAAATCACCATTTCAGATGCTGATCCTGTTGCCTACTCATCGCCCATCTGGGAAAACTACGCGTCATCATGTTTTACCTATGAGGGTGATGCAATGCCTATCCTTGATACGGCCAAAGTGTTTCATTACCACGGATCGAACAATGAGCCGCCACGCCCGAGCTGAACCACCCCATCAAACAAACACACGCCTAACCACTTGCTTGCCATTGTTCAAGCGGTTGATGCATCGACTTCCTAAAACAGCGCAAGATAGCGTCATCCAAGCACCAAAGACTGCTGTTTTACCCACGTTTGATTGGCTGCCAAAGCAACAAGACGAACTGGATGTTGATAGCTGCCAACGTCATTTGCGCTATTACAAACAATGGGGCTTGTGCCATTTTATATGGTGGGAGCTGGGTTTGCATGGCGACCCTGTAACATCGTGGCAAAGTATTTCAGCATTGGCCGACAGTTTGATCGCAGAGGCTTTGCGAATGGCAAAGCTTTTGATCGCCCCCCGTTTTGGTCATATTGCAGATGCCTCATTTTGTATCATCGCCTTGGGGAAATTGGGCGGATGCGAACTTAACATGGGTTCTGATGTGGATTTATTGTTTGTCTGGCGTGCCAATGGCAACAGCCAAGGCGGGCGCAAGTCGCTGCCTGCCGCTGAATACTATGCGCAATTATCACGGATGTTCATTCGCCTGATGGATGAGCATACATCAGACGGTCAAGTTTGGCCTGTAGACATGCGTTTGCGCCCTGGCGGCGCAAGTGCCGCTATTGCTTTGAGCTTGGATGCAAGCTTGGGGCATTATTTGGATTATGGTCAAACATGGGAACGGGCAATGTTGATCAAAGCACGTTCTGTGGCTGGGGATATGGCCTTGGGTGCGTCTTTTCTTGAAGGTTTGTTGCCTTTTAAATTTCGTCGTTATTTGGATTTCACCACGGTGACAGCCTTGGCAGAGATGAAACGGCGCATTGACCAAGAACAGCATATAACCATGCCTGATGTTGGCTTTGATGTGAAAAAAGGGTATGGAGGGATTCGTGAAATTGAATTTACCGTACAAGCCTTACAATTATTGCATGGTGCTCGCAATGATCTGTTACGCCATCAAAGAAATACATTAAATACCTTAGAAATATTAAAAGAGCAATCTATTGTACCCGCAGAAGAAGCCAATACTTTACGCTTGGGTTATATTTTTTGGCGGCGTATTGAACATGCTATTCAGGCTCAACATGGTGAGCAAACGCAACGAATGCCTGCTGATTATGCGACATGGATGCCTAACTTGTTGGCCATTGATGGATTCAATGCGCAAATGCACAAACATGCTGAACAAATTCACACTATTTTTGCAGAACGCTTGTTACCATCGTCGCCATTAAATACAGACAACGGGATTCAATGCTTGCAAGGTAAAGCATGCCTACAAAATCAAACGGAAGAAAACAAAACAGCGATGCAGCAAAGCTTGCAGCGTATTCGGCAACATTTGCGCCGTGGTTTATTGCCTGAGCGCAGTGGTGCGCAAGTGGCGCGTATTTTACAGTATGTCATGCCTTTATGGGTCAAAGATGACCATGGTGTTCAAGCCTTGGATGCATTTGCCGATCTGATCCATGCCATTGGTGGTCGTGCAACATGGATTGATCTGCTGGACACCCACCGTGGAACGCTGACGTGGTTGGTGGGCGTGTTGTCAGCCAGTCGTTATGTTGCCGCCCATATTGTACGTGATCCTTCATGGCTTGAATGGCCACTTTACCATGAACGTGGTGCAGTTGAAGTCTCACGTTTGTGTGCGGATCTCAACAGCTTGGATGTAAGCACCATGGCCGATGAACAGTTTTTGGCAGCACTGGGGCATGGGGTGGATCATGTTCGATTGCATAGCGCGTTGGCGATTGATGCCCATGAACAAGACGCATTGCAGATTGGCATTTGGTTATCTGATATTGCAGATGCTGCAACAGCAGCGTGTATTCGTTACAGCCTTGAACGCCTTGGACTGCCCCATGACTTTCCGTTCGTGGCCTTGGCGATGGGTAAACATGGTAGTCAAGAAATGGGCTTGGTATCAGATTTGGATATGGTGTTTGTCTTGGTTGCTGATCATGACCGTGCTATGCTGGGTGAGCGTAACCTTCGTGATTGGGCGCAACGCTTGGGTCGCCGTGTTATTCAAAGTCTAACCAGCCAGCCCCCCTTTGGTGCAGGTTATGAATTTGACGCGCGTTTGCGGCCTTCGGGGCAAAGTGGTGTGTTGGTTATTGGCATGAAAGCATTTGAAGACTACCAACGGCATCGTGCCGATACATGGGAGCATCAAGCACTGTGCCGTGCACGCACCGTAGCAGGGCCTAAACAAGCGCAGCAATATTTAACCGATTGTGTGCAAGGAATACTTGTTCAGCCAAGGGTTCAAGGTGACCTGGTTAAAGATATCCTTGCCATGCGGCAAAAAATACTGACCCACCTTGGCTCGCATGAAGCCAATACAATCAATCTAAAACATGATCAAGGTGGCATGGTTGATATTGAGTTTTTAGCACAATGGTCAAGGCTGGCTTTTGGTGGTACTAGCCAAGGAACCATTGCAACACTGCGCCATCCACCCCCTACTGCACCAGCCGCATGGTTGATCGATGCCGCGATGTTGGCCGCGCATTATTTGTCTTACCGCGAATTAGAAAATACATTGCGCGTTGAGTTATGGCAGTCTATCGGGCATCTTCCCGATGAAATAAATCATTCAGAATGGAAAACACTGGCACGCCATTGTGTTATTCAATCACCACACATGCTTCAGGCTGTCATGGTTCAAGTACACCAATGTTTCACACGATGGTTGCAAGCTGATTCAGCTCAAGCCTCTATGTGAATGAATAATTTCGCCTTGCGTGGCATGTTCAAACATGGTCAATACAACGCACGGAGCAGGCCTTTTACTTTATGCTCGGTTTCTTCTAATTCTTGTTCTGCGACCGAATCAGCAACGATGCCAGCACCTGCTGCCCAATGCAGTGTATCGTTTTCATGCCAGAATGAGCGAATGATAATATTGCTATCACAACTGCCATCGCTGGCGATATAGCCTAAAGTTCCGGTGTATGCTGCGCGTGCTTGTGGCTCTAATTCGTGAATGATTTCCATAGACCGTATTTTTGGGCAGCCCGTAATGGTTCCACCTGGAAACAATGCGCAAAAAACATCCACAATATCCAAACCCCCTTGTAATCGCCCACGAACATTGGATACAATGTGTTGGACGGTGGCATAGCGTTCAATCACCATCCGTTCATTCACTTCAATGCTAGCGATTTGACAAACACGTCCCAAATCATTGCGCTCCAAATCGACCAGCATGATATGTTCTGCTTGTTCTTTTTCAGAGAGTAACAACGCACGAGAAAATGCTTGATCATGCTCGCCTTCACCACGGGGGCGTGTGCCTGCAATGGGGCGTGTGTTTAGCCAACCATCGCTGGTTATTTGAAACAAACGTTCAGGGGATGAACAAACAAGCGTTAATGCCCCCGCACGAAAAAAAGAGGAAAAAGGCGCAGGGTTTTTCTGTCGCAATGAAGCATACAATTCGGGTAATTGATGCGCCAAGTAAGGCATCTTCCAAAAGCGTGCTATGTTTACTTGAAAAACATCACCTGCACGGATATAGGCTTTTACTTTTTCTACATGCTTGCAATAATCACTTTTTAACGCGCAAGCTTGATGAAGGTTAGGGGCATTGTTTTTAAGTATATGCGGCTTGACGTTGGCAATCATATGCGCCAAATAATCCAGTGAGGCATATTGTTTGGCAGCAATATAAATGAGGCCTTGTTGATGATCCAAACACAACGACCATTCAGGTTGATGAATATAAAGAATGGGAATATTGTTATGGGGTGATATACGCGGCTGCGGCATGGTTTCTAGCCAATGTACAGCTTCATAGGCAATATAAAACACTTGAGAAATACCAAACCCATGCTTGCTAACAGTAGGCAGCGATGCCCTCCATTGCGTCAGGGCATCAAGATCGGTTAATGAAAAAGCTTGTGAATAACCTTTGGCAGCAACCAAGATTTGCCGCCCTTGTTGATTGGGGTCTTCTAAAAGAGCAGCAAACTTGTCTGGTTGTGATTGAAAAATATCATGGATATTAATGCCAGAAGGCAATGAAATCGTTCGAAAATTTATAATAACAATCTCCGAAAAAGCGAGGAGCCAAGAGACTATCTGAGCCCTTTATCAAGAAAATGATTGAAGTATCACCGTAGCATTCGTTCCACCAAAGCCAAACGAATTAGACACCGCAATCTTAATGGCTTCTTGGCGTGCCTCATGGGGAACAAAATCCAAGGTGCACCGGGGGTCTTGTTGATCCAAATTGATGGTCGGTGGCACGACACCATTTTGCAATGCCAAGGCAACAAAGCCAGCCTCAATACCACCAGCCGCCCCCAGCAAATGACCTGTCATCGATTTGGATGATGAAACCATCAAGCGTTTTGCAGCGTTAGCAAAAACAACTTCAATACCTTGGGATTCCGCCAAATCACCAGCAGGCGTGGATGTACCATGTGCATTGATATAATCCACTTCATCAGGGGCAATACCAGCACGTTGTAAGGCCATACGCATACAGCGTGAACCACCTTCGCCAGCAGGCGACGGTGCGGTCATGTGGTGGGCATCGCCAGACATACCATAACCAATAACCTCGGCAATAATATTTGCTCCACGCATGGCGGCAGACGCCAAGGATTCCAACACCATTACCCCAGATCCTTCACCCATGACAAAACCATCGCGATCAACATCCCACGGACGGGATGCAGCAGCAGGGTCATCGTTGCGTGTGGATAATGCCTTGCTGGCACAAAAACCACCAACACCAAGTTCGCAAACACACGCTTCAGCACCACCTGCAATCATCGCATCAGCATCACCACGGGCGATAATTTCAAACGCATCGCCAATCGCATGGGTCCCTGTTGCACAAGCTGAAACAGTTGCCAAATTAGGGCCCTTGGCACCCGAATACATCGAAACCCAACCCGAAATCATATTGATGATCGTTTGGGGAATAAAAAAAGGTGATATTTTTCTTGCGCCACCTTTTTCATAAGCACGCATGGTACGCTCAATCATGGTTAAGCCACCAATACCTGAGCCAATCACAATCCCCACACGATCAGCATTGCGATCGTCAATAACCAATCCTGAATGCTTCAAAGCCATTTGCGCTGCTGCCACGCCGTATTGAATAAACGTATCCATCTTGCGAGCATCTTTGCGATTAATAAACGCATTGACATCAAAGTCGGGGACTTCACCTGCAATCGTACACGTCATTTTTGCGGCTTCAGCATCAAAACGCGTGATACGCCTAATCCCTGATTCTCCCGCAATCAAACGCTGCCAGCTTTCTTCCGTACCGACCCCCAGTGGGGTAATCAGGCCAATGCCTGTGATGACAACACGTCTACTCACAATTACTCCGCTTTGGCTGCAATATAATCAATGGCATTTTGAACGCTTTGAATTTTTTCAGCGTCATCATCAGGAATCTCAATACCAAATTCTTCTTCAAAAGCCATGACCAATTCGACGGTATCCAAAGAATCTGCGCCAAGATCATCAACAAATGAAGAGTCGGAATTAATTTCAGACCCTTCAACATTCAATTGATCAGCAACAATTTTTATAACTTTCTCTTCAATTTCTGCAGACATTTAAGCCTCCCTGTTTAAAATAAAGGTTTGCTTGCTAGCAGAACATATCTTACTAGACAAGCGATCTTGTTTTAATCATTAAAACAAATCAATGTTATCGTGTTATAATCGTTGGTGAATTATAAACATCATCGTTAAAATCTTGCCATCTCGACAAGAGGTTTACATGTACATGCCACCATTTACCTGCAATACCTGCCCCGTAATATAGCAGCCACCCGCACCCGCAAGAAAACGCACGGCAGCAGCAATATCATCGGCTTTTCCCATACGTCCCAATGGAATTTGTTTAACCAATAATTGCTGCGCATCATCACCCAATTCTGCGGTCATATCTGTGGCAATAAAACCAGGCGCAATGGCATTAACCGTAATGTTTCGTGACCCCACTTCTTGGGCTAAGGAACGCGTCATGGCATCAACACCACCTTTGCTGGCGCAATAGTTGGTTTGACCTGGATTACCCATACTGGCAACCACCGATGATATATTAATAATGCGGCCAGATCTCGCACGCATCATGGGTTTCAATGCCGCTTGTGAGGCAAAAAAAACAGACGATAAGTTGGTGTCCAATACCGATTGCCATTGCGCTGCTTTCATGCGTACAGCAAGCATATCTCGGGTAATGCCTGCATTGTTGACCAATACAGCAAGCCCGCCAAACGTTTTTACCGTTTCTTGGATGAACCCTTGAACGGACGCTTGTTTACTAACATCGACAACCTTGGCAAATACCGTTTGATCGGTGACCGATGCCAAGGCTTCTTTGGCAGCTCCTATGCTACGTTCACTGGTTGCGCAAATAGCCAATTGGTAACCATCTTTGGCCAAGCCTTTGGCAATAGCCAGACCAATGCCTCGGCTGGCACCCGTTACGATTGCGACAGGTGGTTTATTCATCATTAATCTCCAATGGATTGCTTGAATAAGAATGGCTTAAATGGGTTGCGTCAATAGCTTGAAGCAACAGTTCAGGGCTATGAACCGGGTATACAGGAATTGTTTTGTCAATTCGTCGCACTAGGCCTGTAAGCACCTTGCCTGCGCCCATTTCTACGGCGGATGTGACACCACTGGCGAGCATTTTACGAATACAATCAGTCCATTGAACGGGTGAAGTGAGTTGGTTTACAAGCCCATTTCGGATAGTCTCTACATCACAGGTTGGCCTTGCATCCACATTGCGCCACAAAGGGTATTTTGGACGGTGCATGATCGTTTCTTGTAATTTTATCGCCATAGCATCGGCGGCTGGCTGCATTAATGGCGTATGCGATGGTACGCTAACAGACAAGGGTAATACTCGGCGCGCTTTGGCCGCTTTGCATGCAAGCATGGCGCGATCAACCGCTGCAACATGGCCTGCAATCACCAACTGACCAGGGCAGTTGTCGTTGGCCAGCCATACTTGATGTTGGTCATTGCTGGCTTCCTTACAAATACCATGCACAACATCTCGGGTTAGGTTTAACACGGCAACCATTTTCCCCATACCCACGGGCAAGGCGGCATTCATAACTTGACCTCGGTAAGCAACGAGTGCCACGGCATCAGAAAAAGCCAAGCTGCCTGCCGCAACCAAGGCGGAGTATTCACCCAAACTGTGACCCGCTACGCAATAAGGCGTGATGCCTTTGCGTTGTTGCCACAAACGGAACAATGCTGTGGAGGCCGTTAATAATACAGCTTGGGTATATTCTGTTTGATTCAAACGCCCATCGGGATTGTTGGCAATCAACGCCAGCATACCATAGCCCAAGACATCCGAGGCTTGCTCAAAACATGTACGAACTACCGCTTCTTGCGCAACCATATCAAGCAACATGCCTTGTGATTGTGAGCCTTGACCGGGAAATAGAAATGCTGTGTGTTTAATCATGAAATTTACTGTGTTGTTTGTATTTATTGTTAGTATTTAATTTATTTTGCGCAAAAAGTTATTTTCGAGACCAGCGAATCATATTTGCACCCCAAGCAAACCCACCAGCAAAAGCTTCCAGTAACAGCACTTGTCCATATTTCAGTCCACCCTGCCGATAAAGATGATTCAAGGCCAAAGGCACACTGGCGGAAGAAGTATTTGCATGTTGATCAACAGTGATAACCATGCGCTCCAATGGCAAATGTAATTTTTTTGCCGTTGCATGCAAGATGCGAATATTTGCTTGGTGGGGAATCAACCAATCAATATCACTTTTTTTCATGGCATTGGCCGCAAGCACTTCAGTAACGACTTCGCCCAATTTGTTCACAGCAATGCGAAACACTTCATTGCCACGCATGTGAATGGCCGATACACCAGCGGCATCCACGTTCATACTGACGCTTTGCCCTGACTGGGGTGGTCGCCCTCGATTTGCATGTTTGGCCATCAGTAATTCACGGTAAGCACCATCACAATGCAATACTGAACGCATTATACCACAAGCATCATCATCACCGATCGAAAGAACAACTGCGCCAGCACCATCGCCAAACAGCACACAGGTATTGCGATCGCTCCAGTCCACAATGCGTGACATCGATTCTGCGCCAATTAATAACACATGACGAAACATGCCTGCCCGCATCATGCCTTCAAGCTGCGCTAAACCATAAACAAAACCTGAACACACAGCCTGAATATCCCAAGCGGGAAACCCTTGCCCCCCCAGCTTGGCTTGCACAATGCTTGCCGTTGCAGGAAAAATCATGTCAGGGGTGGTGGTGGCCACAACCAATGCATCCAAATCAGCGACTATCAGGCCTGCGTCATCCAATGCCTGCTTGCCTGCCTTGCAAGCCAAGTCAGCTGTCATTTCGTCAGGGGCAACAAGATGCCGTTGGGTAATGCCAGTGCGGCTGCGGATCCATTCGTCCGAGGTATCAACCATTGCCGCCAATTCATCGTTGCTCATTACCCGTTCGGGCAAATATCCACCAAGCCCGCGAATATGAACAGTGGCTTGCTTGCTTGCTAGCAATGGATTCATGCAGGTACGGTCATATTATTCATCTTATTGGCAATCGCTGTTTTTAAGTTTGCACGAACCTCAACGCAGGCGGCATTGATGGCACAAGATAACGCATAGGCATCAGAGGAGCCATGGCTTTTTACCACCACACCGTTAAGCCCCATCAATGGTGCGCCATTGTGTTCGCTAGGGTGCAGTGTTTCTTTGAGGTTTTTTAAGGCAGGCATGGCCAACCATGCGCCCGCCTTGCTGCGTATCGAAGATTGCAGCTCTTGTTTCATTTGATCCAAAATATAACGGGCGATACCTTCCATTGATTTTAATGCAATATTACCCACAAAACCATCACAGATAATAACGTCAACATGACCTGTAAATAAGTCTGTTCCTTCGACATTGCCGATGAAATTCAAATCAGTTTTTGCCAATTGCTGGGCCGCATATTTAACAACATCCGTACCCTTGATGTCTTCTGTGCCAACGTTAAGCAAGCCAATACGCGGCGAAGTATCACCGCAAATAACTTCGCGATAACAATGCCCCATAACACCAAATTGAATCAGATGGTTTGATGAACACTCAATATTAGCACCGATATCCAACAGCAGCGTGCCACCATGCTTAGATGGAATCATCGCAGCAATCGCAGGTCGATCGATACCAGGAATGGTTTTCATAATCATTTTAGAAATCGCCATTAATGCGCCTGTATTGCCACCACTAACCAATGCATCCCAATGACCATCACGAACAGCCCGTGCACCAACATGAATGGAAGAATTGCGTTTTCGACGTGCAGCAAGGGCTGGTGGATCACACATCTCAATGATATCTTCTGATTCAACCCGTTCAACACGGTCTTTAAGACCGTACTTTTCTAAAGCAGGATTGACGATTTCAGGCCGACCAACAATACCAAGTGTTGGTGGGTCTGGCTTCTCCAGTATTAATATCATCGCCTCAAGCACTACATCAGGAGCAAGATCGCCACCATGACCATCAATCAGAATGCGCATCGAAATCTCCAGTTTTTTACAGTAGGCTTTCTATTGTCAAGAAAGAATTTAGATTTGGCGATCCTTGTATGTGCCACAATGACCGCATGCATGGTGCGAACGAACGGCTTCGCCACAATTGGTGCATATTTGAACATTTGCCATGGTCAAACCATCATGCGCACGACGCATATTACGTTTGGATTTACTGGTTTTTCTCTTAGGAACTGCCATATTATACTCCCTACTGGGGTAGCCCAGTATTCAATACGAATCAATAATTCGCGTGTTTATTTTTTACTACTTTAACTTTTTTAACGCTGCAAAAGGGTGTTTTTCTCTATCATCACCTTTAAGCGTGGTGCTGTCCAAACAAAAGTCACGTTGGTTTTTTTTCTTGCAACGAGCACAATGACGTTTAATATGCAGTGAAACAGATCGTTGCCCAAAAAGAGCGCGGCATTATCATGGAAAAAAAAGTTCAGTCAAGAACAAGACACCAAGCGCGACGACTATTTACTGAATATACTTAATTTTTACCCGTATCTTTTTTTGGTGCACAAGCTCGCTACCCTTTAAGGTAATCCACCAGGTTTTTTATTTTAAGTTCAAACCACGCTTTCTTGTGAAAACCAGTGCGCCCTTCATATTTTCTTGAATCAAAGAATAGACGATCTAAAATAAGTAGCTCGTAAATATTGACCCAACGCCCATTTTTACGAATGGAAACGTCAGGATTAATAATATACTGCCCTCGCTTTGTTCGTTTAAAGATTTTTCTATTGTAGAGCGCTGTTCCTTGACATTCGTTTTTTGATAACATACTGGAAATATAGGTTTGTTTTTTGCGGTAGTGAGGCAGCACACTATCAGGGAAGGTTTTAAGCATCGCCGTTAATCCTGCTGCATTAAACGCATGTTCACGATGAACCCATGCTTGAGGAATACTGCGATAGAAACTCGCAATCATTATATTTAACAAGACAAACTCCATGGTGCGACGCAGCAGCTTCAGCAGGCGACCATCCACCTGCAATGTGATTTCTGCAGGAGCCAGCAGCCCGTAAACTTCAGGCAAAGAGCGTTTGGCAAACTTTTCATCCACACAGGCCTGTTCCAATGCGATCTGAAACGCATTGAAGCCATTGTTGTTACAAAGCTCGGTGTCTGCACCGATTTCGCACAGCTTTTCTACCAAATCCGCATTGCCGAAACGAGCCGCCAACATCAGCGGTGTATGGTTGAATAGGTCACGGAAATCCACACCATATTCATCAACCTTACGCATGATGTTGCTGGTGTTTTTAAAGGTGTACAGGGTGAAATATTTTCGGTTGAGTAGATCCAACCCCTTGCCAATGTTTTTAGCGGGTGTAAAACCAGAGCATTCAAGTTTATTCAGCCGTTTGAGATCATGATGCACCAGTGCATATTCAAAAAGGGGTAATTTTGCTTTTTTATTGCCTTGGGTGAGTGCCAAGTCATCCAGTTGGGTCAGCGCTTCACCCACCAGCGGTTTCCAATTAATCTTCTTCTGCTTTAAAATTCTACTGCGGATTTCATCAGCTTGATCGGTTTTACCCTGAAGCTCAAGCTTGCGTGCTTCTTCCCGCCACTCTTCAAAGCAGGAGTTTTGCTCGGCCATTTTCAGAGAAATTTGGGCATCATGCAAGCCCATCAATGTAAGAATCGGGTGCTCAGGCTCCTTTTCGATCAAATAAAGGTTTTTAATAGCCCTTGTGATGGCAACATAAAAGGCATTGATATGGAATTTATAAATTTCCAATGATTTATCACTTTTATCTTTGACCCGAGCAAAAGTCAGCTGATCCACATGCAGATCATCCACATGCACGCCCTCGGCAATGGTGGCAAACCGTTTAAGATCGGAAGCAACAAAGTTGTAGAGGATAATATTTTCATATTCCAATCCTTTTGCCTCCTGTACAGAAAAAACCAGTGGTGTACTGAAATGTTTGCGTGCCTGATCCTTTAGCTCATCGCGCATGACAATAATAGCAAAACGGGTGGAATGACGGGTTTTTTTCTCCAACTCCAGCTTGATCTGTTCCCTATCCTGCAAAAAGCAGATGTTTCCACGGTTGTGGGCATTGCTTTTAACCAAGTAATTGCTCTCTTTGTCGATAGAACCGAAGCGGGCATTTTTTAGCTTAAGCAGACGATTGGCTACCTCGGTGACTTCTGGTGAATTGCGGTAGTTGGTATTAAGGACAGTAATTAATTCACGGGGTTGTGCGCTAGTCTGATGGTGTTGCTGATGGAAAAAGCTTTTAATTTTCGACCATGAAAAAAAATTAGGGTGCACAATTTGATTCGAATCACCACAGATAATAAATTCACCCGCTTGGTTTAGCGATTTAAGTATCAGTGCAAGCTGTACGCTCGTGATGTCTTGCACTTCATCAATAATAATAAAGTCGTAACATGGCTGAACACGCTCAGCGTAGTGATGGCAGATAATATTGCTGTCGTACAACGTCTCTTTGTCAATAAAACGATGATAGCTTTCAAAGAGATTGTATACCTCTTCGCGTTCATTCTGCTGAAAAATAGATTGCTTGATGCCCAATTGCAGGTATTCATCCCGACTCAACCAGCCTTTATCGCTCATTGTGCCCGTGATCACCCCCTTAAATTCCTCCACCAACTTGTGTGCATCGTTTAAGCTTCGACTTTTACGCGTCTGCGCAAACCAGCGATTAAAGTCTTGAAAGTTCACTTCACGACCAGATGGAATATGGATGGATTCGAGAAACTCTTGAAAGGAGAAAAAGTCCACCTGCTGATCTTCATTGTCGTAACGCAGGCTGTAGTAGATATCACGCGAATTCTTTACCAAATAAGGGGAGTGGGTGACATAGAGTACATCCCCAATGGCGTGTTTCATCTTCTCCAACGTCAACGCCGTTTTACCACTTCCCGCCGAGCCGATGATGATCACCGGAGGATTTAAGGCATAGACCGAATGTTGCGTTGAATCAAATGAAATAACCTTATCTAAAATGTTAAAAGTATGACTTTTCTCATTGAGGTAAACCAGTGATTCAGGTTCTTCATCCAGTTCGTCAATGCTTGCTATTTTGCTCTCATCAATGCTTGCCCCGTGTTCTAAAAAGCGTGATTTTTCGTAGGCATGGTTAGCAATAAACTCCAAAATGAGTGCGTACCGCTGCCCATCATGTTGGTAGATGGAGAACAAAAGCCGATGATGAATATCCAGCCTACTGCGATAAAGGTTGGGGCCAACTTTCTTCACATCAGCAGATTTAAAATCATCAGCCTCAAGCAGAGCTTTCATTTTGGCGAACCCAGGAATTTTTTTGACATTCAATTCGTTGTAGAGCAGTACTTTCATGGGCGATACCGTACCATTATTTTCCTTGATTACACTTTGTTCTTGCAATCTACGGGGTGTCCCGTCTTAAACAGGAAGTCTTTTAATGTCAGCCAAGCAGCCAAACATAAACCACTGACCAAGCCAAAGGCATGGGCTTGCCAAACGACATGAAAGGACGTTTCATTGCCGCTAAAAATAGAGATATGAGCTGCCTCTAGGATTATTTTTAATACGCTTAATAAAAACAATAAAACAACAATCAATCGCAGCTTAAAATTATCGCTCGTCGCTATGACATCGCACAAGGTATAGATCCACAATGCCATGATAAAACCCGATAGACCAGCGAAGTATTCCAGCTTTGGTAGGCAGTGAAAAATATAAACCGTCGTTAGCAGTGTTGATGTGCAGTATAAAAAAAGAAGGTGTGATCGTTTGCGTCGTTCAAGCAATAGCATAAGCGGCCATGCCAATGATAGATTCAGCAAAAGATGTTGCCATGAGAAATGAATCAATGGCGCAGTCAAAAGTCGCCACCATTGATCTTCGTATATCAACAATGAGCGTTGATAAATCAACCCTGATGCAGGCCATTCCAGTGCATAAAACAACAGCACTAAAACGAGCATCATGCTACTTAGAAGTCTATCCAAGAAGAGCACGCGTAGCGAGGTGTTTTTATTTTTCATCATGATTTTTAGCGTGTGAGGGGAATTACCTTATTACGAATCTATGTATTACGCATTGTCATGACGCTTTCGCCAAAACACCCCCATCAGTCCGATCAACAACAGCATATTAAACCAACCCATTGCACCACCACCATAACCACTGCGATGTTCAACGCGATATTCTTTGGGCGAGGTCTTCACTTTTTCTCGAAACGCTTGTAATTTTTTATCCAAAGCAACAATCAAATCCGCGCTTGCCTCTGTAAAACCTGTTTGAGCATCTTTACGCAGTTGCTCGCTTAAATTAATCGGCGTTGCAGTGCTATGAATATGACTTACGCCAGGTGCTCTAAATAACATTTTGTGGCTGACAACATCGTAAACAGCTGCATCCACCATGGTGTGGGTATCGTTTTTTTCACCGGGGACTATATAGGCTCCAATCAAGGTCCAGTAGGTTATGGAAGCGAGACCTTCACCCGTAAATCGTGATTGATCATAGGATAGCAGTACAATTACATCCAAACCAAACATCGTCGCCATTTGATCGACATTGGCAAAACTTCCTTTGGGTTGTAAATAAGCACTGGGAATAATTTCGATGTTTTTAACAAATTTATATTGAGAAAAATGCTTTTTAACGGTCTGCATGAGGCGGACTTTGCGTTCTTCATTGATGGCTTTTATACTGCCAGCATCATCGGGGACAAAAGCAATGCCTACGCGCAGTGGAAGGGGTAAATAGGGTATTTCTGGCACCTCTATAGGTTGTGCTTGCTTGGGGTATAAATATTTAACGACGCTGCTGCTGTAATGATCGCTGCGATTGGTTACACAAGCAGTGCTTACTCCCAACACCAGTAGTGCACATAAAATAATTCTCATTTACAAGCTCCTAGAATAATTCAATGCTGCATCGCCCTGTAAAACAATGCAATATTCAATTCTCTTTTTTGCGGCGATAATCTGCGTTAGGCTTGATTGAGCGTGGCACGCAGCAGTGACAAATTAGCAAGCGTATGAATTTATCTGCGTCGACGCTTAATGCTGTCTTCCAGGCTTTTTTTGGCACTGAAGTGCGCCCAAATATCAGAGATGACAGCCATGGCCATCACCGCCAATAACACATCAGGATGAATGCCCAGCAATACACTTAGCTCTTCTACCCCAGCATTTTGAAAAAACACTTCCCAAGCCCAAATCAACATAAGAAAATGACCGAGAATCATGACCAACAGCATAAAAACTGTCCAAGACCCACTGACAACAAGTGTGACAAAGGATGTTTGGCCAGGTATTCTAGCCATCTTCATGTTCCTTTTTTTCTATATTGAAGCGGTGAATGTTTGTCACGCGCAATGATTTATCATAGTTTATTTCAATTCGACGAATAAAAGCCACATCTGTTTCTTGATTTTCATATTGCTCAATATAATAAACATGACGGGGATGAAGGGGGTCATTCATTGCAGGCGAACCCATCAATGTTTCTACTTGAAACTTGGAATCACCCACCTTGATTTGCGCAAGCTTGCTTGTCTTAAGCACATTGCCTTGTTGAATGATTCGATTGTGACAAGCGGAAAACATTAGCACAATACTGACCAGAACCCATAGTTTAAGCATTATTTGCCTCCAGTGGCCCACGTTGTCCTCGTTTGAGTCTTTGAATATAATCGTGCATACCTTGCTCTAAGGTATGGCTCGGTTGCCATTGCAAAATCCGCTGCGCTTCAGACATATCGGCTTCAGTATGCATTTGATAAAAATCAAAGGGATTATCAATATATTCAATATCAAATGACATGCCAAGATTGTTGCCCAGAATGGTTACAACATCATTAAAACAACGTGCCGTACCAGAACCAACATTACATACGCCAGAAACACTGCTGTTCAAGGCAGC
>JAUZQQ010000042.1 GCA_030950905.1 Mariprofundaceae bacterium
TGGCTTCAATACCTGCGTGTCTTGCCGTCGCCAACCACGGCCAGTGTATTCACTTAGTGTAAGGCCTCGCCAGTAACGTCCCATCATTGCTTTGCGAAAATAGCTGGGGTCGCTACCCATAGATTCAACCCGAAAAGCAACCTTGGTATCCAGCGAACGGGCAAAAGAACCCAAGTTCACTTGATCGCTAAAACCCGTCGTTGCCATCCGTGGTTGTACGCCTTTTAGGTAATTTTGCATATCAAACCGTGGCATGACAATAAATACCAAACCCACGCCTAACATTAAATAGACCATCAAGCGCAGATCATTACGCACAGGTGGAATGGGTGCAGTATCGTGAAACCCTTGCATGTACAGGCAGTTGGCAGCACGCCATGTAAACCACATAAAGGCCGTTAGGGGCAGTGCATAAAGGAAAGAGTCGGTCAGCACAGAAGCAGCCAAGATTAAAAATGTTCCCGATAACAAACGGTGTAAATGGTTGCGTGGTGTTGCCACCTCAACCACGACAGCCAAAGCCAAAATAAGCAAAAAGTCGGTAAAGGCAACAATCCACGCCCGCCCTAGCAACAACTCTAAACCAACCCAAACAAAACCAAACCAGCCAATCATACTGGCTTGCATTTCGGTCAATGCCAAAGCAGGCCCTCGCCACAAACGCAATACCGCAGCAACCACCGATAGTCCCCAGTAAAAGGGGCTAACAAAATCAGACAACGCCAAGGCTGCCACACCACAAAGCAATACCGCCAAGGTTAATTGCTCTGCCCGCTGCGATATCATGATGTTTTGCACAAGGAAAGGTAGAGTCCTGATTGTTGTAGGGGGGCAGTGTTTTCTGGTACGGCTGTGGCTAAGGCCATGCGGCAAGCCTGTTGTTCTGCTGGGGTTTGACAAGGGTAATGGGATTGCCCAATAACAATCTCTTGAATAGCCAAATGATCTTCCTGATGGTGTTTGAACCATGCCCATGCCATGCCGAGCAAATGCTCAAACGCTGTTGCATCAGCATGTGCAGGCATACGCAAATCAACGATGAGGGTGGCCGCTTGATGGGGGGCATCATACTGGGCAAAACGTTTAACGCGCCAATCTTCCACATTGGCACCTGCTTTACGCCAATGAATCCGAGATGGTGCATCACCAGCGACATAGCCGCGCAAATCGTAAAAATCATCACCTTCTTGCGCCTGTCTTTGATCGCTATGCTCCCCTTGTTCATAAGCTTGTGGCCATGGCATCGGCGGTGGCAATACTGCAATATGCAATGCCACAGGGTATTGCTTGTGCATATTCCATAAACCAATAGGTGCTGAAGAACAATAGTTCAGTTCATCAATAGCAATCACGCCGCGTTGCATGCTGCTGATGCGGCCACGCAGCCATGCTTTGGTACCATTACACCACCATTGGAGCTGTAACAAAGAACCATCGGGTGCATGGGCAATGCAGATAGTGGTTAAACCGATATTTTTTTTATCAGCCACTGTTTCTTGATGTACAATCCACGGTGTTTTGGCTTCAATATAAGGGGGGATATACGGTGATAAGGCAGGCATGCTTCGTAACATATTCACCCCCTGTACCATGCCGCCAAGCGCAATTAACAGCAGCATTGCACCACACAGATACAATAGATTGTTGGCCGAGTAAAAAGCTGCTGCCCAAACACCCAGTATAGAAAACAACAGCATTGCCCCAGGGCGTGTCAGACCGATACGCCACCGCCAGCCCAGTGGTAGGGTAATGGCAACCAACTGATCCAATAGATGAATCAACCACAGAGGCAGCCGAAGGTCTGCGGGGTTGTATGCCATCAGGCAGGGATAGCCACGTGTTCTATAATTTGTTGCAAAGCCGCTGAGCTATCACCTTGTGCAAGCACGCGGTGGGCTAAGGTTGCCAACCATATGTGTTGTACATCCGCCGCCGAAACATAATCTTGTTGATTCAACCAAGCATTGGCTTGCGCTGCACGCAATACATCACGCCCAGCACGTGGTGATACACCTTGTATTAACCAATCACCGTTGCGTGTTTTTTCTAACAGGGTCAAAATATAATCCATTAATGCTTCGCTCACAGGCATCGCGGCGATGGCTTTGCGTGCTGCTATTACCTGTTGCCAATTGGCCATAGGTGTAAAATCTTGCAATTGTTCTCGCCCTGCTTTGCCCAGCAAAATAAGACGTTCCGATGCACGGTCGGGGTAACCAATAGCGATACGCATAAAAAAACGATCCAATTGCGATTCTGGCAAGGGGAATGTTCCCAAATGTTCTTGTGGATTTTGTGTGGCAATAACAAAAAATGGTTGGGGTAGCTGATGGGTTTCTCGTTCAATGCTTACTTGCCCTTCACCCATGGCTTCTAGCAATGCTGATTGTGCTTTCGGGGTGGCGCGGTTAATTTCATCGGCAAGCACAATATGATGAAAAATAGGCCCTGCATGAAAGGTGAATGCTTGTTTGTTGGGGTTGTATATTTCTACACCTACAATATCAGCAGGCAATAAATCAGCGGTGAATTGAATGCGTCCAAAGTCGCTGTCCAGACTGGCAGCCAAAGCCTGCGCCAGTGTGGTTTTACCCACCCCCGGTACATCTTCAATAAGCACGTGTCCTTTTGCCAGCAAACAAATAAGAATAGCACGAACAGCCTCTTGTTTGCCAGCTAAGGCACGCAGCAACTGTTGTTCTAGCTGATGAAATATAAGGGTGGTATTATCCATGAATGTATGCTCCTTAAGTTATGCGCTTGTTTATTCTACTTCGCTTTATCAGCATTTTAAACAAGTGCCCATTTGCCCTGCCCTTGGCGTAAAATGACATGCTCGGGGCGAGTAAGATCAACCACTGTGGTGGGTTCAGCACCGCCCCACCCCGTATCCAGCAATATTGCATCTTTATGTTTGATGTGTTTGGCTATTTCATCAGGGTCAATGGCTGCGATGTTTTGATCAATAAATTGCATGGATGTCGCCAATAACGGTTGGCCGAGTTCTTGCAGCAACATGTTACACACGGCGTGGTTTGGTATGCGAATACCAATGTCCTTGCGCTTGTTTAATACGCGGCGGTGAATCGTTGAATTGGCAGGCAACACAAAAGTAAAAGGCCCTGGAAGGTAGCGTTTTAGTATGCGATGGTTTTGGTTGTCAATTTTTACAAATTTTGCCGCTTGAGATACATCATGGCAGACCAATGACCATAGGTGATGATCATCCAAACCGCGAAGCTCGCGCACTGCTTTTTGGGCAGAAAAAGCATCACACAACATCATGATAGCATAGGTTGTTTCCGTTGGAACGACGGCAAAGCTTCGCTCACGCATGCGCGCTGCAGCATGGCGAATTTGGCGGATTTTCGGACGCTCTGGATGCATTCGCATGTGTTCAAAGTTGACCATTAGCGTTGCATCGCTGTTGCTTGAAAGCTTTTGGCCAATGACGCATCCATCACACAGGTGTAATCTTCCATGCGTGCCAATAACTTGCCCGTAGCAGGATCAATAAATTCAATCACTGCCTCAACTTGTGCCGTGCTCTCTTCGCTGATGCGAATGCGTACATCGACACCGTTATCAGGAAAGCCCTCAACATATTGACGGTAATGCCCTGCAAAAACAGGCAATGAGCCCATGCCATGCCGTTCAAACGCCCATAAAATCATCATTTGAAAACTACCATCCAACGCCAAAGGGTCAGCCAACCAACTTTGACGCATGGGGTGTTCGATCCATTGATCGGGGGATGGTGCGGTTAATACACGGGCGTGAATGGCATCGTCCGCATAACCTGATATTTCAACCAAAGCATGCAAGTCTGGGCCATGAAACAAACGCTCGTCTTGGTAGATGGTTTGCATGGGGTGTGGCCACTGTTTTAAATTGGGTAAAGGCTCAGCGATGGGAGCAGCAGGCTGTTGATCCACCAACAAAAGCGTCGCATGGGCATGAATGGTGTGTTCTTTGTGTGCATCTATTGCGTGTATTTCTACAGCAACAGTGTATTGACCTTGATGGCATTGTACCGCGCCCGTAACCATTGATAATACACGCTGTTCTGCATGCTGAATGGTAATCGCCTTGAGCACCCGCAAACCTTCAAAACCATGGAATAATAACCCTGGGTTTTGATGAATCGCCGCATGTGCCATCCACTCAATCATCATCGCCATCGGCAATACCGCTTGATGGTTCATCACATGGGAAGAAAGAAAAGGATAATTATCCAACGATAATGTTAATTCAAATGCAGATTCTAAACTTTGTTTATCCGTTTGTTGCCCACAGGCCACTTTTGCAGGCGGGCAGTCATGAGCACCAAGAATAACCATTTCTACTGCACCGTCTTGCGTGCTGCGCAATTCATTGATTAAATAAGACGCGCCTGCATCCAGATCAATCACATCAATACCTTCACCTGCAAAAATATCTTTTAATGCAGGCGTGACCATGCCACCATCCCATGGTCCCCAGTTTGGTGCAATCACCCGACAATCAGGGCGAAGCATGGCTTGTGCCTGCGCTTCTTTGTTTAAAATTTCATTGGCAATGGCATAATCTACTTGCCCAACCCGACCAAAACGGGCGGTCGAAGAAGAAAACAGAACCATAAAACATACGGGGTCATTATTGGTGGCTGCCAGCAATGAGCGTAACCCTGCGACCTTGGTATTGTACACTTGCGAAAACTGCTCATGGGTTTTATCGCCAATCAAACGATCAGCCAAAACGCCTGCCCCATGGATAATGCCTTTAACGCCCCCAAATTGTGCGCGAACTTCGCCAATCAACCATGCCACATCATCGGCATGGGTAATATCTACAGCACGGTAAAGGGCGCGTCCGCCTGCCAAGTCAATGGCTTCCATGGTGGCACGGATTTCTCGTCCTGCCTTCACTTTTTGATAGGCTGCGTTTAATTCACGGGGATGATGCGGGGTATCTGCATTGGCCATCAACGCATGTTTGATTTCGCTTTCAGAACGTGCATTTAATAGCCATGCTGGTTCATTCTCGGGGAACGCAGTGCGTCCCAACAGCAACAAGGTGGCAGATGTTTCTTTGGCCAAAGCAATAGCAACATGCGCGGTTACACCACGCGCACCACCACTAACCACCACCAAGTCACCGGCTGCAACAGGCAATTCCCCCTGTTGATCGGGCAAGGGTGTATCATGGAGCGTTGGTATGACGATGCCATGCTTACCAATGCCCAATTCCAAGGGTGGATGATCGCACAATGCAGCCCTCACCAAGTCGCCAGCACCCAAGTTACGCGCAATATCAACCGCCATACAACGTACTTCTGGCCATTCTAAGTGCGCTGTTTTAAGCAGGCCTGCCAAACCACCCGATTGAGGATTGGCAATATTCTCGTGCTGATCACCGGCAAAGCCGCATTGTCCATTCAAGCGAGAAACTGTGATAAACCGTGAAGCTTCAGTGCAGCGCAATACCGTTTCAGCCTGTTGAAGCAATGCAATATTGTGCCATACCTGCGCATCATTGATGCCTGACTCTGGCGTGAGTAATACCAATATATGCAAATACTCTGGTATTTCAGGGGGGCTTTCAGGGTCAATAATAACCACCTGATAACCCGCCCTTTGAAAAGCTTCAGCCAATTCTTTTGAAAAAGAATCGCCATCATCCGTCAACCAACAAAGCGCATCCGCAGGCACAATGATTTGCCCTTGTCCATCATCGTTCCACGGCGTTAATGTTACACATTGGCGAATAAGCGAAGCTTCTACCACCTGCGTTTTAGTATCTATTAAGCTTTCTGTTGCCAGCTCGGCAATGGTTTCTTCAAGGGTTGCGTCAGGCGTGTTGTTGCTTAAAAAATCAATAATATCAGCCAATGTGCGCAACTCGCCCAGCAGTGTTGGCGTGATTTTAGGGGAATCAGGCAATGCCACTTGTAAAGCAGCAAGGATTTCTACCCGTTTGATAGAATCAATACCCAAGTCAGTGTCCAAGGTCATGCTATCATCCAGCATATCTACGGGGTAACCTGTTTTTTCTGCCACCACATTCAACAATACTTCGGCAATGTTAGTGCTTGGTTCAGCCTTGGCTGTAACGGTGGGGGACGGGGTGGTAGTGCCAGAGCCTGCAAGGTGGGCAATGATTTGCCCCAAGGTTCGCAATACACCAAGGTCTTCGGGGGTGATCACGGGGGCATTGGGCAATGCTGATTGCAAGGCTGCAAGAATCTCTACCCGTTTGATAGAATCAATACCCAAATCACCATCCAAGGTCATGCTATCATCCAACATATCCACAGGATACCCTGTTTTTTCGGCGACGGTGTCCAACAAGGTACTTCGGATTGCTCGTGTGTTTAAAGCAGCGGGTGCTTGTGGAATAGGCTCTTGGAGAACGGGTGCTTGTAGAATAGGCTCTTGCAGAACAGGTGCTTGCGGAATAAGTTCTTGGAGAACGGGTGTTTGTGGAATCGCTTCTTGGAGAACAGGTGTTTCTACCGATTGATCAATATTGGGGGTTACTTGTTGCTCCAAGAGTTGCAGCAATGCGCGTGTCGCTTCCTCTTGACCGTGCAAAAACTGTTCATGCAAACGCGCAGTTTGTGTTTGAATGCTTTGCAGGGCATCAATGCCTTTACCCAATACATGGTGATCAATGATTGTGGTGGGCGGTGGCGTTGTCGATTTTTTGTTCACGGCAACCTCGGAAATAAGTGATTTTTTTGGCTTTGGCGGATGCACTTTTTTAGGTGTAAAAGGGTTTGCACCACACAATGGGATGCGCAAGCTGGGTTTTGTATCTTGTAACTCGCGGGGAACATCAACATCCCATGCGGCGGTATTTACCGTGTGACCCAACACCGATAAGCGTGCCAACACACAAGCAAAATCATACACAGCAGAACGACGGCCTTGTGATGCATCCATGGCGATGGTTTGATGCGGATTTTTCCCTAAAATGGCTTGTACCATTGCCGACAAATGATTTTTTGGCCCAACCTCAATAAAAATCCGTATGCCTGCTGCATACATCGTTTCTATTTCATCGACAAAAACAACAGGGTTGACCAATTGCTGCGCCAACAGTTGCTGGCTGGCATGACAATCTTCAGGGTAAAGATTACCCGTTGTGTTGGCATAAACAGAAGTTGTTGGTTTTTGCCAGACCATGTCTTGTAAATGCGATGCCAAGGGCGCAACGGCTTCACCAACAAAGCGACTATGAAAAGCCACGTTTACATCGAGCTTTTTGCAGTCTACACCTTTTGTCTCTAGGTGACACATAGCATGTTCAATGGCGGCATTGTTGCCCGAAATAACCCCTTGATTGGGCATGTTTCGATTGGCCAAGACCACATCCCAGTGCTGTTCATCAATCATATTTTCTATATTGGTTAACGGTGCAAAAATAGCCAGCATCGCACCATCGTTGGCTTCACCAGCAGCGGCCATCAGTTCGCCACGCACATTCGATAAATGGTACAATGATTTCGTGTCGAATACACCAGCGGCACACAATGCAGGAAGCTCGCCATAACTGTGGCCTGCATAAGCATCCGCCTGCACACCAAAAGAGCTTAACAAGGCGTGTGCCGCCATACCAATCGCACCCAGTGCAGGTTGTGCCACCGTGGTCTCATGCAAAGCTTGAATATCGGCTTTTTTACTTTCTTGATCAAAACATGAACGCGGATAAATATATTCAGATAAAGGCTTGCCATCAACATTTCCGCAATGTTGATCAGCTTCAGCCAAGGCATTAAAAAAAGAAGGGAAACAAAGTGCAAGCTCATGCAACATATGGGGGTATGGGGTGCTTTGACCGGGGAACAATAACGCTATGGGTTGACAGCATTCACCACTGGAAAAAAACATGCCATCTGGTGTTTGCCATGTAGCTTCATCATGTTGCAACTGCCTTAAGCCATGTTGGCGTTGTGCATATTGATCGGTTTTTTGCTGTTCAACCACCCACGTTAAACGGCACGGTGCGGCAGCGTCAAACCCTTGCCGTGTTGCAGCAGCTTGACGGCGCAAAGCCAAGCAATCGTCATGAATAGGCATCGCCGATAATGTTTCATACAAAGCTTCACGGCTTGGCGAAGACAAGGCAAACCATTGCACGTAATCCACCCAGTCATTCGCTTGCTTGTGGGTTTGGTATTCTTCCAGTAAACAATGGTAATTGCTGCCCCCAAAACCCAAGGCACTGACACCTGCGCGGCGCAATTCGTCGCCATTATGCAACCAAGGGCGCGATTCAGTATTGATAAAAAAAGCCGAGGACTTGGCAGTGATTTCTGCTCGGGGACGGTTTACTTTAATGCTCGGCGGCAATACTTTATGATGCAAGGCCAACGTGCTTTTGATCAAGCCTGCAATACCAGCCGCAGCCTTCGTGTGACCAATCTGTGACTTAACCGAGCCAAGCGCACACCACGGACGCTCTGCACCACCAAACACCTGCTGCAAGGCAGCAACCTCCACGCCGTCGCCAACCCGTGTTCCCGTGCCGTGTGCTTCAATTAAACCAATGCTTTTTGGATCAATACTGGCCTGCGTATAAGCACGGCGAACGGCTTTTTGTTGGCCTGTAGCATCAGGCTCATAAATCGCTGAGTCGCGACCATCGCTGGAAGTCCCCAAGCCTTTGATCACCGCATAAATACGATCACCATCGCGTTCGGCATCGGTTAAGCGTTTTATCACTACAATACCAATGCCTTCACCCAAGGTGGTTCCATCGGCATCGGCATCAAAAGAGCAGGCATGACCCGATGGCGACAACGCAGGTGTTTTGCTAAAACAACTGTACATAAACACATCATTGAAGGTATCAACGCCCCCGGTAATGACCATATCCGAGCGGCCAGCAGCGAGCTCCAGAGCAGCAAGGTTTAAGGCACTAAGCGAACTACCACAGGCGGCATCCACCACACAGTTGGTTCCACCAAAGTTAAAATGCTTGCTGATGCGTCCTGCCACCACGTTGCCAAGCAAACCTGGGAACGAATTTTCTTGCCATGCCGTATAACCATCAGCAATGCGGGCAATAACATCTTCTGCCGTAGCATGATCCACCCCTGCGTCTTCCAATGCCTTACGCCAGCGCGGATGACCCAGACGCGCACCCAATGGAATCACCAGCTCTAAAGCACCAGTCACCCCCAAAATAACGCTTACTTGTTCACGATTAAACTCGGTTTCTTCGCCATAACCCGCATCCTTCAACGCTGCTTCTACGGCAACCAAGCCCAACAGTTGGGATGTATCAATGGCTTCTAAGGCATTGGGAAGCACGCCGTATTTCATCGGCTCAAAGTCTACTGGGGGTAAAAACCCACCTTTTTTCCCATACACTTGATCAGGGGCTTTGGGGTCAGGGTTGTAGAGGCTGTTGGTATCCCAATGGGTATCAGGAATATCAATGATAGCATCCACGCCATCACGCACATTATGCCAAAACTGGGTAACATTTTCAGCCTGCGGAAAAATACTGCCCATGCCGATAATTGCCAAGGGGGTGAATTTGGCTTGCTCTGCCGTATGGTTTTCGCCGCTGCTGTTCAACTGACAAGCTCCTTGATCTGTTGTAAGGGAATCGGGGCAAAAGCATCGCGGGGCAAACGCGGGCGCAAGCCTTGACCACGCCAACATTGTTGACGCAATTGCATCGCCGCACCCCATAAAATATTCAATGCCACAACAACAACTTGCCGCTCTGATACGGGCTCAATGCATGAGCCTTTGACCCATTCATTAAATGCGCCCATCGCAGGCCCACACCATATTTGATAATCCATCACACGGGAAGTATCACCGGTGTTTGCCCAAACAGGTGATTGCCCAAGGTACCAACGAAAAACCAATGCCATGCGGTGTTTTTCATCTTTCTTGGCACGGCTAAGCTGCTTGGGGTCGCGCTTAGAAAAATAAACTTTCGTTTGCTGCCATACGTCTTCCAGAGGCATACGAAACCATGTTTTTTCCAGCTTTTCACGCTCGTTTATAGGAATTGAGGCAAGGCTATCGTATTTGCAGTAAAGTGCGTACAAACGCGCTGCACGCATCGGGAACATAGTACCACGTTTTACCACTTGCACATGCACGCCCATCTCAAACATATCGCCCGAGGGAGCCATCGCAATATCGGCCTGCCGTGTTTCGGCAAGTATTTTTCGTACCACATGGCTGCTACCGGATTCAATGCAGGCTTGATTAACCGTGCCTGTTACCACATAAGCTGCGCCCATGGCAAAGGCTGCTGCTGCTGCTGTAGGTGTCGCAATACCACCACCCAAACCAAGACGCAGGCGTTGATGGTAAGCATAGCGCTGTTGCATGTTCTCTTTTAATGCCAACAACGTAGGGAACAAGGTGAGTGCAGGGCGATTGTCGGTATGACCACCAGAATCAGCCTCGGCAGTCACATCTTGCGCCATGGGAATATGGACCGCGAGTTTTGCCTGTTTGGCAGTTAAAACACCTTGATCCACCAAGCATTCTAACATGCGCTCAGGCGGTGGCGAGAAAAATTTGGTGGCGATTTCTTCACGAGATACTTTTGCGATGATACGATTGGGGGTGATGATTTCCCCTTTTTCATTGCGATAAATACCGTGGGTACGGTAACGAACCAAAGCCAGTGTTAAATCAAGAAATGCCGAAGCCTCAATCAAGGTGACAGAACGGTAAAGGTACAGGTTGACCAAGGCTTCTTCTAATTGGGGTTCGCTGGGGCTGTGAATCAAGTTGCAACCAAAGGAAAAATCAGCATTGGACTGTAAAGCAACAATCGCCGCATCAACATCATCAATCGCCAGTCCCGCAGCACCAAAGAAACCCAGCATGCCAGCTTCGCCCAAGGCTCGAACCAACGCAACAGAGCTGATACCTTTGGCCATAGAACCACCAACATAGGCATAGCGGAGTCGCAGATCCACACAAAATGAAGCGCTGCCTAACTGGGTAAGTGGGCAAGCAGGCAATACGGATAGCCAAGGACGCAAGCCTTCGTTGTTGGTGTTGGGGTTATGCTCGCCTGCTTGCACCATCCACCCTTTTTCATCACGAAAAAAAAAGAGTGGGTAGTCAATGTTGCGCAACAGCGACAAACAAGCGGGTGTATCCAAACTGATTGCTTTGCCAATGGGTGAAAATAGACCAGAAGGCATGGGAGTAAATGGTTCGCTAGTCAAAAAAAGCTCTCTTGGATTTTTTTTGGTATTTGAGTGAGTAAAAAACGTTAAAAAACATTCTTTTTTCAAAGGCAGAGACAACGAAAATGATGCCAAAATATGTTTTAATTTAAAATTCAGAACCTGCGCATATTAGAAATGTTTTTCTTTTCGTCCAGCAAACATGCGTTATACGTACCGTGATTGTATAAAAACCCATCATTTTTTAGTGAAAAGGTACTTTGGAATAAGTTGTTATGCGCTTTCTGTTTTGCTAGGGTCGCTCGGCTGTTTGCTTGCATATTGCGCGTTGTGTGGATTATTAATGAAGGGAATAAAATGAATGCAATAAATCGTTTAAATGCCGAAGATACTGATTTCCCTATGCAGTTGCACAATTTATTGTCGCGTGAAACAGACACAGGCACAGATGTGCAAGATGTGGTCGCTGAAATTTTACAGCAAGTACGCAGCCATGGCGACAAGGCACTTTGCGATTATAGCCAACAATTTGATGCTTGGAATTGCACACCAGAAAACATGGTGATTGATCGTGATCGCATGGCTACCGCATGGCATGCTGTTGATGAAAAAGACCGTTCTGCGTTGACGTTGGCTACCCAGCGTATTAAAGACTACCATCAGCATCAATTGCAAAAAGACTGGAACATCACCGATGCGCAAGGTTTCACTTTGGGTCAGCGTATTACACCGCTTGACCGCGTGGGTTTGTATGTGCCTGGCGGCAAAGCCGCTTACCCATCGTCGGTATTGATGAATGCTGTGCCAGCGATGGTTGCAGGCGTTGCTGATGTCCGCATGGTCGTACCAACGCCAGCGGGAGAAATAAACGATTTGGTATTGGCTGCGGCACATATTTCGGGGGTGCAAGAGGCTTATGCTGTTGGTGGTGCTCAAGCTATCGCAGCACTTGCTTATGGCACAAAAACTATTGCTGCGGTAGATAAAATCGTTGGCCCTGGCAACAAGTTTGTTGCCGCTGCCAAACGTCAAGTGTTTGGTCATTGCGGCATTGATATGATTGCAGGACCATCAGAAATCGCCATCGTTGCCGATGGTGGCAACCCTGATTGGTTGGCCGCTGATTTTTTATCCCAAGCCGAGCATGACGAAGCGGCGCAAAGCATTTTCATAAGCACCGATGCATCATTAATGAATGCCGTCGAAGCAGCTATTTTTCGCCATTTAACCACCCTGCCACGGGCAGCGATTGCCAAAGCTTCGCTGCGCAATCATGGCGCATTTATTTTGGTCAAAGATATGGCAACGGCTGCATCTGTGGTCAACACCATTGCCCCTGAGCATTTGGAATTGGCCGTGGATGACCCTGATGGTTTATTGCCGCTTATTCGTCATGCAGGGGCTATTTTTATGGGGCATTACGCACCTGAGGCACTGGGTGATTACCTTGCAGGCCCCAACCATGTACTGCCGACCAATCGCACGGCGAGGTTTTCTTCTCCGCTCGGCGTGTATGATTTTCAAAAGCGCAGCAGCGTCATTCGTTGTGGGCAAAAGGCATTGCAACATGTTGGTCATGCGGCTATTCATTTAGCCAACAGAGAAGGCTTGTACGCCCATGCCTTAACATTGGCACTGCGCCTGAACACACAAGTGAATACACAAGAAGGCCTACAATGAAATCCTTCGCTCATACCTCCCAAATCAATACCGCCAACATGATCCGTAAAGATATTCGTGCTTTATCAAGTTACCATGTTGCTGATGCCAGCGGCATGATCAAACTCGATGCGATGGAAAACCCTTTCACCCTCCCGCCTTCTTTGCGCACTGCATGGCAGGCGGTAGTGTCAGAAGTGGATATCAACCGTTACCCAGACAGTGAGATGCATGGCTTGCGCGCGCAAATTGCTATGCGTGACCGTGTGATTCCTGAGCAGGTTTTGTTGGGCAATGGCTCGGATGAAATCATTCAAATGCTCTTGCTGGCCACTGGCAGTGGTACGGTGATGACCCCAGCGCCGAGTTTTGTGATGTACGAAATGGTAGCCAAATGGTTGCAACGTTCTTTTTTCACCCTGCCGTTGGGTAAAAATTTCGCCCTCGATGCCGAACAATTTTTAAGTGCCTGTGCCAGAGAAAAAGTCACTTTGGTGTTTCTTGCCTGTCCCAACAATCCCACAGGTAATATGTGGGAGCGCGAGGCGTTACAAACCATCTGCCATCGTTTTAATGGCCTGATTATTATTGATGAAGCCTACGCCCCTTTTGCCTCGCGCACGCACACCGATTTATTGGCTCCCAATGTGATGATTTTACGTACCTTTTCTAAATATGGCTGGGCAGGGTTACGCTTGGGCTATTTACTCGGTAGTGTTTCGTTTATTCACGAACTTAACAAGGTGCGTATGCCGTACAATATCAATAGCTTAACCCAAGCAAGTGCAAGTTTTTTATTGCAACACGATGATTTGTTTCAAATGCAAGCGCGAATGATTTGCAACGAGCGCAAACGGGTTTCTGATGCCTTAAAAGAATTGCCTGGTATTCATGTTTTCCCTTCAGAGGCGAACTTTTTGTTGCTTCGTGTGGCTGATGCAAGCATGGTGTTTGAACAGTTAAAAAGAGAAAATATTTTGATTAAAAACATGCATGGTAGTGACCCAGCGCTGCAACAATGCCTACGTATTACGATAGGCACAGAAGGAGAAAATAAGCAATTGCTTGCTGCCATGCGGCGTATATACCATGGGTGATTCACATGATCGGGCAGCAAATATTCAGCGCACTACCCGTGAAACCAATATTTATTTATCCATTAACATTGATGGAACGGGCGAAGCCGATCTGCATTCTTCCATCCCTTTTTTAGACCACATGTTGGAGCAGGTTTCGCGGCATGGCTTGATTGACCTTAGCTTACAAGCCAAAGGGGATCGTGCTATTGATGATCACCATACGGTGGAAGACATCGGCATTTGCTTGGGGGAATGCCTGTACCAAGCGGTGGGCAACAAAGCGGGCATTGCACGTTATGGTCATGCCTATGTGCCCTTGGATGAGGCATTATCACGGGTGGTTCTTGATTTTTCAGGCCGTCCTGGGTTGACCTATAATGTAAAGTTTCCCAAAGATACGGTTGGACGTTTTGACCTTGATTTGTTTCGTGAATTTTTTCAGGCAGTCAGCAACCATGCGCGCATGACCCTGCACATTGATCAAATTCGTGGAGAAAACGCCCACCATATGATTGAAAGTATTTTTAAAGCCTTTGGCCGTGCGTTGCGTATGGGGTTGGCATACGATGGCCGCCAGCAAGGCGTGCCTTCTACCAAGGGTTCTTTATCGTGAACCGTGTTGGTTTGATTGATTATGGTATGGGAAACCTTCATTCTGTTGCCAAGGCTCTGGAACATGCGGGCGCATCGGTGCATGCCATCAAGAAGCCTGATGATTTGCAACACTGCGATCGCGTGGTGTTGCCTGGCGTTGGTGCTTTTCGTGATTGTGCTGATGCGCTACAGAACAACGGGATGGATGAGGCTATTAAAACTTATACAAGCAAAGGAAATCCCTTTCTTGGTATCTGCCTTGGTATGCAGGTGTTAATGGATCTATCATTAGAATTTGGTGAATACCGAGGACTTGGGCTGATTGTAGGCACGGTAAAACCCTTGCCCGAAGGATTACCCGCGCTTGGCTGTAAAATTCCACACATGGGCTGGAATGATGTGACTTTTGCTAATGCTTTACCCATTCATCCTGTGCTATCTCCTTTGCATGGGCAACAGGTCTATTATGTTCATGCCTATTATTGCGCACCCACCCATGCCTCCCATATTTTAGCTGCGTGCAGCTATGGCGATTTTCCTTTCGCTTCAGCCATGGGTTATGACAATATTATTGGCGTACAATTTCACCCAGAAAAAAGCCAACGCGCTGGTTTAGCGATGCTTAAATGCTTTGTGAATTGGAAATAAGATAACTGTAATTATTTCATTTTAATGGGGAAGAATGCATGTTTATTCGTGATATAATGACCAAAGGGGTGATCACTGTTGACCCCAAACAACCCATTGCCGATGCGTTGGCTATTATGCTGGATGAACAGATAAGTTTCATTGTAGTCGCTGCAAACAATAAACCTATCGGTGTATTAACCGAAGGAGATATAGTTGCCCTTGCTGAGGCAAATGATGATGCAGCAAGGCAACATGTATCGCAATTTATGAGCAGCCCTGTGGTCACAGTAAAAGCCGATGCTAATGTGTTTCATGCCTATGATGAGATTTTAGAACACCACATTCGTTATATTGTGGTGGTTGATCATGCAGGAGATTTAATAGGCGTGATTACCATGTCCAATTTTCTTGCTTCGATGGGCGTAGAACACCTTGCTCGTTTACGTCATGTAAGCGAGGAGGCAAGCACCAAGATTGAAACTGTTAGCCCTGACACACCGATGGTTGATGTTATTGCCACCATGTACCGCTGCCGCCATGCAATCATTGCTTTAGAAGATGATCGCCCCGTTGGTTTGGTTACCTCACGTGATATTGCGCGAATTTATTCTCAAGGACGCAGCAGTTTTACCAAAAAAACCATGCGTGATTACATGCGCACTGCTATGGTTACGCTGCCCAAGTTTGCCTATATTCCTGAAGCAAACAACCTTATGCGTAGCTGTCATACCCGTCATATTGTGGTGTTGAATGATGATCAAAGTTTGTTTGGTTTACTCACCATTTCCGATGTTGTGCGTTCAATGGAAAGCAAATACATGGCTTTTATGAAGGCTGTGATGCATGAAATGGAGCGGGATTTAAAAATTCGTTCGGTGCAAAAAACCGCCTTGTTTGAGCGCAATCCCAATGCTGTTTTTTCGTTGGATAAAAAGCTTAATATTTTATCAATAAATCCAGCATCTGTATTGTTAACAGGCTTAAACGAAGATGCGTTGCTTGGCACAGCAATGATTGATTTACTGGATCAAAAAGATCATGAAAACTTCATCAAGGCATCTGCCAACGCCATATTGGGAGAAGCATGCAGCATGGATGCCACCATACGGGGGAAAGATGACGAGGCAGCGTTTGCCTTTCTTAATTTGGTTCCCGTCATCGTTGATGATGATCATCCGGGCTTGTATGTGGTTGCCCATGATGTAACAGAACGAACCATTGCAGAGCGCCATTTGCGCTTGCTCTCCTCTGCCTTAGAACAAGCCAATGAATCTATTTTGATCATCAATGAATCAGGTGCTATAGAGTTTGCCAACCGTTCATTCTCGCGCTGTTTTGTGGGTGATAACGAAGATTTACGTGGTAAACATTGCGATGATTTATTAACGTGTAATGTTTTTGGCAGCACATCAGAACTCTGGAAGGTGCTTAAAAAAGAAGGGTCGAAGCAATACAATGATATGGAGATTCGCTTGCGCAATGGCACGGTATTGGATGCCAAGCTATCTA
>JAUZQQ010000043.1 GCA_030950905.1 Mariprofundaceae bacterium
AGTTCCTGAATGGCTGCTGCCTGCTCTGACAATTGCATTGCTATTGCTTCAAGTTGCATACCAAGCCCCATGATTAGCTCAACAACAGCCTCTTCACCCTGTTCATAGGCAATATGAATTTCCTCTCGCGTTGGCATGCAAATTTTCATCTTGCGGACTATGACAATAAAAAAAGCTATTGCAAAGCTACTTGATTTAGGAGGGCTGAGTAGTTACAAAGTGCAATAGAAAAAGAATTGTCCATTGGCTCGGGTGAAATTGAAAGCGCCAACAGATACGTGGTTCAAAAACGATTGAAATTAACGGGTGCTTGGTGAAAAGATAACAATCTAAACCCCATGTTAGTATTACGAGTAACCCGAGCAAACAATGAGTGGAATGAATACTGGAAAGATCTTTCCAAGGCCGCGTAATTTTTCACTGATTCCCCGCACTTTTAATTGCACCCGGGAGGACCTGTTTCTTGGCTGTTTTTTTCATTTTTCTATTGTTATTATCAAGCTGTCATTCATCAGACGATCATCTTCCCCCTTGCCAGCTTAGGAACGTGCACAAAGGAAACTTGAGCAACTAGTTTTCGTCCATCTTTTGTGCTCCTGGAACAAATGGAGCAACGTTTTTGATACATTTCAATGATCCATCATACTCCTGATAACATCCAAACTTTTCCATATCCTCCATTCGTTCCATTAGCATAATGTTACGTTCTGCTACCCACTCCTCTTTTGTGGTAGTTGAAGGAAGGCTGGTAAAAAAGACCTTGTTATCTGAGAATCTTTCCTTAGTTGATATAGAATAAGCGGTTAAATGAAGTCGGGTTTGTATCAACCATTGGGGTTTCCATTCCTTAGACGAAGAACGCCATGAAACATTTCCCATTGATTTCAATTCTTCTTTTGCGTCACAGTTCTTCTGTTTATTTGAGTCGAGCCCAAAATGTACCTGCCCAACGATGTATATATCGGACGCTTCCCAATCAAGCTTGGATCTTTTTCTCATTATATCGACGCGGGTCTTTTCCAAAGGCTGCGCCATACCCCCACCCCAATGAACACATAACCCTTGCTCAGTGGTATACCGAATAAACAGCTCGGAATCAAAATCTGTATGTTTACTCGCTTTGTAATAAATTTCTTTAATAGAAACTTTATCCTTCAAAGATATATCTTGAGCTTCTAAAACTGACGGAGTTAAAGTGATAAGCAGCAAGGGGAGAATAAGAAGGAAAAGACGTTTGCTCATCGGGAGCCCTTTGTGGGTTATTGAATGACCTATTACCATTAACAACCATAAAACCCTATCTGTCATTGCATATCCCCATTTGATTAAAATGACAATTCCAGCCATCATTAATTTATGCTACTCGTTTTTTGTTTGCCCAATAAAATCCCACAGCACCAGCCACCAACATCACCGATGATAACAACATGCCCATGGTCAATGGGCCAACAAGAAAACCAATTTGCGCATCCGGCTGACGGAAGTTTTCACAAAAAATACGTGCCAAAGCATAACCCATAAGAAACACAGCCACATGCGCACCGTTTCCCCATTTGCGGTGACGGGTGAACCACAACAACAAAAACAAGGCGATACCTTCAAGCCCCATTTCATAGAGTTGGCTGGGGTGGCGTGGATCTGGTCCTGCGCCAGGGAAGATCATTGCCCATGGCACGTCAGTTACCCGCCCCCACAATTCACCGTTGATAAAATTTCCCATTCGGCCAGCAGCTAACCCTAAAGGTGCAACAATCGCAAAGCGGTCGGCAATCATTAAAAAAGGCAATTGATGGCGGCGGCAATACCACAAACCAACCAACAAGGGCCCTAACAACCCCCCATGAAAACTCATGCCCCCTTGCCAGACATACAAAACATGCAAAGGGTTGTGTAAATAATAATCAAAATTATAAAACAATACATAAGCCAGCCGACCACCAACAATCACACCGAGCATCAACAGACTAAAGAGATTCTCGTATTGTTCGCCCGTAATACCATTGTTCCAGAGTCCGCGCTCCTGCAATTGCATGCGGGTAAGGTACCATACCGACATAAAACCAATGACATACATCAGCCCATACCAATGAATGGCAAAAGGCCCCAGTTGTAGGGCAACAGGATCAATATGTGGAGCCAACATTACCACACCATCCATAACAGCACGGCACCCAACAATACGCGGTAAATCACAAAAGGCCCCATCCCTGTTTTTTCAATGTATTTTAAAAAGAAGTGAATACAAATATAGGCAGACAAAGCAGATACACAGTAACCAACCAGCAAGGGCAAAAAGCCGGCTGCCTGTGCCGGTTGTTCGATCCAGTCTTTAACTTTTAAACCGCCTGCCAACACAATGACTGGAACAGACAACAAAAAAGAAAAACGTGCGGCCGCCTTTCTGGTATAACCCAGCAACATTGCCGCCGTCATGGTGATGCCTGAGCGGGATGTCCCCGGGATTAATGCCACCGACTGTGCTAGGCCAACAATCATGGCATCGCGAAACGACCAGCCCCTTTCTTTCTTTTTATTCACGCCTTTTTTATCAGCATACCAGAGCAACAACCCAAAAATAATTGAAGCGACACCAATAACCCCAATAGAGCGCAAATCATGCTCAATATAATGCTTGAATGTTAATCCGACAATGCCAACAGGAATGGTGGCAAAACCAATCAACCAAGCCAAATAACCGTCATCATCGGCAGCAATAGAGCGCGCCCGCACGGTATGCACAAGGCCTATTGCCATACGCATTAAATCGTAGCGAAAATAGACCACCACTGCCGTTAACGAACCCAAATGCACGACGCAATCAAACGCCAAACCTTGGTCTGGCCATGTTGATAGCAGTGGCACCAAGGCCAAGTGTGCCGATGATGAAATAGGAAGAAATTCCGTCAGCCCTTGAATCAGCGCAAGAACGACCGCTTGAACAACATCAATAGATTGTTCCATGAATTATCGTTCCTTGATCATTGTATCATGCCTGCCCCGACCGTATTATTGGTGAACGTATCAATAAGAATAAAACTGCCCGTAACGTGATTATCTGCATAACTATCGTACTGCAACGGCTGCTGTAATTTTAATTCTATTTCACCAATTTCATTCATCGCCAACGCATCAGAAGGCTCTTTTGCCAACGTATGGATGTTGGTTTTTGAGACAATAGCAGTCACGATTGCCTTAACCGTGGTGGTGGTTTGTTTCAACAGGTATTTATTGCGGACTTTTAATGCATCATCGCCAATCCAGCAGATGTTCGCCGTTAATACCTTGTCTTGCTTGGGTAATTGGTGCGGGTGTACCAGTGTATTTCCCCGTGATATGTCGATATTATCTTCCAGTATCAAGCTGATACTTTGTGGTGCAAATGCCTCATCGGGTGAACCATCAAAGGTCACAATCTCTTTTACTTTTGATTGTTTGCCACTGGGCAATGCAACAATGGTATCACCAACTTTTACCGTACCTGATGCCACTGTTCCCATAAAACCACGGTAATCTGGCAACGCAGGCGTTTGTGGACGGTTGACCAACTGCACGGGGAAACGAAATGGGGCTTTATCCACGCCACCCATTACCGATAATAATTCCAAACTCGCAAGCAAGGTCTCACCTTCATACCAAGGCATCTGTTGGCCACGGATGACCACCATATCCCCCGCCAAAGCAGACATGGGGATACACAGTAAATCATTTATCCCTTGCTTGGCGCAATAGGCTTGCATATCTTTGCGAATGGTTTGAAAGGTGTTTTCATTGTAATCCACGAGATCCATTTTATTCACGGCTACAATCAAGTGTTCAATGCCCAACAATGACAAAATATGCGTGTGACGACGGGTTTGTGGCATCACGCCATGACGCGCATCAATAAGAATAATAGCCGCGTTGGCGGTTGATGCGCCTGTCACCATATTGCGTGTGTATTGTTCATGACCGGGGCAATCAGCCATAATAAACTTGCGTTTTGGCGTCGCAAAATAACGGTAAGCAACATCAATGGTGATGCCCTGCTCCCGTTCTGCCGATAAACCATCAGTCAACATTGCCAAGTCAATATCATCCGCACTGGTAACATCGCTTTTATTTTTCTTTTTGCGTACGGCAAGCAATTGATCTTCAAATGCACCCTTGGTTTCAATCAACAAGCGACCAATCAAGGTGGATTTTCCATCATCAACGCTGCCAACCGTGACCAAACGTAACAACTCAATTTCTTCAGTGATTTTAAAATTTAATGCAGTCATTAAAAATAGCCCTCTTTTTTCTTGTCTTCCATAGAATTTGAACCATGGTCAATGATTCGGGTTTCACGCTCACTGCGTTTTGCAGCCGCAGCTTCTGCAACAATTTCATCCATATCTGCAGCAGAAGAATCCACCGCGCCCGTGCAAGGGATACAGCCCAAGGTGCGAAAGCGACACATCATGGGTGCTGCTACTTCACCTTCATGCAAGTGTTCTGTATTCATCGCAGGAATCAACAAGTTACCGCGTTTAACAATGGAACGTTCTTTGGCATAATAAAGAGGAACGATGGGAATTTCTTGCTCGCGAATGTACAACCAAATATCCATTTCTGTCCAGTTGGACAATGGAAATACCCGTACGCTTTCGCCTTCGTGAATGCAGCCATTGTAAATACTCCATAACTCAGGGCGTTGGTTTTTTGGATCCCATTGGCCAAATTCGTCACGCATGGAAAACATCCGCTCTTTGGCGCGGGAACGTTCTTCATCACGCCTAGCACCGCCAAAGGCCGCGTCATAACCACCTTCTTCTAAGGCATCAAGCAAGGCTTGGGTTTTTAATGCACCGCAGCAGCGGGCAACCCCAAAGTCTTTGGGGTTCATTCCCTTGGCAATGGCATCTTCATTGCGGCGAACAATCAGTTCCGCGCCCACTTCTTTGACATACGCGTCGCGAAACGCATACATTTCTTTAAATTTATACCCTGTATCAACATGCAACAAAGGGAATGGCAATGTTGCAGGGTAAAAAGCCTTGCGTGCCAAATGCAGCATGACGCTGGAATCTTTGCCCACAGAGTAGAGCATCACAGGGTTACGAAACTCTGCTACCACCTCCCGCATAATGTGAATAGATTCGGCCTCTAAGGCTTTTAACTGGGTTAATCGATGATCAGACATAATAATTTCCTATGTTTTTTTTAATCTGAATAATTCATGTAATATGTGCGTGGATTTTTCAAAATTTATTAAATTCCCTCGCCTTGCTCGCCTTCACTTGGCTTGCGCAGCGACGTAACATGCAAACCACATTCGGTGGCTACATCCCCTTGTTCCCACCACCAGCGTCCCGCACGAGCATCTTCCCCCATGGTGATTGCACGGGTGCAACATTCACAGCCAATAGAGCTGTAATGCTGGTCAAGCAAAGCATGATGGGGAAGCTTATGCTCTTTAATAAAATCCATTATTTGTTGCCACGACCAATGTGCCAATGGGTTGTATTTAATCAAACCATAAACAGGGTCTGTTGTATCGACACAATCAAGTGTTGCCCGCGTCGCGGACTGCTTGGCGCGTCGACCTGTGATCCATGCATCATAATGTGCCAAGGCGCGTTTTAATGGTTGAACTTTACGTACGGAGCAGCATTGTTTCCGTAACGCAAGACTGTCACGAAATAAATTGACCCCATGTTTTGCTACCATACTTTCCACATCACGGTGATCGGGGAAAAAGACGGTGATTTTAATACCATAATGCGCTGCAACTTGCGCTATAATATCATGGGTTGCTTGCGGTAATCGCCCTGTATCTAAGGTTATTACAGGGATGTTTAGCTGTTGTTGGTCGATTAACGCCAACAATACAGCACTTTCTGCGCCAAAACTGCAAGGGTAGACCAAGCGTTCGCCATGTTTTTCTTTGGCTTGTTGCAATACAGAAAGTGATTGCGCTATAATATCTTGCATGTTTTACTCCAGCCAATGCAAATAGGGCCACCATACAAAGGCAACCAACAAAAAAAGCGTCGCCGCTGTAAGGGACATCATTGAGCCATAACGCAGCATTGCCTGCGGGTGCACAAAACCGCTGGCAAAAATCATTGCATTGGGCGGGGTTCCCATAGGAAGCATGAATGCAAACCCCGAGACAATGCCAATTAACAATGCAATCATGATCGGGCTTACATCCATGGACATGCCCAAAGGCAAGGCTATCGGCAACAAAATAGCCACCGCTGCCGCATTGCTAACACATTCTGTCAACAATAAGGTTAATACAGTGAGTAGCAACAGCAGCATGGGTACACTCATCTGCTCTGGCAAGATGGTGTGCGCCAACCATAAGCCAGCACCCGTATCAGACAATGCTTTGCCCACGGCAATAGCACCACCATACATCAACAGCACGCCCCAATTTACATGGGTTTCTACATCGTTCCAGCTCACCAGCCGCATGGCAAACATGATGACCACAGCAAGCAAGGCGATATTTGCCAACCCCAACGCATGACCTGCAAACACCCAAGTAAGAATAGTAAACAACAACAATACTGCCATCGCTCTTGCCGGAACAGTCATAACACCAAGCTCCAGCATTCGTTGGGAGATAGCGTGCTTGGCAACGCTCATATCGATCAATGTGCCGCGTTGCATCCAGTACAATTGAACCGCCGCGACCACAAGCATCATCAAGACCAACGGAAAGCCTGCCAGCGTCCACTGTGCAAAACTGAAAGTTGTGCCCGTTAGCTCGCCCAACAACGCCAACGCCAAAGGGCCACGCGCACCACCCAATAAGGTCATCACACCGCCAATAATAGCCCCCCAAGCCACGGCAAAAAACAAGGCTTGGGCATAACGATCACCCTGTGATAAATTCAAGCTGCGCACCACCGACCAAACAATGGGCAAAAAGACCGCTGCCACAGCATGTTCAGGCATCACAAAAGCCATCAGTGCAGGCAACAATAACATGGCCATGAGCAATTGACGGCTATCACCGCCCATGCGATGCAGCAGCATCAACGCAACATGCTCAGATAGTCCCGTTTTGATCACCCCAGCGGCAAGCATGAATGCACCCAGTATA
This sequence comes from Mariprofundaceae bacterium, assembly GCA_030950905.1. Taxonomy (GTDB): domain Bacteria; phylum Pseudomonadota; class Zetaproteobacteria; order Mariprofundales; family Mariprofundaceae; genus AB-137-C09. The sequence continues at coordinate 7,076 of JAUZQQ010000043.1, forward strand.
AAAAAAACCGCAGGGTTACCAAACAAAGCAAACACTTCTGCTGTCGGCATCACCCCTAATATCGGCAATAATGCAATACCCAGCAATGACGTCACCGACAATGGCAGCAATTGCGAAACCCACAGCACCAAACACAGGCCAAATACCAACAGTGCATGCCAAGCAGCAAGCGTTAGTCCTGTTGGTGGCGGCCATGTTGTGAACATCCACATGGCAAGAAACAACAACGATAACATCACAAAAGGACGGGCTTGCTGAACCATCAATTGCCCCGTTGTTTTATGCTGGTTGACCACCTTTGATTGGCCATCGCCCTGAACTTGAACGCGCAGGTGACGGCGCAACATATCAAACCAGCCTTCAGCCTTGCGCACCAAGTCAATTTCAACAAAACGTTTACCCAAGCTTGCTGGTGAGCCATCCAATACACGGCTTTCCATCGGGGTCATGACCCGCCCCATATGCCTTAAACGATGGGTGGGAAAATTCACCGCATGCAGCAAGGCGTATTGATGCAACAACAATGTTTCCATGTTTATTAACGAAGGACTTGCCCTATTTGACAAGGGTGTATCAGGCAAGGGACGAAAAGGGAGTAACAAGGGAACTATCCCCTTTTTCACCAACGCTTCCATTCCTTTTTTGGTGGAATCAACAGATTCCAATCCAGCAATCAAATGGCTGACAACAGCACCAGCACGAAATACGTGACGGGCATGTTCCAAGGCCTGCCATACAGCAGCTTGACCACCGCGCAATTGCTTGCCAGGGCAAACTTCGGCAAAACGCTGGGCATCTGCCACTTCAAGGTTGCAAATAAACACATCAAGCCCCGCCGCATAAAGTTCATCAATCACGGAGCAATCTTGTGGTGCGACTGTTTCTAAGGCAATTTGCCGATGCCCCAAATGGCGGCGCAACAAGGCAATCACTGCCACCAAGGATTTCAAGCCAGCATCGGATTCATTGTTGGAAAAGCCATGGTACAAATACACGGTCTCAATTTCGCGCTCGACCAAGGCTGCATGAACCACCTCCACCAACTCAAGTGGATCACGCAGGGTAGGTATTGCATTGCCCATCAGTGCATCATACTGACAATACTGACAAGACATATTGGGGGTCATAAAAAAATCACAACCCATCACAGGGTGTAACAGCAAAAGATTTTCATGCAGTGATGAAAACTGCCCCATACGATGACCCAAACGTGTTTTTTGGCTGTAATACATGGGCGCAGGCAACAATTGTACGTCCAATTGTTCACCTTCATGCAGCAAGCTTGCACAGCCTTCTGCTGACGTTGGTATCAAGCTGATCGGGCTTGCTTGCGTATAAGGCAAAGCAATGGGAACCGTGCAAAAATGACCGCTCGGAAGACGCAAATCAATCACTGTTTCAATGGCATTGGATTGCGCTACCCAACGCGTCGCTTTGCCCAGACCCTTGGGTAACGCAACACCCAAGGTTGCCAGCGCCAACTTGGTTCGCCCTGGGTTGTCAAATAAATGCATGGTATTTATTGTTCTGAAAGAAAATCTTGTGAAAGAATATCAAATAAGCGATGACTTTTTAACGACAATCTGCCATTGTTGCTTTGAAATACGTGTTTTTGATAGAATTGTCTGGCCTTGCTCTTCTAACGACAAGGGGACATTTTCAATCGGCGCACCATCATCAAGAATCACCAGTAATTCAGCGTCCAACGGCATGCCCGTCAATTTAATCTTTGTTTTTACAAAGTTCATGGGACAAGCGATGCCCGTAAGATCCAGCGTTATTGGATCATTGCTGCTAAGCACATCAGTGTTGCTTTTAACAGCTATTGGATCTTTTATTGGAATGGCAGCAAAACGCAACAATGCCAGATCAAGCCAAGGGGCAACAGCTTTGTTGATGGCGTGCATACTTGCCGCTGGATCGGCGATGTCGACATTCATTAACGCATATTGCACCGCATTAAGACCGTTCATTATCGCATCATCATCCGCTGCATGATGAACCAATGTGGTAAAAACCTCGGCATCAGTTGCCGGCGTTTCACCATAGGCAACCAGAAAAGCCCGTGCTGTAGAAACACCACAGCGACGTAAGGCACTGCCCGCATCATTCCAAAACATGGCATCCAAATGCGCGCGAGCCATACGGTGCTCATATTCTGCCTCGGCGGTAAGGGCATCGCTCATGGATAATACAGCACCTGCACATTCGCCTTTTTTGTTACCTTTGGTGTTAAAAGCTTCGTTTTCGCTCCAATCATAGATCAAGCCTTCGACATCGCCTTCATCTGCGGCAAAAGGTTTTAATATGCTCTGAACACCACCCCTGCCGACACGTTCTGCCCATCCGTGCAATGTTTCGCTTTCTTCACGTTGTTGTTGGTAAGCACGCAACACAGCGATGCCTGCTTCGGGCGCATGTTTGGCGGGGATCGCATCGGTGGCAAAAGCCATCGCCTCGCCACCACGACCTGAACCACCAATATGCAATTGATAATGGGGAACGGCTTGTCCTTTGACTTTTTTGGCCAAGCCATGAAAACCCAGATCAGCAATATGATGACGGGCACAAGAATGGTGGCAACCTGATGCTTTGATTTCAATGTTGCCCAAAACAGCGTCGTCTTGAAATTCTTGCAGCATGGGTTTCATGGCTTCAACCAAGCCACGACTGGATGTAATACCCAGTCTGCATGTTTCTGTGCCGGGGCAGGCTACCGCATCAGCGATGCCACGGCTGTGGCTGCATGTTAGATTAGCCGCCTGCAACGCTAGCAATGCAGCATCAAGTTTGTCTTTGGCTACATCATTAATGATGATACCTTGCTCCGTGGTGATTTGTAACCGCGCTGTGCCAGCAGTACGCGCGGCAAGCGCAATGGCATGGCATTGCGCAGGCGTTAGGTCGCCACGAAAAACATTGACCAACAAGGCATAATCACCATTGTGTTGGGTAACGATTCCAGAACTTGGTATATTCAAACAATCATCGGGGGCATCGCGCCAAACCGTAGCAGAAACAGCATCTAGACCGTCATGAATCGTTTCAATCACCGCCCGTTGCTTGCGGTATTCGGCAATAAAAGCTTCTTTTCCCAATTTTTGGGCGACATATTTCATGCGCGCCCGTGCGCGGCGTTTGCGCTCAGAAAATTTAAAGTGAATGCGCATCAAAGCTTCAGCCACCAGCAATATATCTTGTTCGGGAACAAATTCCTCTAGCAACAATGCTGGCATAGGTTGTGAAGACAAGCCGCCCGCTGCCCAAACTTTAAAACCCGCTTGACCATCTTTTCGGGTGGCAATCAAACCAACATCATGCATGCCCGATGCAGCACAATCGCTTGCACAGCCTGAAAAAGAGACTTTGAACTTTCGCGGAAACTGCTGCGCTAATGGGTGACGTAAAAAATATTCGGCAAAACGGCGGGCGTGAATACTTACATCGGTATGTTCAGCAGGGCAAACACCAGCCAAAAAACAGGTGCTAACATTACGCACTGTATTGCCACAGGCTTCACGGGTGGTTAAACCTGCATCATCCAGTTTTCGCAAAAACGCTAAAGTATCTTTTAAGTCAACAAAGTTGGCTTGAATATCTTGACGGGTGGTAATATGCGCCAGTTTAGGACGATCCATTCTGCCTGCCCACGTTTGTACACAATCGCCAATGACATCCAATTGGTCGGGGGTGATATTACCACCAGGCAATTTGACACGCAGCATCTGCACGCCCTCTTGCCGTTGGCCATAGACCCCCATTTGCAAACGAAATGGCGTAAAACGCTCTTCTGCCATGCGACCATCAAGAAACGCAGACAAGCCCGCTTCGTAGTCATCAACATCTGTCGTTTGTGCAAATTGAAAAGTATTCATAACCGTCCTTGACGTTTTTTTATGGGTTAAGCTTTGCCGCTTGGATTTCACAGGATTGCTCATAGGTGGTCAAGCTGGTAATGCTGGGGTTTACGCCACACAATGCGCAGGCAGGGTCTTTGCGTAGTTTTAACTTTTTCCATTCCATGCGCATGGCATCAAAGGTCATTAAATAACCTGACAATGAACGACCAATGCCGAGCAGTTCTTTGATCACTTCCACCGCTTGAATGGTTCCCACCGTGCCTGCCAAAGCACCAAGAATGCCCGCTTCAGAACAAGATGGAACCATGCCGGCAGGTGGTGGTTCGGGGTACAAACAACGGTAACAAGGCCCTTCTTTATGTTGGTGGGGTTTGAACGTGGCAACCTGCCCATCAAAGCGAAACATCGCCCCCGATACCAGTGTTTTCTTTTCTAAGAAGCACGCATCGTTGACCAAAAAACGGGTGGGGAAGTTATCACAACCATCAACAATCACATCGTAGTCAGAAATAATACCGCGAATGTTTTCTTCGGTAACAAAGTGTCCATAGGTTTTCACCTTCACATCAGGGTTCAATGCCTGCATGCTCTCACGGGCACTTTCAACCTTGGGCATGCCAATACGATCTTGCGTATGAATAATTTGCCGTTGCAGATTGGACATATCAACCACATCGGCATCAGCAATACCAATTGTACCAACGCCCGCAGCAGCCAAATAATAAGCCACAGGTGAACCAAGTCCGCCCGCACCAATCATAAAAACCTTGGATTCTAGCAAACGAGATTGCCCTTCCGCACCGACTTCTGGCAAGATAATATGGCGTGAATAACGCTCAATTTGCTCTTCTGTAAAATCAATCAATGGATACTCCGATTAGAATAAACGCCAAACCATGCCCTTACTTTCATACATCAATGCCTTTGAATAAATCTGTAGACATATAACGCTCAGCCATCGAGGGCAATACCACAACAATGCGTTTTCCTGCCATATCTGGGCGGCTGGCCACACGCAAAGCGGCCTGCACAGCAGCACCCGAAGAAATACCTGCGGGAATTCCCTCATCGTTGGCCAAACGGTGTGCCATGGCAAAGGCTTCGTCGTTGGTGACTTGTTCGACACCATCAACAATCGCCATGTTTAAATTTTTGGGAATAAAGCCTGCACCAATGCCTTGAATTTTATGAGGGCCAGGCTGACCACCTGAAATGATGGGGGAATCTGTAGGCTCAACCGCAAAAGCTTTAAACATGGGATTGCGTTCTTTAAGTACTTCAGCCACCCCTGTGATTGTTCCGCCTGTACCAACACCTGCAACCAAAGCATCCACTTTGCCATCGGTATCACGCCAAATTTCTTCGGCAGTCGTGCGTCGATGAATATCAGGATTGGCAGGGTTTTCAAACTGCTGTGGCAAGAATGCACCCTCAATGGATGATACGAGTTCAATGGCTTTGGCGATAGCACCCTTCATGCCTTGCTCCGCAGGTGTTAACACCAACTCAGCACCCAACAGTTTAAGCAATTTACGACGCTCCAAACTCATCGATTCAGGCATGGTTAAAATACAACGGTAACCACGAACGCGGGCGATAAAAGCCAAAGAAATTCCCGTATTACCAGAGGTTGGCTCAACAATAACGCCGCCTGCAATCAGCAGACCATCACGCTCTGCTGCGTCAATCATCGCCCGACCAATGCGGTCTTTTACTGAATTTAAAGGATTAAAAAACTCCAGTTTGGCAACGATTTCTGCCATACCAGGAGAAACCACCCGATTGAGTCGAACCAACGGGGTATTACCAATAGCTTCTGCAATATCCATATAAATATTCATATCATCCCTCTACCATGTTTTGTTCAATAGGTTCAACATGAACCTGTTGTGATTCCAACCAACGAATAGCTTCTTCGACAACGTCTACTGCCCCATCCAGCTCCAACGCTACCAAACCCATGTTTTCTTTAACATCGGCGGTGCGAATATTGGTGATAATCGCAAACGATTGACCCAATTGCCAAATAATCGGCAAGCGAATATTCTCGACATTGTAGGTTAGATAAACTTTCATTTTCATGGTGTTCTCCTAAAAATGGAAAGGGCTAGTAAAAAAAGACAGGTAGGATGCTTCCATCAATGATCAATCATTAATAATCAACAACCACCAGCAATGGCAGGAACGATTGATAATTCATCACCATCTTTTATGGCTGTCTTTAGGCCTTGTAAAAAGCGCACATCTTCATCGTTTACATAAACATTCACAAAACGACGGATTTCACCAGCATCATCACACAGGCGTGCTTTTAGCCCATTGTGTTGGGCTTCAAGGTTGTCAATAACTTCACTCACATTGCTGCCTTCAACGGCAACTTCATCCGCGCCAGCGGTTAATTTACGCAGTGGGGTGGGGATTCGTATGGTGATACTCATGGTTAAACTCCTGTGATTAAACGGTATTTATACTTGAACGCCATCAGCAGCGGCCAAGGCATCAAAGTCTTTCAGATTGCTTTGGATTATGCGAGGTTTTTCAATGGCATCGACAATCGCTTCTTGTGTTTTAAGGCCATTGCCCGTGATGCACAAAACAATGGATTCATCGCGCGGGATACGGCCTTGTTCGATAAGCTTTTTGGCCACACCGACGGTTACACCACCAGCGGTTTCGGTAAAAATACCTTCTGTTTCAGCCAGTAACTTCATCGCAGCCACGATTTCTTCATCGTTCACATCTTCTGCCCAGCCACCTGTATCACGCATGACACGGTGGGCATAATAACCATCAGCAGGGTTGCCAATAGCCAATGATTTGGCAATAGTATCAGGACGCACGGGGTGAATTAAATCAGTATTTTCTTTCACAGCCTTGCTAATGGGCGAACAGCCTGTCGCCTGCGCACCATAAATAGCCGTGCTATTATCTTCAATCAAACCAAGCTTGATAAACTCGTTGATGGATTTATCAATTTTGGTACACAACGAACCTGAAGCCATCGGAACGACCACATGCTTGGGGGCTTTCCAGCCCAATTGCTCCATGATTTCGTAACCATACGTTTTTGACCCTTCAGCATAGAAAGGGCGAATATTTACATTCACGAAAGCCCAGCCATATTTGCCAGCGACTTCAGAACATAAACGGTTTACATCATCATACGTACCGTTAATACCAATGATTTTCGTGCCAAAAATACCTGCACCAAGCACTTTACCCTGCTCCAAATCATGTGGAATAAACACATAAGACTCGAGTCCAGCCGCCGCCGCATTGGCTGCAACAGAACCTGCAAGGTTGCCCGTAGAAGCACATGCCACCGTGGTAAAACCAAACTCCACAGCTTTGGACAAAGCCACCGATACTACGCGATCTTTGAATGATAACGTGGGTGAACACACAGAATCATTTTTAATATACAATTCTTTAACACCAAGCGCAGCAGCCAAACGCTCGGCACGAACAAGTGGTGTGAAACCATTTTCTGCACCCACGGTTGGTTCGCCATCAATAGGCAGTAACTCACGGTAACGCCACATGTTTTGAGGTCGTGATTCAATCAGTTTTCGGGTAAAATTGCCTTCTAGTTTTTCATAATCATAGACAACTTCCAAGGGGCCAAAGCAAAATTCACAAACGTGCGTGGGTTGAACGGGGTATTCTTCACCACACTCACGGCATTTTAACGCTCTTACAATAGATTCAGTCAAGGACTACTCCTTTAAATAAAAAAACAGGCAAAAAAAAACCTTCGCAATGATTGCGAAGGTTTCTTTTTAAAAGGCAAACCCTTTGTTACAAAGGCGGCTTAAAGTTCTTCACATCATCGCTCCTGTAGGATTACTGCAGGCAGGCATTGGCACCAGTTGCCCTTTTAAGGGCTGGTTGCCGCAGTTTCACCGGGCCTGAAACCCTCCACTGCTCTGGATAAATGTTTTGTGTGGCGCATTATTATGTGTGTGAAAAAAAATGCAAGACCTCTAATTTAAAGTGTTTCAGACCAAGAAAAGTGAGAAAAATTTAATGTGACGCTTCAGCCTTTGGTTCTTGCACAAAATAAAGCAAAAAACCACCCGCTGAAAACAAGGCAACAATGGCCAACATCGAAAAACGGGGGCTTCCAGATAAAATGCTAACCAAGCCCATCAACGCAGGGCCAAGCACAGTCGCGAATTTACCCAACATATTAAAAAAGCCAAAAAATTCAGCGGCTTGGTTCAGGGGTATCATGCGTGCATACATCGAACGCGACAACGCTTGAATGCCCCCCATCACCAAACCAATGCCGCCCGCAAGCCAATAAAAATCTTGGGCATTCTGCATGGTGGAACTCCAAATGCAGACCACGGCATAGGTAGCAATGCAGATCAACAATACATATTTTGCATTCCAATGTTCGCCCAACCAACCCAGTGCCAACGCCGCAGGGAAGGCAATAAACTGCGTCATCAGTAATGCTTTGATCAATACCCCAGAATCAAAGCCCAGCGAAAGGCCATAATCCACAGCCATTCTTGCCACCGTATTAACGCCATCAATATAAAGAAAATAGGCAAGCAAAAACAGCCAAATATGACGCAGGCTGCGCAAGTTTTTGAATGTTCCGCCCAATTGTGCGATACCAGAGCGTGCCGCTTGCCACAGACTTGGTGCTGCGCTATCGCAAGCTTCATGCACATAACGGGCAAGTGGTAAAGAAAAAATAGCCCACCACAGGGCAACGCTAACAAAAGCCCAACGCACAGCTTCCCCTGTGTTGGCTAAACCAAAATCCGCAGGGTTTTGCGTCATCCAAACATTAAAGGCAAACAACAAGCCGCCACCAAGATAACCAAGGCCAAACCCGAGTGCCGACGTTTGATGCAAGTGTTCATGCTCACTAACATCAACAATCATTGCATCATAAAAAACATTAGCGCCAGAAAAAGCCAAAGCACCAAAAGCATACAACAACAACGCAAGAATCCACTGCCCTTCGGTGGCCAAAAACAAACCCGCCGTCATCAATACACCGAGTGTCGTAAAACTTAATAACATGCGTTTTTTTAGACCGCCTTGATCCGCCATAGCCCCCAAAACAGGTGCCAGCATGGCAATGATCAAACCAGCACAGGCATTGCCCATACCCAACCAAAAAGTGCTTTCGCTGGCATCCATGCCAACTGCCCAGTATTGCTTAAAAAACAAAGGGAAAAAACCTGCCATCACGGTAGTGGCAAATGCTGAATTTGCCCAATCATAGAAAGCCCAAGCATAAACAGCAGGTTTATTTTTCATGGCAATTACCTTTCTTTGCGTGAAGCCAATAACGCAGCTTGGTGATGGCTAACCAATTGACCAATCAATTCATCCATATCGCCAGCGAGAATCTGTTCGAGCTTGTACAGCGTCAGATTAATACGGTGATCTGTTACCCGTCCCTGTGGAAAGTTATAGGTGCGAATACGTTCCGAACGATCGCCTGAACCCACCATACCCTTGCGCGCATCAGCCCGCTCTTTGTCTGCGGCTTGCTGCTCTTGGTCAAACAAACGCGCTTGCAATACTTTCATGGCTTGTGCCTTGTTTTTATGCTGACTTGCTTGATCTTGACAGGTGGCGACAGTGCCCGTTGGTAGGTGGGTGATGCGAACGGCTGATTCTGTTTTGTTCACATGCTGGCCGCCCGCTCCCGATGCTCGGTAAACATCAATGCGCAAATCATCAGGGCGGATATTAATATCAACTTCATGGGCTTCTGGCAGTACTGCCACCGTGCAAGCAGACGTATGAATACGGCCGCCAGATTCGGTCTCTGGAACCCGTTGAACACGATGAACACCCGATTCAAATTTAAAACAAGAAAAAACATTTTTACCAGAAATTTGTGCGATAATTTCTTTGTAACCACCAATACCCGTGCCGTTCGCCGATAAGATTTGCACATCAAAGCCTTGTTTCTCGGCAAACCGACTGTACATACGAAACAAATCGGCTGAAAACAAAGCGGCTTCTTCACCACCTGTTCCTGCACGAATTTCAAAAATTGCATTGCGATCATCATTGGGGTCTTTGGGTAACAGCAACACTTCCAATTCCGCTTGGCTTTTAAGTAAGCCGTTACGCAATACACGCAAATCATCTTCTGCCATCTCGCGTAGCTCGGCATCACAATCTGGCTCTGCCAGCATAGCATGGTTATCATCGCATTGTTTTTGCAACGAAAAATGGTATTTTACTTGGGCTGCAACCGGTTCAATCCTTGAAAACTCACGCGAAATATCAGCATAACGCTTGGCATTGTTGGTAACATCAGGGTCAGCAAGCAATACCAACAACTCTTCATGGCGATGGAAAATTCCTTCAAGACGCTTGTTCATCGTTGCTGCCTCTGTATTTTGTTATCGTGTATTTTATCATCAATGGATGGTGCAGCTTTAATTTCTAGGTCAAACAATTTACGTGTCGCACCCATCAATAAGTCGCCTTCAATATCATCGGGTAAGGTTTTTAGGGTGCGCAATGTTGGGTGCATAAAGCGTTTGCTTAATGCTTTGCTAAATCGTTCCACTGCGGCCAACTGCGCCTCATTAAAATCTTTCATGTAACGCGAA
>JAUZQQ010000044.1 GCA_030950905.1 Mariprofundaceae bacterium
CTGAAAATTTACAAAAAAATATAAGCTACCAAAATTTGGTAGCTATGTTCACTTTTGACCGTGTAGACTTTGAAAAGAACATTTCACTTTCAGCTAAAAAAAAAGTAATACTTGAGAGTAAATGGAAGGTTGTTAAAATTGGTAAGGTCTGTGAAACCTCCTCTGGAGGAACACCATTATCTGGCACACCAGAATATTATGAAAACGCTAATGTTTTATGGGTTAATAGTGGAGAAGTTCGGCAAGGAGTAATTATTCATTCTCAAAATAAAATTACCGAATTAGGATTAAAAAAATCTTCTGCAAAAATCTTCCCTAAAGATACTGTTCTTTTAGCAATGTATGGAGCTACTGCTGGACAAGTAGGTATTTTAGCAGTTGAAGCTTCAACAAATCAAGCTGTTTGTGGAATTCTACCTAACCCAAATATTTCTCCTCAGTATTTATTTAACTTTCTAAAAACGCAATATGAAAATATTTTAGCCATGAGAAGTGGAGTAGCAAGACTTAACCTCTCTCAAGATATTGTTAAAAACATTAAAATTCCTCTCCCACCAAAAGACATCCAACAAAAAATAGTTACTGAAATTGAAAAGTTGGAAAAACAAGAGCAAAATGCTATTCAGGAAGTTGAGAGGCAATGGGAATCAATAACTGAAAACTTCATAGGATTAAAGCAACAGAAAGTATTATTAGGAAACATTGCTCAGTTTAAAAACGGGCTTAACTATAACAGAAAAAGCTTAGGGGAAGAAATCACAATTGTTGGCGTAGGAGATTTTAAAAATGACTTCACTCCCAATGTTCAAAACCTTGAAAAAGTTCAAATTGAAGGGGAGCTAAGCAAAAATTACGAATTAAAACAAAAAGACATATTAGTTGTTAGATCAAACGGTTCTGCAAGATTAGTTGGTAGATTTCTATATATATGTAAACTAAAAGATAAAACTTCATTTTCAGGGTTTACAATCCGAATAAGGGTGAATTCTAAAGATGTAGATTCAAAATTCTTATGTCATTATTTAAAGACGGATATTGTTCGTGATAAATTGACAAAGGATAGTAAAGGTTCAAATATCAAAAGTTTAAATCAAGGGTTACTTTCCTCAGTAAAAATTCCATTACCAACTATTTCAGAACAGAAAAAGATAGTTTCAGAAATAGAAAAGATTGAAATTAAAATAGCAGCGTTGAAAAAAGAAATCAGTACGATTCCAGCGCAAAAAGAAGCCATTCTAAAGAAATATTTAGAATAAATGTTCATAACGGTGTCCAGAATTTCAGGTCAGTGTTGAGGTTTTGGGTGTTTTTGCTCATTGTTCACGTTACGAACTTCCGAACGTGGCACTGGTCTTATTGCCCGATTTTGGGCATCCTTCATGTCTTGGTTTACACTTTAGTTCACTTGCCCCTCGTTCCCACGCTCCTGCGTGGGAATGCGTACACAGTGCAGAATCATAGGCTGGTATGGATTCCCACGCAGAGCATGGGAACCAGAAGATGTTGGGATTCGCTTCCCTCACCACCAACCTACAAGGTGGTAAAGTGTCAACTACTTTTGTTCGAATATTCAGGATGCCCGATTTTGGACTATTTTTGTTGACCTTTGACAGTCATTTAGACTTTTTCTATAACAAACGGCAAGTTTATATGCTGAATAGTGGCCAATAATAACGCTGTATTGTCGTCAATAATGCCCGTATACCCGACTATATTCAACAATGCGCTCGCTGATTTGCTGATCGGCAAAGAATGCAACTCACGGTATTTATGAACAAAACGCCAAGCTTTCAAGCCATCAAACCATGTGAAAAACTGCTTGCGAAATGTCGCTACACTGGCTGTATTGCCGTGCATATGTAAAAACGCGGTGGCAAAACCTTGTTCGGCTAAATGCTCGGCAAGCTCTGGGGCTAATGTTGCCAACCAACGGCTGCTATCACCCTCATTAAACAGTGCATCCAATGAGCATGACATCTGACGTAAAATAACGAACACCTGAGGGTCGGCCATGATGCAGTGGCTACTATCACCCTCGCACATCTGCCGTACTGCCTGCCCTGTGCCAAAAGGGGTTCGGGTAGAAATTCTCGCGGATGGATAGACCTTGATGTGATGCAATATTGAAATGGGACGTTCGCGGGCTAATTTATGCATAAAATAAAAATCTTCGCCCGCTTGCCGACTATTCATGCCATGGTGGCGAGCATAAGCATTGGCGCGAACGATCATACAAGAACCAATAGCGATAAAAGCATAAGGTAATCTCGCATAACTCCAACCCAAGGCAATCGTGCGCAATAACAGCTCATAAGACACCATCGCATGTCGATGATCTGCATCTTCAATGCTGCTTACGGGGTGTTGAAAGTCACAAAGCATCGCATGTTGCTTGGGGTACTTGGCTGCGTAGGCCAGTAAAGCGGTGAAATAATCGGCATCAACCTGACAATCAGCATCCAATGAAACTATCAAACCATCCGCATGATTAACATCAGCAAGTCTTAGCATGGCCTCATCCATACCCATTTTTCTTGCTACACCAACACCAGATTTTTTATAAGGAAGATCAAAAGCATGAATCACATAACAACGAAAATTTACAGGCCAATCCACGACATAATCAGCAATCATTTGGCAAGTGCGGGCATTCTGCTGGCGACAAGCTGGTGAAGCATGCTGGCTATGATTTACTAGCACAATAATCTCAATAGCCTGCTGCACGGGCATGTCGCGGCTTTGTAAATGCGCCAAGGTCGCTACCATGTCTGGTTCATTCATGCAGGGGATTACACAAATCAGTGCTAGATCTGAATGAGGCGGCGTTTCAATACGGCGATGCAAATGTGTTATGCGTTGATAGCGGGTGATGGATAGCATGCGTTGGCCTAAAAATAGTTACAAAAGAGAGATATTATGGCAAAAAAATCGATAGCTTTGTGTTACCAGACACCAGCAGAATGGGCGAAAACTGCACTCAGTGACTTGGCTTATTTTCTTGCGGATCACGCCAATTGTGAACGCAAAGCCAGTGCAATGGCGATGAGTATGATTGTGCGTTTTCCCGATCGTGATAAAATCATTGTACCACTGATGGACTTGGCAATCGAGGAGTTGGAGCATTTCAGGCAATGCTATCAGTTAATGGTAAAGCGGGGTATTCCTCTGATTGCCGATAGCCGCGACCCTTATATTCGCGCCCTGTTAAAAATTCAACGGCATGGCAGAGATGAGCATTTCCTCGATCAATTGTTAATTTTTTCATTGGTTGAAAGTCGCGGGGCTGAACGCTTTCGATTGGTCAGCGAAGCAACCGATGATCCCGAATTGCATTGTTTTTATAAAAATCTATGGGCTGCTGAAGCCAAACACGGTCATCTTTTTGCTGATCTTGCTTTGCGTTATTTTGATGAAGATACGGTATATACGCGATTGCACGCCATGGCCGAAGAAGAGGGGCGTATTACTGCCGAACTCCCATGGCGTAGTGCCTTGCATTAATGCTTTAATCATTAATTAAATGACGATTGGTGTTAAAAAAGTCTGCATCACTGCGCCTTAAAGATAAAAAAAGCATTGCGTGATTTTGGTATTTTATAGTTGCTCATGAGCATAAGCATAAGCAATCATACATTTTACATCAATCTCCACCCTGGCTATCATGCCGATAATGTTGCAAAAAATTGAATCGATTCCTATTCATGAAGAACGTCCCAAGCATTCGCAAAAACTTCATATTTTGCGCCGTTTTAGTCAATACTTTGTGTTGTTGTTGTTGGTATTGATTCCAGTCTCTGGTCTTTTTCGTATTGACCCTGCGATGGGTGCTTTTGTAATGTTGGACTACCAGATTTGGTTTTCTGATATTTTTATTGTTATGGGATTTTGGTTGTTTGCCGCAAGTTTGTTGGTGGTTTTTTATTCTTTGGCAGGCTCTGTATTTTGTGGTTGGATGTGCCCACAAAACACGGTGTCCGAATGGGCCAATCATATCACGGGGCTATTGTTGGGGCGAAAAGCAAGCAATATGAGTTTTGATGGTGAGCAGCTTAAAGTCGCAACCCAACGTGGCGGTTGGTTGAATATTAGCGTGTTGTTTTTTGCTATTGCGGCGGCTTCCTTGTTTTATGCGCTGATTCCCTTGCTGTATTTTTACCCGCCTTCGGTTATTTGGTCGTTTATTACGTTTCAAAACGATGTCCGGTTGGCTGCCTCTTTGCACTGGATTTATTTTGTATGCACGGTGATTATTTTTTTAGATATTGCTGTAATTCGCCACTTAATGTGCAAATACATGTGTGTTTACCGTGTTTGGCAACATTCTTTTAAAACAAAAGATACATTAAAAGTCGTTTATGATGCAAGTCGTATTGCTGATTGTAGCCATTGTAATTATTGTGTGGACGCTTGTTTTTTGGATATTGACCCTCGAAAGGCAGAAGTTTTTGATAGCTGCATCAATTGCGGCGAATGTGTTCTTGCCTGTGATCGACTGCATGATAGAAGTAAAAAGCTAGAAGGAGGCGGTTTATTGCGCTTTGCTATGGGTGTTGCCTCTCGTCAGCAACAAGACTCTGTCTTATCGTCTTTTTTTTACCGTGCGCGGATAGCCCTTACGGTAACCGTTATTGGTGGACTTCTTTTATTAACAGGTTTAATCAATTATCAAGCGCATGACTTTACCGTTTACCGAAGTGAGGCAAACCAAGGGACGCAAATTAATGATTACCGCATCAATATAGCGCACAAGCGGTTTCACCCTGAAACCTTTAAAATTAGCGTTCAAGGGTTGAAAGTTGGGCAATATACGTTAGCACAATCATCCATTGTATTTGAAACAGTGGGTAGAAAAGATATAGACTTGCAGATTACATCATCATTGCCGCGTGGTATTCATCGTTTCTTCGTCACCCTAGAAGCGACAGATGGATGGGTGAAACGTTTTATGGTGCAACATTATAGCGATGGCAAGGCAAACAAATCATGAATGAACAAAATAAAAAAAATCGGCCTTTATCTCCCGTAAAAAAAGAATGGGGGGAAATACCCAGCGATCATTTTGGTTATAAATCGGATGAAGACCGTTTGAACAAGCGAGGCATGGAAGACTGGGAATTGGTTGAAAACATCCCGAAATCACAAAATCATATGCCAAAATGGTTTATTGCTGTTGTTTTTATGGTATTGTTAATGGCTTTTGGTTTGACCATTCCCTTTTGGGGGGACAGACCCGATGCACCACGGCCATGGTTTACTTGGGGACATGTTGCAGCATTGGTGTATTTTGGTGTTGGTGCTGTGTTTATATCTTACATGGTTAATTTGTATGGCTCTGAATCGGCAGGAAAGTTAGACAGTGATCCTGATAAAGAAGAAGATGAATTGGATGATGCGGGTTTTCCAA
>JAUZQQ010000045.1 GCA_030950905.1 Mariprofundaceae bacterium
GCATGGGACAATGCAAAAAAATATGTTGAAAAAGGCAATTACGGCGGCAAAGGGTCCAGCGTTCATACTGCTGTGGTCGTGGGTGATACTGTGGGTGATCCATTTAAAGATACTTCTGGCCCTGCAATGAATATTTTAATCAATGTGATGGCCATTGTTTCGTTGGTAATAGCACCGTTGTTGGGCAGCTAACGGTGCGTAGTAATGAAGCGTATTTTTAAACCAGTAGGGGAAATACTATGAACAGACTAAAACTTAAAATTCCACCGCCGATTGTTGGCATCCTATTTGCAGTGATGATCTGGCTTTTGAGTAAAGGCCAGACTGTGCAGTTTATAGATCAGGAAAACAGGCAGATCATTGCGTTGCTTTTGTTGGCCATCGCAGGGACGATTGATGTCTGGGCGATACTCAGTTTCAGGTCTGCAAAAACAACGATTGATCCACGTTATCCACATAAAACGTCATCTATTGTTTCCCATGGGATTTATACATTGACACGCAATCCGATGTATCTTGGTCTGGTGCTTATTTTACTATCATTAAGCATCTATTTGGGCACGTTATGGGGATTACTATGTGTGCTTGCTTTTATTCTTTATATGAATAAATTTCAGATTGAAGCTGAGGAAGCGTATCTGGAAAAACAATTTGGATCGCTTTACCTCAGCTACAAAAGCCGCGTTCGCCGCTGGGTTTAAAACCAAAATAATTATGCTCAACTACTTAGCAATAAGGTTCATAACAGGAACAACATGCAGATAACAATATTAAAGTCCAAACTGCACAGGGCAACGGTGACCCATGCAGCACTGGATTATGAAGGATCATTGGCGATTGATAGCGTGTTGATGAAGACCGCCAATATTATACCTTTTGAACAACTGCATGTGTACAATGTTAGCAACGGTGAACGCTTTACAACCTATGCAATCAAAGGCGAGGCAAATTCAGGGGTAATCGGTGTCAATGGTGCGGCAGCACATAAAGCTGCGCCCAATGATATATTGATCATTTGTACCTATGCTGTAATGCCCAAACCTGAAGCGGTTCATTTTTCGCCTGTGCTGGTTTATTTATTGGCGAAGAACACCATCAGCCATCAGACACTGGGGGTTTTAGGTATGGGCATTAAATAACTGCTGCGTTTTTAAACACAAGCGTTGGCTGCTTCAGGAGAGAAGTGTTTTATCAGCACGCATTAAAAAACATAGTTTGCAATCAAATAACCAAAGCGTGCGGTATCAGCTTTGCCACTGGGGTTGCGCTCTGCAACAGCAGCACCAGGGTTAAATATTCCGTATAAGCCAACCAATTTTAGGTTTTTCATGAAAGGTGTTTTATACACAACTTTAAGGTCGATTTCTGTGCCTGCTTTGGTTTGGGTATAAGAGGCCAAACCTGGGTACAAGGTACCAGCACCGGCGACATTCAACCAATCACCCTGTGCTTTATCCAACGATAAAAAGTGGATGTTGGCTTTTAGGGTCAATGGATTAATCGGCTTTGTTTTAAATGATAAACTAAGGTCTTTCATATTCGCCCAAGAAAAACGATCCATTTCACCATAAAGCGCATGGTTGGTGTGGAACGGGAAAACAAAGTTTTTATGTGTTTTCGGGTCGGTCTTGGCATCACCAGGGCTAAAGTCGTATTCAATACCGATGCGTGTTTTCCACGTATCAAAGTTATAGCCTGTTTTCAGTGCAAACGCTGATGCTGATTGTTTTACCGTGTTGTTCCAATCACCGCTTTGAAATACGGCTTCTGCTGTTGCATCAATACCCTTCCACTTTCCAAAACCACGCAAACCATAAGTATTAACATTGCGGCCTTTGCCTACGGCTGCTTGTTGCGTGTGGCTCCAATTGATAAAATAAGTATCAATCCCTGTTTTGGGGTTTAGCGAGTAGGTTCCATAAGCACCGATTAGACGGCGGTCTTCCCAAGTGATCAGCGCACTGCCTTGCGGCGTTGCCGTTTTTGGTGTCATGTTGACAATGTCTGATGGGTGAACTGCAAACACATCAAATTTCCAAGCATCTTGCTTGAACATTACTTTTACGCCATCAAAGGTGCGCGCTACATCTTTCCAGCCCAAGTGTCCCAACAAACGTTGGTCACCATAGACCAATTGTTGTCGCCCTAAGCGAATGGCAAAATCACCCGTATTGTATTGTAAATAAGCTTGCAATAAATCAGCCTGAGAAAAGTTCTGCGAGCCCGCAACAACAGCATGGTTTTGAATAGATACAGCTTGGGGCTGAAGGAATAAGGTCAACCCATTGCCAAAATCAGCCTTGGCCTTAAGGTATAATCTGGAATCTATTTCCCAAGTATTTTTGTTGTTGCCTGAATCAAAGTTAAAATTATCAAATGATTGATAACGTTCGCGCAAATCTGCCTTCACATCCCAGTTGGCAGCATAGGCCAAGTTGTTTATGGTAACCCATGGCAACAAAAACAACGCCAACAAAAGCAACGCCCTTTTATAAAACATTTTCATCGTAAAGACCCCCCGTAAAATTCAATTTTCGCAAGACTAACATCTTCGCTCTCTTCGTACATAAAACTTTAATGCAAGAATGAAAAGCGGTGACGCTTAAGTAGATTTTTGGATGATAAAATCCCCTTGTGTGGGTTAGTACTTTTAAAAGTTATCAATTCGGATAACCTTTCGGAATATCTTAAGTGAGCAATTGCAATTAATCCTTGCTTTAACAGTGACCTTAAAAGGAGTTCAACATGCCATCCATGCATGACGGTAAACAATACCGAGAAAAAGCATTAAAAATGTACCCATGGGTGTGTGGGCGTTGTGGGCGTGACTTTGAGGGCAAGCAGATACGCGAATTAACGGTGCATCATCGCGACCACAACCATAGCAACAACCCTGCTGATGGCAGCAACTGGGAATTGCTGTGTGTGTACTGCCATGATAATGAACACCAACGCTTTTTGGAAGCGGATTCGCAAGGTGCATTACAAAGCGAAGAAGAAGCCCCTGCAACCTACAATGCCTTTGCGGGATTAAAAGATTTATTAAAAGCGCAAAAAAAACAATAACTTCACCTTATCCCCCTGTTCCCTACTTAACAATACTACGAGGTTTTTATGCCTGCATACCGTTCACGACTATCGACCCATGGTCGCAATATGGCTGGTGCGCGCGCCCTTTGGCGTGCCACGGGCATGACCGACGATGATTTTGGCAAGCCTATTATTGCCGTTGTCAATTCATTCACGCAGTTTGTACCGGGTCATGTGCATTTAAAAGATTTGGGGCAAATGGTCGCCCGCGAAATTGAAGCTGCTGGTGGTGTGGCAAAAGAGTTTAACACCATTGCGATTGATGATGGTATTGCTATGGGTCATGCTGGCATGTTGTATTCATTGCCGAGTCGGGAACTTATCGCAGATTCAGTGGAATACATGGTCAATGCCCATTGCGCCGATGCGATGGTGTGTATCTCAAACTGCGACAAAATCACACCAGGCATGTTGATGGCTGCTTTGCGCTTGAATGTTCCTGCGGTTTTTGTTTCAGGCGGGCCTATGGAAGCTGGTAAGGTTGTTTTAAATGGCAAAGAGAAACATTTAGACCTTGTGGATGCAATGATCATGGGTGCAAGCCCCCATGAATCAGATGCCGACGTATTGGCGGTTGAGCGTTCTGCATGCCCGACCTGCGGCTCTTGTTCGGGCATGTTTACGGCGAATTCTATGAATTGTTTAACGGAGGCTTTGGGTTTATCGCTGCCTGGAAATGGTTCTTTATTGGCCACCCACACCGATCGACAGGCACTGTTTTTGGAAGCAGGGCGTTTAATTGTCGCGCTGAGTAAACGCTATTATGAACATGATGATACATCAGTTTTGCCACGCAGCATTGCCAATAAGTCCGCCTTTGAGAATGCGATAATGCTTGATATTGCAATGGGTGGTTCGACCAATACGGTATTGCATTTACTCGCTGCAGCACAAGAAGCAGAAGTGGATTTTACGATGCAAGATATTGATCGTTTGTCACGTATGGTTCCCAATTTGTGCAAGGTTGCACCTGCAACGCAAGACTACCACATGGAAGATGTTCACCGTGCAGGTGGCGTTTTTGGCATTTTGGCAGAGTTACACCGGGCAAATTTATTGCATGCCGAGACATTGACGGTTCACAGTAAAAACATGCTGGCAGCGATTGAACAATGGGATATTACTGACCATAAAAATACTAAGGCACGAGACCGCTATGCGGCCGCACCCGGTGGTATTCCTACGCAACAGGCTTTTAGCCAATCCACACGTTGGTCATCATTGGATCTTAACCGTAAGACTGGTTGTATTCGTGATCATGCCCATGCTTATTCCCAAGAGGGTGGGCTTGCTGTATTGTATGGTAATATTGCTGAGCGTGGCTGCATTGTAAAAACAGCGGGCGTTGATCCTTCGATTTGGGTGTTTAAAGGAATGGTGCGGGTATTTGAGGCACAAGAAGATGCTGTGGATGCGATTCTCAACCGTAAAATTCAAGCGGGTGATGTGTTGATTATCCGCTATGAAGGTCCCAAGGGCGGCCCCGGCATGCAAGAGATGTTGTACCCCACATCTTATTTAAAATCAATGGGGATGGGTAAATCTTGCGCCTTGCTTACCGACGGGCGTTTTTCTGGTGGTACATCAGGGTTATCTATTGGTCACGTTTCGCCTGAGGCAGCAGAAGGTGGTGCGATTGGTTTGCTTGAAGATGGTGATACCATTGAAATTGATATTCCTGCCCGCCGCATTCACCTGCTGATTGGCGATGAACAATTAGCGCAGCGCAGGGTGGACATGAATGCGCGAGGCAGCCAAGCATGGCAACCAATATCACGGAAACGCATTGTTTCTAAAGCATTGCAAGCCTATGCTGCGATGACCTCATCTGCTGACAAAGGGGCAGTCCGTGTACTGTAACTGCCCCTTTTTAATTTAATGGCCTTTTATGGCTGAATACTAAAAAACAAAGGAACAATAATGAAACAAGAACACGTTCTTGGCCTCTATGAACAGGCTGGGGCATTGCTTAATGGGCACTTTATCTTATCCAGTGGTCGCCATTCTGCGCAATACCTTCAGTCTGCATTGGTCTTGATGCATCCAGAAAAAGCGGCAGAATTGGCGAGCAGTTTAATTAAACTGCTCGATGGACAAACCTTTGACATGGTTGTATCACCTGCCTTGGGTGGTTTGGTGATTGGTCATGAAGTCGCACGTCTGCTGGCTAAACCCTTCATCTTCACCGAACGAAAAGAAGGTGTGATGCAGCTTCGTCGTGGTTTTACCCTTGCGAAAAATGCACGCTTACTGATCGTTGAAGATGTGATTACCACAGGCGGTTCTGTCCGTGAATGCATGGCCGTGGTTCGCAAGCATGGTGCTACGCCAATTCAAGTGTTGGCACTTGTTGACCGCGCAGCCGAACAACAGGAGCGATTTGATATTCCCCACCAAACAGTTATTAATATTGATGTAGAAACCTTTGCCCCCGAGCAATGCCCGATGTGTGCCAAAGGTATTCCAGCCATAAAACCTGGCAGTCGAGGAGCCGCTTAATGTCTCATACACAACGTATACGTTGCATGCCTTTTGGTGGCGTTGGTGAATTTGGTAAAAACATGATGGTCTATGCCCTTGGCAATGATGCTGTCATTGTGGATTGTGGCATGGGCTTCCCAGCCCCTGGGCAACACGGGGTGGATCTGGTGATCCCCGATATTGCTGCGCTGCGTGAAATGGGGTTAACCCTCCATGCCTTGCTGCTCACGCATGGTCATGAAGATCATATTGGTGGTGTGCCATTTATATTGCCGCTGTTGGGTAATATTCCCGCCTATGGAACGCCTGTAACCTTGGCCTTGGTTCAGTCCAAATTAACCGAACATCATATCAAAGCTGATTTGCGTCCATTGGACGTGGACCGTGCGATTCCTGTGGGGCCTTTTTCGGTTGAATCCATTCCTGTTACCCATTCTATTATGGATGCCGTATCGATTGCTATTCATACACCGTTGGGCATTATTGTTCACACGGGAGACTTTCGTTTTGACCCCTCCCCTGTTGATGGTCGTGCGACACCGTTGGAGCGTTTTTCTCGATTGGGCGATCAAGGTGTGGTGCTGTTGGCTTCTGATTCTACAAATGCTACCCGCAGCGGTAGTTGCCCTTCAGAACGATCGGTTGCACCAGCTTTAACGCAGGCTATATCAGGTTGTACTGGTAAGGTTATTGTTACCACATTTTCATCGAATATGTTTCGTATTCAGCAAATTATTGATGCTGCTTGCGCCAATGGTCGAAGCGTGGCACTTGCAGGGCGTAGCCTTGAGAAAAATGTTTCCATCACCCGTGACTTGGAACGCTTGAATATTCCCGGTGGTAGCTTGATTGACATCAAACAAATTGACGCTTTGCCTGATCGGGAGTTGTTGATTATTGCTACAGGTTCACAGGGTGAGTGGCGCGCTGCATTGACACGTATTGCACAAAATAAATTCACGGGTCTGCGTTTGCATGCGGGTGATTTGGTGATTTTTTCTTCTTCCTCCATTCCGGGTAATGAACGGGTTGTTGCTGGCTTATTTAATCATATTTACCGTCGCGGCGCGCGAATTCTTCATGCTGGCCAAGCCCATTTGCACGTCTCTGGTCATGCGCAGGCACATGAATTAAAAATGATGATGCAGCTTACCCGCCCGCGTTACTTTTACCCCGTTCATGGCGAATACCGCAACTTGGTGGAGCATCAAAGCTTGGCAATAGCGGCAGGCATTCCTTTTAAACGTACGATACTGGCGGAAAATGGCCAAAGCGTTGTTTTTGACCGCAACAAAATCCGTCATGGTGATACGTTTCATGCTGGTGCGGTATTTGTTGATGGAGCCAGCCGAGATGAGCTGGATGATATGGTGTTGCGAGATCGCCGTATGCTGGCGGATGATGGGCTGATTTCTGTGACGGTGGTACTCAACCGTCAAGAAGGAACCTTGTTTATGCCACCAGAATTAATTGCCCGAGGTGTGCTGCACGAAGATATGAGTGATGATGTATTGACGCAGGCAGGTGAAGAATTAACCCGCTTTATCGAGCAACAAGATCAAGAATCTTTGGCTGACCTTGAGCAAACGAGGGAAGAAATTCGTTTATGGCTTCGCCGCTGGTGCAAACGCCGTCTCAAACGTCGCCCCATGGTATTGCCTGTGGTGGTTGAAGTATAAGCCCCAACCGTAACGTTATATTTTATGCGTGAAGCGTTTACTTTATTGTTGCTGGCGATAACTGTTGCACTGGCAATGGCATTGTACAGCTATTCTCCGACTGACCCATCATTCAACCATGCCACCGATCGGCATGCTGAAAACATGATGGGTTTGTTTGGTGCTTATGTTGCAGATTTGTTGTTTCAGTTCATCGGCTATGCTGCTGCTTTGTTGTTGCCCATGCTGTCTTTGTGGTCGATTCGCATGGTTTATGATCGTGCGAGCATTACAGGGCATTGGCGTGCTTTCTTTTGGTTGCCTGCGGCCATCGCTCTTGCAGCACTGTTTCATTTGCATCTGGCATCGGGCATATTGGGGATAGCCACGCTACCTGCGGGGGCTGGTGGTGCTATTGGTATGTTGATCGGTGAAACGCTCCGCTTGCCCTTGGGGTTTTGGGGATTAAGCATCATGTTGTTGGCGTTAAGTCTAAGCTGCTTAATGATTGCAACAGCGTTTTCGACCGCTTATCACTTGCGCCAGTTGTCTGCCTTATTGCGCCGCACCCGCACTGCTTATAAGCACGCGATTGAATGGTCGCAGTGCCGCCTGCAACGCCGCCGTGAACGCATTGAACACCGAGAACGTCAACGCAAGGAACGCCAAGCACATATTCAAACGGTGCTGGATCAGTCCCAAGAAATACAATTAAGCCATATTTTTAAAGATATGGCGCAAGTATCGCGAACGGTTAAAAGTCCACCTTCCCCAACATTGCCAGAAAAAGAAATAGACCCAGCCGCCATTGATCATATTTTAGATCAAGTAGCGCGCCATTTGCCCAAAGCACAGCCCGTTGTAGAACCGCAAGCCATCACCCCTGATGTCCCAGATTTGCTTGCCGAGTTGGGTGACATGGGTATGGATGAAATTCCTGATGCACTATTGACCCCATCACACGATGAAAGCACAGAGCAAGAAGTTTTAGCATCGCTGGATTTGAATACCCTTGAACTGCCTGTTGAATTGCTAAAACCAACAGCAGACATGAAGGAAAACAATGGTACAGCCAAGGTAGAAAAGCCAAAGGAAAAAGCACCGCTTACCACCAAAAAAATTAAACCCTTTATAATGCCAACACTGAATGTATTTCATCCATCCAACCCCAGCGAAGAAAGTTACACGAAGGAAGAGTTGGCTGCATGGGGTACATTGCTGGAAGAAAAGCTGCGGGATTATAAAGTCGAAGGTTTGGTTCAAGCCGTAAAACCAGGGCCTGTGGTGATTCAATTTGAATACCAGCCTGCGCCAGGCACCAAGGTTTCACGTATTATGGGTTTGCAGAACGATTTGGCGCGCAGCATTGCTGCAGTCAGTCTCCGTGTCGCTGGCAATATTCCCGGTAAACATGTGATTGGCATTGAGATTCCCAATAAAAAACGACAAATGGTTAGCTTGCATCAAGTCTTGGCGAGTGATGCCTTTAATGTTGACGATAAACTATTACCCATGGCACTTGGTGTTGATATTGCAGGACGACCCGTGGTGGTTGATTTGGCCAATATGCCGCACCTGTTGGTCGCAGGAACCACAGGCTCGGGTAAATCTGTGTCGATCAATACCATGATTTGTTCCTTGCTGATGAAACACACCCCTGAAACCCTGCGCATGATCATGGTTGACCCGAAAATGTTGGAATTGTCTATGTACAACGGTATTCCCCATTTGTTGGTTCCTGTGGTGACCAACCCTAAAAAAGCTGCCCATGCACTCGATTGGGCAGTGCTTGAGATGGAACGCCGTTATCAATGCATGTCCGATGCCAAGGTGCGCAACCTCAGTGGTTACAACCAACGTGCCATTGAAACATCAGCCATGGAAACCCTGCCGCTGATTGTCATCGTGATTGATGAATTGGCCGATTTGATGATGGTGGCAGGCAAAGATGTGGAACAATCAATTTGCCGTCTGGCACAAAAAGCCCGTGCTGCTGGTTTGCATTTAATTTTGGCGACCCAGCGACCCAGTGTCGATGTCATTACTGGGTTGATCAAGGCCAATTTACCCAGTCGTTTGGCCTTTCGCGTATCATCACGCATTGATGCACGCACTATTCTTGACCAAATGGGTGCAGAGCAACTGTTGGGGCAAGGTGATGCCTTGTTGATGACAGGGGGCTGTAATATGTCGCGGGTGCATGGTGCATTTGTTTCAGATGCAGAAGTGCAAGCGTTAACCGAATACCTTAAATCACAAGGTGAGCCAGCGTACCAAGAGGAAGTTCTTCAAGCACAAGCTGGCAGGGGCGATGATGAAAACGAAGAGCATAAGCGAGATGCAAAGTACGATGAGGCTGTCGCGCTGGTGCTTGAAAAGGGTCAGTGTTCAGTCTCCATGATTCAACGCAATATGCGTGTTGGTTACAACCGCGCCAGCCGTATTGTGGATTCTATGGAAAAAGAAGGGGTGGTTTCAGTAGCGGGTACGGGTGGGATTCGTCAATTGTTGACCGCGATTCGTTCTGAGAAGAAATAGGATCTGCCAAGGTGATTTTAAAAACCAGCGTTTAATTTTTTTTGCTAGCTGTTAAACTTCTGCGATGCATGTCATTTACCCTTCATCCCGCGTGCGGATAAAAATTTGCGGAATCACTTCGCTTGATGATGCGATGTGCGCATCGCGCATGGGGGTCGATGCCTTGGGTTTTGTCTTTTATGATAAATCACCTCGGTATATATCGCCACAAAAAGCGGCTTATATTATCCGCGAACTCCCCCCCTTTGTTTCGGCTGTTGGCTTGTTTGTAAACCCAAGCCAACAAAAAATTGATCATATTTTAGCTTCTTGCCCACTCGGTGTCATACAATTGCATGGTGAAGAATCCCCTGAATTTTGTTTGGCACAATCGCGCCGCGTTATTAAAGCCATTGCCATACGGCAACATAAAGATATAGCAAAAATACAGCATTATCCTTGTTCCGTCTTGCTTGATGCAAAAGCACCCGCTGGTGTGTATGGGGGAGCGGGAATAAGTTTTGATTGGTCGTTACTGCACGATCTTGAGCATCAGCATCCCTTGTTATTGGCGGGCGGATTAAATCAAAAAAACATTGTTGCAGCAATAAATATTCGGCCATGGTTTGCCGTTGATGTATCCTCAGGTGTGGAAATATCCCCTGGCATTAAAGACCATAAAAAAATGAATTGCTTTATTAACGGTGTCAATGCACACCCAACGGCATATTAAGGTTACGCCCCTATTATGAAAGAACTGTATGATTTAATGATCACACATATGCCCGACGCAGGTGGTCATTTTGGTCGATTTGGTGGAAAATTTGCTGCTGAAACATTGATGCAACCCTTGCAATCATTGCAAGATGCTTTTTTCACAGCTTGGCAAGACCCTGCATTCCATGCGGAACGCTTCGATTTACTGGAACACTATGTTGGCCGAGCGACACCTTTGTACCATGCAAAACGTCTATCTGAAGAGAATCATGGTGCCCAAATTTGGCTGAAGCGTGAAGATTTAACCCATACTGGTGCGCATAAAATCAACAACACGATTGGTCAAGGCCTGCTTGCAAAACGCATGGGGAAAAAGAGGGTGATTGCCGAGACAGGCGCAGGTCAGCACGGCGTGGCAACAGCAACCGTTGCGGCAATGTTTGGTATGGACTGTGACGTTTACATGGGGCGTGAAGATATGGCGCGTCAAGCCCCCAATGTGTTTCGGATGCAGTTGTTGGGCGCGAATGTCATTCCTGTTGATGGTGGTACTGCAACCTTAAAAGATGCTTTAAATGAAGCTTTGCGTGATTGGGTGGCAAGTTGTGAAAATACATTCTACATTATTGGTACCGTTGCAGGGCCTCACCCTTACCCTTTGATGGTGCGCCAGTTTCATGCTGTGATCGGTCAAGAAGCCAAGGCTCAATCTCTTATGCAAGCAGGGCGACTGCCCGACATTGCCGTAGCCTGTGTTGGCGGCGGTTCTAACGCCATGGGTTTGTTCCATGCGTTTCGTGATACGTCTGTCCGTTTGGTCGCCGTTGAGGCCGCAGGTCATGGCTTAGAAACGGGGCAGCATGCAGCATCTTTGGCCAAAGGGAGAGCAGGAATTTTGCATGGCAACTTAACCTATTTGCTTGAAAATGATGAAGGGCAAATAAAAGCCACACACAGCATCTCTGCGGGGCTTGATTACCCAGGTGTCGGCCCTGAATTGGCATCCATGCATGAAGCAGGTGACATTGAATTAACGTCTGCCAGCGATGATCAAGCGATTGCAGCATTTCAAACATTAACACGCTGTGAAGGTATTATTCCAGCGTTAGAATCCAGCCATGCATTGGCTGCTGGTATGCGTTTAGCAGCCACCATGAAACCCGAGGAAATTGTAATGATCAACCTCTCAGGGCGGGGTGATAAAGATATAAATACGGTCATGAATATCTTGGAAAAAGAGGATTAAGCCATGGCCAACAACTTATTGGATCAAGTTTTTTCTCGCTGCCGCAATGAAAACCGTGCGGCCTTGGTCGGCTATTTAACAGCAGGCGACCCCAATATTTCTGATTCTACATTATTGCTTCATCACTTGGCGATACACGCTGATATTATTGAAATCGGCATGCCTTTTTCTGACCCTATGGCCGATGGTGCTGTTATTCAGGCTGCCAGTGAACGCGCTTTGGCCAGTGGCTGCACCTTGGCAGATGTTTTTTCTCTGACCCAAAGTGTCCGTCGGCAACACCCAGACGTAGGCATTGTATTGATGGGTTATGCCAATACCCCTTACAGTATTGGTTTTGAAAGCTTTGCTGCGCAAGCTGCTGATGCAGGCGCGAATGGGGTGTTACTTGTTGATATTCCACCTGAAGAATGTGGTATCTGCCGTGAGGCATTTCAACAGCATCAGTTAAAACAAATATTCTTACTTTCTCCTACTTCATCTGAAGATCGCATTCAACGGGTGATTGAAGTTGCCAGTGGTTTTATTTACTACGTGGCATTAACAGGGGTTACCGGTGCGGAATTGGGTGAAACTTCGGTCATTAAAGCGCGTGTAGAAATATTACGGCAACGGACAAGTATTCCGATTTGTGTTGGGTTCGGCATAAAAACCGTCGAAAAAGCGCATGAAATAGCCTGTTTTTCTGATGGTGTTGTTATAGGATCGGCCTTTGTGAGTATAGTCACTGCTTCTGACACCAAATTATTCGATGCTTCTGATCCATTACTTAAAATAGCTTGTAACATGAGGTCAGCAATGAAACGGCCAAAAAAATGAAAATCAGGGTACTCGGCTGCTACGGTGGTCGTTTGTTGGGTTACCACCTTAGTTCCTTTTTGGTTAATGGTACCATCCTGCTGGATGCAGGCTCACCAACCATTGTACTTAGTTTGGAAGAACAATGGTTAATTCGCCATATCTTTGTTTCGCATACCCACCTTGATCATATCAGCGACATTGCTTTTCTGGCTGATAATCGCTCCATAAAACGAATGGGTGAAAAATCACGCGACAATAATATTGTGATTCATAGTTTACCTGATAATATCAACACCCTAAAAAAAGACTTTTTAAACAATCGAATTTGGCCTGATTTCACACATATACCCTTAAACGGAAAGCCAATTCTTACCATGCGACCCTTTGAGGCAGAAGAGGTCATTCACGTTGAAGGTGTGTCCATCACCCCGATTGTTGTTAATCACCCTGTGCCTTGTACCGCTTTTTTATTAAGCCAAAACGGCGTACAATTTATCTACTCCGCAGATACAGGTATTACAGACCGATTATGGGCAGTTGCCAACGCACAGCCAAATTTGCAAGGAATCATCCTTGATTGTTCTTTCCCAAATGCCTACAAACGATTGGCTGACGTAAGCGGCCATCTTATTCCACACGATATGGGCATAGAGTTAAAAAAACTGGATCGTTTGGGTGAAATTCCTATTTATTTGTTTCATATCAAGCCTGAAACAATGGATGTTATCCTTGAAGAGATAAAGGCAGAAAACATCCCCAAGCTTACCATCCTTCATCAAGAGCAAGTTATTTCTATTTAGCCTTTTTCAGACCATTGGCAAAGATCGTAAATAAGACAGTCCATACATTTGGGTTTACGGGCAGTACAAACATAACGACCGTGCAAAATCAACCAATGGTGCGCATGCACCATAAATTTATCAGGAATATTGGCCAATAAACCTTTTTCAACATCCAATGGTTTTTTCCCTGGGGCGATGCCAATACGATTCCCTAAGCGAAACAAATGGGTATCCACGGCCATGGTTGCTTCCCCAAAAGCCACATTCAATACCACATTGGCTGTTTTTCGGCCGACACCAGGCAATGATTCCAGCGACTTTCGATCAGCTGGAACTTGCCCCTGAAAAGAGTCAACAAGCAGCCGACAAAGCCCAATCAAATACTTGCTTTTGTTGTTATAAAGTCCTAGCGATGCAATATGTTTTTTGATCGTGGATTGCCCTAAATCAAGAATCGCTTGGGGGGTTGGAGCGGCAGCAAACAATTTTTTGCTTACTTTGTTTACCGCAATGTCCGTCGATTGTGCAGAAAGCATCACTGCCACCAACAATTCAAAAGAATTATTATAATCCAGCTCTGTTTTTGGTTCAGGGTTGGCTGCATAAAACCGCTCAAAAATCGCTTCGGTATTTTCTGTAT
Organism: Mariprofundaceae bacterium; assembly: GCA_030950905.1. Taxonomy (GTDB): domain Bacteria; phylum Pseudomonadota; class Zetaproteobacteria; order Mariprofundales; family Mariprofundaceae; genus AB-137-C09. The sequence goes on from JAUZQQ010000045.1 coordinate 13,933, forward strand.
TCATGCGGGGTTAGGCGCTGTGAATACGCGCCATTTCAGCATCAGATATGTCATAATTGCTATACACCCCTTGGACATCATCAATATCTTCCAGCCGCTCAATCAAGCGCAATAATTTTTCAGCCACTTCACCTTCGACCTCAACCGTGTTTTCAGGAATCCACGTTATTTCAGCCACGGTGGTAACAAACCCAGCGTTTGTTAATGTTTCTTGGATTGCAACAAAATCAGCAGGTTCAGTTTGAACTGTCATGATTAACCCATCATTTTGTTCAATAATATCTTCTGCTCCCGCCTCTAATGCGGCTTCTAGCAACACATCGCCATCAATATTATCCAATTCAAAAATCAATTGCCCTTTTTGGTTAAACATCCAGCCCACGCAGCCTGATTCTCCCATGCTTCCGCCACCTTTATTAAAAGCGTAACGAACATCAGATACCGAACGGTTGCGATTATCGGTCATGCAATCAACCAAAATGGCAACGCCCCCTTGACCATAACCTTCGTAGCGAATTTCTTCAATGTTTGCGCCTTCATCGCCACCAGCGCCGCGTTGAATGGCACGGTCAATATTATCTTTGGGCATGTTTACGCCTTTGGCGGCGGTTATTGCTGCGCGCAGGCGCGGATTGGCATCAACGTCTTCCCCCATGCGTGCTGCAACGGTGATTTCACGAATATAACGGGTAAAAATTTTCCCCCGTTTGGCATCAACGGCTGCTTTTTTGTGTTTGATGCTGGACCATTTGTTATGCCCTGACATAGTTTCTCTCTCTTTTTTGTAACATTTCAGGGTGGGCTGAGTGATCAACCCAAAAGAATTACGTATACAAAGCAATAAGGCAGGAATAAATCCCGCCCCATTGCTTCGTATAGATGCAGTTAATGCCCGTTTTTATGCAATATGATCGTTAATAAACTCAGACAATTTCGCTTTGTTTACCGCACCTACTTTGGTTCCTTGTACATTCCCATCGGCAAAAAGCATTAAGGTAGGGATACCACGCACACCGTATTTCCCTGGAACGTTAGGGTTTTCATCGATGTTGATTTTTGCAATGGTCAAACTGTCGCCAAATTCATAGGCCAGTTGATCCAATATTGGAGCGATTTGCTTGCAAGGCCCACACCATGGTGCCCAAAAGTCTACGAGAATGGGGCCCGAACTGTTAAGTACGTCGCTTTCAAAGCTGTCGTCACTAACGTGTATAATTTTTTCAGATGTCATTGTGTTCCTCATGTGCAGTTATAGGGTAGGCACGCTAATTTAATCAAGGAAGGTATGAACGTCAACCACCAAGACGCTCTTTTCCCCACTACTTTTATACGCTTTTTGCTTGGTTTTATTAAAAAACACAGCAGGCATTCAGCCACCTCTGAATTGTTACCAATGTACAAAGAACGGTGATTGTTATCAATTTCCGTCAAACCGTTTTGATCGAGAAAAACCATGAAACATTCCCAAAAACGAGCCCATACTTTGATCGAGGCACTGCCTTACTTGCAGCGTTATGCAGGTAAAACCATCGTTATAAAATACGGTGGTAATGCAATGGTTGAAGATCATTTAAAAACATCTTTTGCCAAAGATATTACGTTAATGAAACAAGTAGGTATCAACCCCATCGTGGTGCATGGTGGCGGCCCTCAAATTGGAGACTTGTTAAAAAAATTAGGCAAAGAGCCAACGTTTATCCAAGGCATGCGGGTAACCGATCAAGAAACCATGGATGTTGTAGAAATGGTCTTGGCGGGCTTGGTTAATAAAGAAATTGTCGCCAATATTAACAAAGCTGGAGGCCGTGCTGTAGGGCTTTCTGGTAAAGATGGTGGTCTGATTTGCGCGCGAAAGATGAGCGTCAAAAGCATGAACCCAGCACTTGAAGTACCTGAAATTATTGACCTTGGTCACGTTGGTACAGTACATAAAATAAACCCTGAGTTATTGCAGGTGTTGGATAAAGATCAATTTATCCCTGTGATTGCCCCTATTGGCTACCATAAATCAGCCTCGCAAAGCTACAATATCAACGCCGATCTGGTTGCAGGCGCAATCGCCAAAGCCTTGGGTGCTGTAAAGTTATTGTTGCTAACGGATGTGGTGGGTGTCTTGGATGAAAACAAAACCATGCAAGCACAGGTTTCTCAAGCACAGGCATGCGAGTGGATGAAAGATGGGGTGATTGCTGGAGGCATGATTCCCAAAGTAAATTGTTGTCTGGATGCCGTGCAACATGGTGTAAATAAAGCATATATTATAGATGGCCGAGTGCCACATGCGATACTGCTTGAACTGTTTACCGATCAAGGCGTGGGAACAGAGTTTGTGGGGGAATGCTGATACTGTTTGCCGTTCCTTGATTTGAAGATTGCAGAAAATATCCCCATGGCTAGGGTTCTTGCTTGTTTTCTTTCGCTCCCATCGTCTAGCGGTCTAGGACGCTGCCCTCTCACGGCGGAAACAGGGGTTCGATTCCCCTTGGGAGTACCATTGTATTGTAAAATAGGGGTAAGCTATGTTGCTGAAAAAAATGATATTGTTATTCCTTTCTGCTTGTTTGTTGTTTTTTTCTTGCCAAGTTGCGCTCGCAAGCAATGAAAAATCAAGCAATGCCGCGTCCATCATGGTTGATCCTTATGCTTCAAAAGATCCATACAAAGAAGTTTTTAACTCTACCGATGCTTCCAAGCGTATTCTTCATGCACCAACATTTAGCCTTGCAGGCATGCGTGATCCTTTTGTTTCTTATATTGACTTGAAAAATGCGCGGGAACAAGAATTGCGCTTGATTAATGAAGAGCAACAAAAGGCAGATAAAAATGCTGCTGTAAAAGCATTAAATAGCCGCCCCAAAGAACCTTTGGAAGACAAAGACCTAACCGAATTAAAGTTGGTGGCAATTTTTAGTATTGGCGACCGTAAGGTTGCCATGATTGAAGACACCTCAGGAAAAGGTTTCATCGTTAAAGTCGGGGCTTATATGGGTAAAAACAATGGTCATATTATCAGCATTAATGATGCGGCACTGACCCTGCTGGAGAAACGCCTCAATTCAGCAGGCGAGATTGTAGATTACAAAGAAATTTTTGCTCTAAAATAAAACCATCATCACCGTTCAGCTACTGTTTTTTTACTGCCCTCACGCTCGGTAATAAACGGAGAAATGATTTTATCCATCAAAGAAAACAACAATTCAATGCTGTAGCCTGCAATAAAAGCAATAGCAAACGGCGATAATGAAACCATCATGTTTGTTGTTTGACCATCGTTTTCGGCGGCTGGAGAAACAATAAACCACGCGATTACAAAGCCTGAAATACAGCCCATGGTCACCCGCAACAAATAATCAGATAGCGTTTGATGGGTATAGGTTCGATTGCGAATACTAAACGATATATGACGCAATACGTAAGCAAAAGCCCCAAGCATGCCATACAATAATGGAAGAATATAAACCTGTAAAAATTCAAGGGTTATTTTTGATTGAATCAACATATCCTGTATTTGACTGGCAGGGTTATCCGATGATGGGACAACTTCCTTGTTGCTGTTGGTGACGCTATTAAACACAAACAACAAGGATCCACTCAGTGGATTATTCCAAGCACTCAACGCCCTTAATAACGCTTCTCCTTTGGTGGTTAAGTTCTCCTTTAAAAATTCGCTGGCCAATGTTGAATCAGCATCCATGGCAGTGATTTGTTGCAGCTCTGATATATTATTATCCAGTTTCTGGGTTAAATCCATCCCCACTGCCCACAATGCTTGAAAAGATACCACCAAAATAATCAGCAAGCCTGTAAGAACCGATAAGGCCCATGTCATACGTGGGCTATGGCAATCACGCAAGCTGGCTGCCGTAATGGGGTGAAGCAGTGTCGATACATGCTCATAGGCGCGCCAAAAAGATACTTGTGTTGCTATATCGGCAATAGCTTCATCTTGGCTTACCTGAACAATGACCGATAATGTTTGATCATCAATATTAATCCCTGATTCTGTCGCATAACGCAGCAGCAGCAGTGCATCATCGACGGCTCCTTGAAATGAAGTGCCAGCATTGTTTGTTGTGTATTGATCATTCACGGCTTGCCCCGTCCCTTCAGGCTGTAAGTTTTAAAGACAGCGTGTTTGTTGCCTAGAAATATAAACCCTGCCATCGATAAAACAAAAGATAAAGGAAGCAAAACGCCACCCCCTTCATTGACCACCCTAAGGTCACGGTTAGCATATCGGCGCAATACCCCATCGCTGGGTGTTACCATTCCCGTTTCTTATTTATCGGAGTATGTCTGTGATCAAACAATACCTTCTTTCGCCTGGCCCTACGACCGTTCCTGAACGTGTTATGCTGCGTATGGCAGCCCCTATGATTCACCACAGGACACCGCAGTTTTCAGCTATTTTTGCTGAAACGCGCGAGATGTTAAAACAAATCCATCAAACAACCCAAGATACGTTGATGTTGGCATGCTCTGGCACGGGTGCTATGGAAGCATCCATTATAAACTTATGTTCGACGGGTGACACCATTATTTATGTCAATGGTGGTAAATTTGGCGAGCGTTGGGGAAAGATTGCAGCCAAACATGGCGTAAACACCATTGAACTTAAGGTTGACTGGGGGCAAGCTGTTGCACTTGATGATGTCAAAGCAGCCTTGGATGCCAACCCCCAAGCACGCGGGGTGTTTGTGCAGGCCTCCGAAACATCAACCACCACCGAACACCCGATTCGTGAAATTGCCGCGCTCACCCGTAACCGAGAAAACTGCGTTACCGTCGTGGATGCGATCACAGCGTTGGGCGTGATCAACATTCCTATGGATGATTGGGGTTTGGATGTTGTGATTTCTGGTTCACAAAAGGCATTCATGCTGCCCCCTGGCCTCGCTACCATTGCATTGTCTCAAAAGGCTTGGCGCTTGGCTGAATCAGCCACATGCAGCACCTTTTACTTTGACCTTAAAACAGAACGCAAAAATCAGCAGGCAGGCAAAGACACCACAGCATGGACACCGGCGGCATCGCTGGTCATTGGCTTGAACGAAGTGCTTAAAATGATGCTTGAAGAAGGGCTGGATAATCTGTTTGTACGCCACACATTGCTGGCCAAAGCGGCACGCGCAGGGCTTGCGGCACTCGGTATGACATTGGTATCATCTGCGCCAGCCACGAGTGCTACGGGAGCCTTTATTCCTGAAGGTGTCGACGGCGGCGCGTTTGTGAAATACCTGCGTGATACCATGGGGGTTACTTTTGCAGGTGGGCAAGATGCCCTTAAAGGTCGTATTTTGCGTATCGCACATTTGGGTTATTACGATGTGTTTGATATTGTTATTGCCATCAGTGCCATTGAAATCGCACTCAATCGCTTTGGTCACCCTGTGCAGATGGGGCAAGGCGTGGCAGCAGCGCAACAAGTTCTTGCCGAACGTTTTGTGAAGGTATAATCATGACTGCACCACGCGTTTGGATTGCCGATAAAATGAGTCCCCGTGCTGTGGATGTATTCCGCACACGTGGCATTGATGTGGATAACCGTCCCCATTTAAGCGATGATGAAAAACTCGCCATTGCCAGTAAATACGATGGCATTGCCGTGCGTTCATCGACCACACTCAAAGGTGCATTGTTGGCCGCTGCGACAAAAGTGCGGGTGATTGGTCGCGCTGGCATTGGCGTGGACAATATTGATACACAAGCCTGTTCACGCCGTGGTGTGGTGGTGATGAATACCCCGTTTGGCAACACCATAACGACTGCCGAGTTGGCGGTGGCGCATATTGTTGCCGCAGCGCGTATGATCCCACTCGCCAATGCTTCAACCAAAGCGGGAAAATGGGAAAAAGCACGCTTCATGGGCATGGAATTAACAGGGAAAAACGCTGGTGTCATCGGTGCAGGCAACATTGGTGCTATTGTTTGTAATCGATTGAAAGGCCTGCACATGAGCGTCTATATTTACGACCCATTCATCTCCGATGAACGGGCTACAGACATGGGCGTTCATAAAGTTGCCAGCGTGGCAGAGCTGGCAAGTATCGCCGATGTGTTGACCATTCACGTTCCCTTGCTCGATGCCACACGCAACCTGATTGATGCCGAGATTATAGCCATGATGAAAAAAGGCAGTATTTTGATCAACTGCGCCCGTGGTGGTATTGTCGATGAACTGGCGTTGTATGAAGCCTGCAAGTCAGGGCATTTGCGCGCTGCAGCACTGGATGTATACGCCAACGAACCCGCACGAAAAAACCCTCTGTTTGAATTGGACAATGTGTACTGCACCCCCCATATTGGTGCATCAACGGATGAAGCACAAGAAAATGTCGCGGTTCAAATTGCCGAACAAATGTCTGATTACTTGCTCGATGGCAGCATCAACAATGCCGTAAATGTGCCATCACTCTCAGGCAGTGAAGCTGCGAAACTCGCCCCTTATGTGGATTTATCGTTGCGGCTGGGGCAATTCATGGGGCAATTGTTGGCGCCGGGTTATGCGCACGTAAACATTCATTTTGAAGGTCACGTGGCCACGTTAAACCGCAAGCCATTGATCAATGCGGTACTGCAAGGGCTGCTTTCACAAAGCATGGATGAAGTAAACGCCGTCAATGCTGGCGTGCTGGCACGGGAACGCGGCATTGAATTGGTTGAACAAGCCCGTGATAACTCGGATCATTTTAACAACCTTATTCGCGTGACGGTGCGTGGTGACGGTGGCGAACGCTGTGTGTCTGGCACGTTGTTTGATGGCCATCGTCCCCGCCTTGTCAGCCTGGATCAATGTGATATTGAGCAAACGCCCGCTGGCGATATGATTTTTTTACAAAACCTCGACAAACCTGGTGTGATTGCTTCTGTTGGCGCAATTTTGGCACACCATGGTATCAACATTGGTGATTTCCGCTTGGGACGCAGCAAGAACCGAGAGTATGCAGTTTCTTTGGTGAGCGTGGATTCATCGCCCAGCGATGAAGTGTGCGCACGCTTGGCAGAACTCAAAAACATGATGTGCGTTCGCCGTATCGCACTTGATACCCTGTGCGTGTAATAAGCAGTCCCGTACTGGGGCTGAATGATATTTTTGGCGCGCAGGCACGAGAGCTTCGCGCTTTGCAGCGGCGGCTTTTGGATTTATTTTCAACCCATGGTTTTGAAGAAGTTATTCCGCCACTACTGGAACGGCCTGAAGTATTACTCGCTGGCGCGGGACGTTTTTTGATGAACAATACCTTGGTGTTTAGTGACCCTGCCGCCGAGGGGCAATTGGCCGTTCGCTCGGATATTACCCCGCAAATCGCCCGTATTGCAGCATCGCGTTTGCAACATGAAACGCATTTGTCCCTGTGTTACTCAGGTGCTGTGGTGCAAGCACGGCCTGATGTATTGGATGGTCGCCGTCAACAATGGCAAACAGGTATTGAAGTATTGGGCGATGGTTCCCTTGCCTGTGATTTAAATGTGATCCACCTTGCGGGTTTATCCATGATAGCAGGAGGCTTTAGCCACCCAACGGTACAAATTGGCCATGTGGGTATTGTCCGTGCGTTGTGCGCTGACAGTGTGATTCCACTTGCCGATTGGATCGAGATTTTGGGGCGAAGATCGCCCGATGATGTGCTGCATCAATTGGCCAATGATCAACTTTCAGAATGCGCAGGCCAGGCATTGGTTGATTTGGCGAGCATGCAGGCCGATAGCGAATGGCTGGCAAAAGAACAGCATAATTTTGGTCTTGAATTTGCTAGTGCAGCGGCGGCATTGTTGCATGTTGAGGAAAAAACAAGTGTATTACTCAATGATGATGTGTCGATTATTATCGATGCTGCATTGATGCCACACTTTTTGTACCATACAGGTTTGATCTTTAGTGGCTATACGCCGCAAGCCCCATCTGCTGTACTGCGGGGCGGACGTTACGATGATATGATGGCCGCCCACGGTCGCCCCATGCCTGCGATTGGTTTTTCGTTTGATTTGACTCGATGGTTGATTAATCCATAGGTATGGGGACTTCACGTAAAGAGACACAAGATCACATAAGAAAACAGTATTTATCCGATCAACGACCATGGATTGTTGCATACTCTGGTGGTAAAGACTCCACCCTTTTGTTGCAATTGGTTTACGAAATGTTGCTTAAACTTCAAGCTGAAGGCATTTCTTTAAAGCCTATTCACGTTATATCATCCGATACGCTGGTGGAGGCTCCCAATGTAGAAGATTATTTGCATAGTACGCTGAATATTCTTGAGCAGCATGCCAAAACTTCGTCCCTTCCGATAAGCGTGCACCGTGTTACGCCCGAAGTATCGGAGAGTTTTTGGAGTTTGTTAATTGGCAAGGGATATCCGTCACCTACCCGATTTTTTCGCTGGTGTACACAGCGTATGAAAATCAACCCTTCTAAGGCTTGTATTGAAGCGGTTGCGGCAAAGTCGGGCAGCGTTATTTTGCTGTTGGGTACACGCTACGATGAAAGTTCTGCCCGCAAACAGAGTATGCAAAACCGAGAAAATAACAGCCGTGGATTTCATCCCCATAAAAACATTGCCAATGCATTGATTTTTTCGCCTATTGCAAAATGGACAACTGACGAGGTTTGGGAGTACTTGTTTAGCAATAACCCACCACCGTGGGGAAGCAGTCATGATTTTATGCTTAAACTTTACAAGCAAGCCAACGGTGGAGAGTGTCCATTGGTGTTGGATATTAATACGCCATCATGTGGTGGCAGTCGCTTTGGCTGTTGGACGTGTACGGTGGTTAGCAAAGATAAATCCATGCAGGGGTTTATTGAAACAGGTGAAGAGTGGATGCGCCCACTCAATGAATTTCGTGACTGGTTGCAGGCTTTACGGGATAAACCAGGTGCGCGCCTTCCTTATCGACGAAATGGACAACCAGGAATCGGTGCTTTTGCTCCAGAAGTAAGAAAAGAAATACTCCATCGGTTATTGATGGTAGAGCAACAGGTTGGTAGAGTATTGATCAGTAATGATGAATTATCGGTCATTCAGTACCAATGGTCAAAAGACTTTGATCCTATGCAGGCAGTACAAGGAATTATTAAACAATTTGGGCGCAGCTTAACAGAGGCAATAATAACAGAAGGTAACATGGCACATCAGACATTAAATGAGCAAGAAATGCTGGCGCGAATGGCTGATGAACACGAGTTACCAGCACAGGTTATTGAAGAGTTATTGTCTCTGGTTACAATTAAATACCCATCCATGCTGAAGCGGGGAAGCAAAATTGGCTTGCGCGATGATGTTATGCGCGTCATTGATAATTGGGTGCAAAGCATGGAACAAGCAGAGGTTATGGAACAGAAGTTATGATTTTTGAGAAAATTAATATCCATAATCTTTTTTCTTACTACGGTACACATGAACTTGATCTTCGTGGTGCAACGAAAAGTAAAAATATTGTACTGATCAGTGGGCGCAATGGGTTTGGTAAAACAAGCTTCCTAAACAGCATGAAGCTGCTGTTTACTGGAGTCAATGAAGCGTTGTTGGTATCTGTCCAGCGTCAACGAAAGCTCAGTCAAAAACAATATGTTCGAGGATCTGGTAGTGACTGGTTTGGGATCATGAATCAACGGGCATTCAGAGAGGGAGAAACCTGCTGCAGTATTAGCGCGCACTGGCGAGAGGATCAAGGGGAAGTGCATCTGACGCGCAGTTGGGATTTGCACGGCAGTGGCTACCATGATGAAGTCTCGCTGAATGCTAATTTTCTCGGTAATTCTTTAACAGACGAAGAAATTAATCGCTTTATTGATGAGCGTATCCCATCCAGTTATCTTCCCTTTTACTTTTTTGATGGTGAGCAAGTACAGTTTTTAGCCGAAGCCAACCGTAGCACCCAGATGCAACATATTGAGCAACTGCTGAATATTTCACGCATAGAATCACTGCAAACAGCGGTGCAGGAGGGCATCTGCGAATGGCGAAAAGATAGCATGAATGCTGCGGAGCAGGAGAAGCTAGAAAGGTTGACCCGTGATTTATCATTAAAAAAACGTCATGTTGAAGTATGCGAAGAGCAAATTGTTGAAATTGACAACCGTATTGCTGATATCATCTATGATCAAGATACAGTGGAAAAGAAAAAGCGTCATCACACCCTTCGTTTTGTTAAAAGCCGTGAAGAAAAATCAGGGTTGGAGGCAGAGCGAAAGAGGTTCCGTGAAGACATTGAAGAGATTGAAGCAGAAGTTGCCAGTTTACTGCCTCGAACAATAGCTATTCTTGCAAACCCTCATTTGATTCAACGGGTCTTTAAGTCATTGGAATTATTCTTGGATAATCAAACACATCCACAACATAAACGTTTTGATTGTTTTCTCACCACGTTGCCCGCTGATGTGCTAAAACGTACGCCTCCTATGCCAACTGCCCCTTTAAGCGTGCAGCAATATGAATTCTTTTCGACAGTGATGGAAAAAGCGTGTGCAGAATATTTACACCAAGATATTGTTGAGGTGCCATGTGACTTTGCTGCAATCGGTATAAATCAGGCAAAAACACTTCGACACCTCTTGCTGAAATATATGGAGCCAGAGCGTATCGCCTCCATTCAACACCGATTTCATCAATTGCAGCAAAAAAAGGCAACGTTGCAAGAGATTGAAAGTGAATTGGATAGCATTAGTGAAATGCCACCTGAAGAGCGGGAGTTGTTTGAGAAACTAAATAAAAAAGAAGATACATTAAAAGAAAAAAGAATAGATGAGGAATCTGATAAAAAGAAAATCTTGAGTGAAAAGGAACAGGAACTTAAATTCATTCTTGAGTTGGATCATAAAATTACACAGCAAGCACATCAAGTGAAACTTTCCGGTAGTATTCAACGAAGAAAAGAACAAGCTGAAAGAATAAAACAGTTTTTTCGCGAGTACAAACAAAACCTAAAAGAAAGCAAACGATCAGAACTTGAAAAATCGATCAATCATTATTTTGGTATATTGATGACATCACATCGCTTTATTGCACACATTGAGGTTAGTGAGACATTTGGTTTAAATTATCACGATGCACAAGGTCATGATGTGGCGATGGGCAGTATTTCTGCAGGCATGAAACAGATTGTTGCCACTGCTTTGTTGTGGGCGTTAAAAGATGTCTCTGGCAAACAATTGCCCATGATTATTGATACCCCATTGGCAAGAATTGATATGAATCACCAATACCGCTTGATTGACCAATATTACCCGAATGTTGCCAAACAACTGATTTTGCTGCCCACTAACTCTGAAATTGACCCAGCCAAATACAAAAAAATTATGCCCCATGTGTATCGAGAGTATTGCCTAAGCAATGTGGATGGCAACAGCACCAAGATTGTGCAAAAGCCAATGTGGGGTCAATAGCCTATGTCAGAAGTATTTACATCAAAAAATGATGAAGATGCCATTGATGAAATCGTAAAACATGGTCTGCATGTTTCGTATAAATGGATGGTGCTGCGAATTGCACTGGCAAAATCCATGGCGATGCAGAAGTTGCCCAATGGGGCGTTTGATGTCATTGCTGTGCGCGGGTCAGAATATCGTCTTCGGCAAGTAACGGGCGTTGGTCGAGAAGCAGATATTCATGGCGAGCATGATTTTAACGATGTGATTTGTGCCATGCTTTCTGTGTTGCATGGCAAAGATTTGTTTGCAGATGAAAAATCCTACCACCGTTTTCTACAACGGCATATTCGGCGAGGTTTGGATGAAATAAGGCGATCATGGGGACGAAAAGATAATTTCTATGATTATATGTATCAAGAGTTTTTTTCCTTTTCTGATCAAGTCGTTGTTTCAGAAGTGGCAGTGGGTGATGATCAATTGGTTGGCGAATTACAGCATGCTTTGGGTTTATCTGCCGAACTTCAAGAGGTGATTACAGGCTACCGTTTGCGTCGTTTTGTATTGCGCTTTACCCATGCGGGTGATCTTGAATCTTTACGTAAAGGCCGAGAGAAGCTTTGTTTTCAATTAGGGTTAAATGCAGGAAGTCTTACTGTAACCCAAGCAGGGGAGCCGTTAACAGCATGGCTGGATCAACCTTTGCCTAAAACGCAATGGAAAAGCATTCATAGCACAGTGTTCCGCGAATGGATAAAAGAAGGTGAAGGGCAAGTTACTCCGATGACTATGTGGCTTGGCGTTGACGTGTTGGGTGTGCCATTTACCTTCGACTTGGATCAAGCACCACATGTATTGGTTGCAGGCACAACTGGGAGCGGCAAAAGCGTTTGTATCCACGCCATGCTGTTATCTTTGTTGTGGCGATTACCTCCTGCGCAATTACAACTTTGTCTGATTGACCCCAAACGAATGGATTATAGCCATTATGAGGGTATCCCTCACCTGTATCAGCAGAAGGTTATCACTGAAGTGGATCAGGCAATGGCGACGCTTCAAACATTGGTCGAGAATATGGAAGAGCGAAGCCGCGTCTTTGCGCGTTATGGTTATCTCTCTTTTGCTGATGTTTTGGCTGATCAAAATGTGTTTGTTGCCCGATTACAAGCGGATCAACCGTCGTTGTACAAGGCAGATGAATTACTTTCTTATTTGCTTGTTTGTATTGATGAATTGGCCGACCTAATCATGCAAGAGCCAGAAGTCGAGGTTTTTTTGGTTCGATTGGCACAAAAAGGAAGGGCGATGGGGATACGTCTAATTTTAGCGACCCAACGACCCGATGCAAAAACCTTTACGGGCAAGCTGCGAAGCAACATCCCCGCACGTATTGCGTTAGCTGTTCAAACTTCTGCGGAATCAAAAATTATTCTGGATGAAACAGGTGCTAAGGATTTGCTAAAGCCTGGTGATATGTTGGTGCGTTATACAGCGGGGGTTGATATAGTGCGGGTACATGGTGTGGAAATAAAAGTAGAGGATATTGCTGCCTGTGTCAGTTATTGGAATAGGAAAAAGGAATAAGAAAGTGACTCTTCCAGATCAAATTACTGTCAAAAAATTTCAACCTTTATTTTTGTGTCTTAAAGATATTGGGCCATTTCAAGAGAAAACATACATCGTTGACCTAACAGACGCTAAGGGGGAGGGATGTAATATTTTTTTATTGCTTTCCAAAAACGGCAATGGAAAAACAACGATTCTTCGCACATTTTTTCAATTAATGCACTGCCTTCTTCCACCTGATGAAAGAGAACTGGCTTTATCAACGATTCAAGGGCGATTCAAATCAGGTCAGGCACAGCTAGATATTTGTGTGGAGCTTACATGCAATATGGTTTCAAGCATATTTATACTCTCATTGATGATGGGAAAAGAAATTGACGGTAAGATAACGCCATTGAAAGCCTGGCAAGAAAGTGAACTTGATCAATATAATACCACAGTCCGAAAAACGCTACTTTTGGATGAAAACCCTAGGCAATGGATAAACGCAGATAAAAGAGACCCTCTTAAGGTATTGCGCCAGGCTATTGCTGTCCGTAGCGGTGATATTGGCAATACTGTATCTTTTATGGATTCTCTGGATATTTTGCCATCTGTGTTGTGGTTGTCGACACAACGCTCTATCGACCGCATTGCTGATGATCGCCCGATCAGTCAGCCTGAATGTTGGGGTTACCGTTTGGCATACGACGTATCTGGGGATGCAGGGCAATGGAATCAATCACTGGATAATTTGCTGGTATGGATGAAGTGGCTGGATGATGGTACGCTGGAACGAACAACAGGGCTGGTTAATGATTATCTGTTTAAAGGTTCAAACAAATTTTTGGAAGGTGTCCGAAAAACGCCGCCAGAAGCCATTGTTAGCAGTGACGGACATAAGCACCGACTGGACCAGCTTAGTAGCGGAGAACAGAGCCTGGTTCAAATGTTATTGCGTATCGGTGCACATATGACACAAAATAGCATCATTCTTATTGATGAATTGGAGCTACACCTACATCCCAATTGGCAACACAAAATTTTGAATATTCTTAAGCGTATTGTTCGAGACCATCCAGGTCTGACGATTATAGCCAGCACCCATTCGCGCGAAATACTGGGCGCATTTCCTCTTGATATTCAGGAAAAAGGGGTGCGCAAGGGCGGCGATATTTTACATGCAGGCTTTTGCTGATGGCTACATTAAAGGAAATCTCTAGCCTGTTCACCGATGATGCTTTTTTAGGCAAAGTGGTAGTCTACCTTGAATCAGAAGAGGATGTGCAAATTGTCGGCGAGCGATGGTTTTTTGATGCGGGCGAAACTGTTGTGTTTAAATCGGCTGACGAAGGGCAAGGTGGTGGTTCTACAGCGGTGCTTTCAAAAGTGGAAGCCGCAAGAAATAAAGGAATTTATGCTTTTGGCGTTATTGATCGAGACATTTTGATGCAGCAACATGATTGGAATCAATGGTGGGAAACAGATGATAAAAAGTTTCAAGATATTCAGCCTTTTGGTACATGGATTCATATTTTGCTATGCTGGGAGATAGAAAATTATCTATTGAATCCTGAAGTATTGGAGCAAGTAATGGCTGATCGTGAGGGAAGAAGTTTACGCAAACTTGATACTCTATTTGGCTGCTTATTTGAATCTGCTAAATCTGTTCAACTTATTTCAGCAGCTTCTATTTTGGCACATAAGGTAGGGTACAAGCTCGCAAAAGATTTCGGTATGAAACAGATTGGGAACGACCTTGGCTTGGCACTATCTAAACACCTTAAAAAAAAGGGTGTTGATCAAGCAGATAGCCAATTGCAGGGTGTTTATGCCTCTATTGAAGCGTTTGTTCAAAACAACGACGGAAATAAGAACAAGTGGCAAAGCATGATTCGTATGCTTGATGGAAAGAGGATGTTATCGCACTTGAATCTATCCGATCAACGTTATAACTTAGCCAGCCGCATCAGACAGTTGGATTGTGTTCCTTCTGAATGGAAATCTTTTGTGACGGATGTCTCAAAGGGTTACAATATATGATTGATCAATATGTTGCTGCTCAAATTGTGGATGCCTCAGGGCTTAATTGCCCAATGCCAGTGTTGTTATCTAAAAAAGCAATCGCCTTCATGCAGGTAGGGGATTTGATGCACATTATTTCCACCGACCCAGCCTCAGAAATAGATATTACTGCCTTTGCATGCAAATTTGGACATCTGCTATTGAACAAACAACGTGATAATGATGGTACATGGCATTTTATTGTGCAGAAGGTTTGAAGCCTAGGGGAGTCATAAAAAATTGGGGTATAAAATGAAAAATACAATTGCAATTGGCATTCAGTGGGGCGATGAAGGTAAGGGGAAAATTGTTGATCTTCTTGCGCCACAAGCAGATGTTGTTGCGCGCTTTCAAGGCGGTCCAAACGCTGGCCATACATTGATTATTGGCGAGAAAAAAACAGTTTTGCATCATATTCCATCGGGAATTTTGCATGATCATACCCTGTGTTTGATTGGTAATGGAACAGTGGTGGATGCCGCCGCGCTGCATGATGAAATAACACTGCTGCAGAAGGCGGGTGTGCCTGTGCATGAACGGCTGCGAATTTCAGACCGTTGCCAATTGATATTACCCTACCATTTGGCCTTGGATGCAGCGCGAGAAGTAGCGCGTGGTAACGCCCGTATTGGTACAACAGGCCGTGGTATTGGCCCTTGTTATGAAGATAAGGCCTGCCGTCGTGGTATTCGTTTGTGTGATTTAAATGCGGCGAATTTGGATGAACGCATCACAAACAACCTGCATTATATGAACTTCATCCTTACTGGTTTTTTGCATGCGGAACCTGTCAAACGTGAAGAAGTTGAAGCTGCGCTGGAGCTTGCGCGCATCCATGTACTGCCTTTGGTGGCAGATGTGGCGCAGTTATTGCATGCGCAACAAAAAGCCAATGCCTGCATATTGTTTGAAGGTGCACAGGGAACCATGTTGGACATTGATCACGGCACGTACCCTTTTGTAACTTCATCGAACACGGTTGCAGGTGCGGCTTTGGCAGGCTTGGGTGTTGGCCCCAATGCTGCCGATGAAATTCTTGGTATTGCTAAGGCATACATGACCCGTGTGGGTGCTGGGCCATTCCCCACCGAGCTGTACAATGCCGATGGCATGGAAGATGCAGCTGGAAAACACATGGCAGAGGTCGGTCACGAATTTGGTAGCACGACAGGTAGACCACGCCGTACTGGTTGGTTTGATGCCATGGTTACCCGTCATGCTGTTCGTATTAATGGCATCACCAGCTTGGCCATCACCAAGCTTGATGTGTTGGATGGCTTAGATGAAGTGAAGTTGTGCGTTGGTTACCGTATCAATGGGGAAACCATCGATACAATCCCTGCGGATGCTGCTGTTTTTGATGCTTGTGAGCCGATTTATGAAACCATGGCTGGTTGGAAAGCGTCCACCTTTGGTGCAACCCATATGGCACAACTTCCAACGGCAGCCCAGTCATTTCTTCGGCGTATTGCTGTTGTGTGTGAAGCACCCATACGCATGGTTTCAACAGGGCCTGACCGTGAACATATTTGTCATTGTTGACAGCGGTTTTTGTAAGCAGGCGTTCTGTGTTCTTTGTTGCTAAATCACCTTTCTTTAGCCAAGGCTTTAACCACATCGTGACGCGATATAATACCCACCACACTGTCACCTTCAATAACGGGTAAGTGGTGAATATGCACCTCACTCATCAGACTGGCAATGGTATCTAAACTGTCGTCTGGTGATACGGTGACGATGTTTTTGACCATTAAATTACTGGCCTCTAGGGCTTGAAGGCGTTTTAGTTCTTGTTCAAAACGCTCTTCTCCTAGGGGAAGAATCATATCAAACAATGCGATGGCAGTAGGCACATGCAGCTTTGCCTGTTGTTCTACGAGATCCGATTCGGTAATAATACCACACAAATGTTCTTCGTGATCCACCACCAATATACCCGTTAATTGCTCATCAGAAAAACGCTTGATGATTTCTTGCACGGGGGTTTCAAGCAAACAATAGGGGGGGTCAAAGTTCATAATATCTTGGGCTAATTGCACGGCTGTCTCCTTATCTTTTGCGATGAATATTGCGATTCATCCATGGAATTCATCAGTATTTGAAGCGGCGAGGCTGCCCCAGAACAGAGGCCGTGGCGAGGGGTTCGCAGTAGGTCTTTCTATTCTTGGGTAGCCTTCTAGTATCGACCGCATGGCCAATGATCATAAACGCGAACAACTTGAAGCTTTACGGGCAAGCATTGATGCAACGGATGATAGCATCCTTCAATTAATTCATCAGCGTGCCAATTTGGCGCGTCAAGTGGGCGAGGTTAAAGAGCGCGATGCTTCAACCCCTTTTTATGTTCCCAGTCGTGAGGCTTCTATTATCCGCCGTATACTGACGCGCAATGCTGATTTTTCAAAAGGCATGCATGCCAGTTGTATTCCTGATACTGCGATTCACGGTATTTACCGCGAAGTTATTGGCGCATGCCTGGCTTTAGAACACCCCATGAACATTGCATACTTAGGCCCTGCTGGAACATTCACCTATGCTGCTGCACAACGACAATTTGGTGCTACGGCAAGCTACCTTGCTTGCGATCATTTTGCGATGGTTTTTGATGCCGTGGAATCAGGTCGCGCCAACTATGGTGTTGTACCGATAGAAAACGCATTTGAAGGCGCAGTAACCCCTGTTTTGGATTTGTTTGCTGATGCTGATCGACAGATCCAAGTTTGCGCTGAAGTGCAATTGTCTATTCACCATCATTTGTTTACGTTTGCTGATCAACTCAGCAATATTGATTGTATTATTTCGCACCCTCAACCTTTAGGCCAATGCAGGCGTTGGCTGCAAGAGCACCTGCCCCAAGCACAATGGCGCGAAACCAATTCTACAGTAAAAGCCGCAAGCATGATTGAAGCCGCCAAAGCGGGCAAACAAAATGGTATTGATTGGCAACGCACTGCTGCCATTGGCCCTTATGCCATTACCCACGAAACAACACTGCCATTGTTGCAACAAAACATCGAAGATTTTCATGATAATATAACCCGTTTTTTGGTTATCGGGCAACATGACTCACCACCGTCGGGGCAAGACAAGACCTTGCTGGTTGCCTCTTTGCATGACCAAGCAGGCGCATTAAATAATTTATTGCGCCCCTTTGCCGAGCGAGGAATCAGCCTTAGCCGTATTGAATCACGCCCTTCACGCAAGCGTCACTGGCAATACTTTTTTTGTATTGATATTCTTGGTCATCGTGATGAAGCGCATGTGCAACAAGCTTTTGCCGATATTAAAAAACAAGATGTCAACTTGTTAATGCGCGGCTCTTACCCTGTGTCAACACCATTATGAACCAAAAAACTCCAACATGGCTTGACCGTGCGGTCATCCAAACGGCTTCGCTCCACCCTTATGTTCCAGGCAAATCACTGGAACAATTGTTGCGTGAAACAGGTTTAAGCAAGGCTATTAAACTCGCATCCAATGAAAACCCTTATGGCTCTCCCCCTGCCGCCATTATTGCCATGCAACAAGCCTGCGCAACAACCCATCGTTACCCTGATGGTGACAGCACAGCATTAAAAAAAGCCTTGGCGAAACAACATGATGTAGACCCTGCGCGAATTTTATTGGGCAATGGTTCCAACGAAGTCTTGGAATTATTGATTCGTTGTTTTGCCGATCATAAGGCGCAGGTTATTTATAGCCGCAGATCTTTTATTGTTTATGCATTGGCAACGCTTGCGGCTGGCGCGCATGGTGTTGCCGTGGAAGACGATGCGGATTGGGGTCACGACCTTGTCGCCATGCTGGCAGCCGTTAGTCAATACACCCGCGTGGTTTGCATCGCCAACCCCAACAACCCAACAGGAACACTGCTGGCGAATGCTTCCATTCAAGGGTTTCTTGACGCGCTTCCACGCGATGTTGTGGTGATTGTTGATGAGGCATACCATGAATACGTTGCCGAGACGCACGCCAATAGTATCGCCTATTTGTACCACCCTGGCTTGGTGATTACCCGCACATTTTCTAAAGCTTATGGCTTGGCTGGTTGCCGTATTGGTTATGGTATTGGTGATGCCGAATTAATTGCTTGTGCCAACCGATTTCGCGAACCCTTTAACCTCAACAGTATTGGACAAGCGGGGGCTTTGGCAGCCTTGGGTGAGCAATTGTGGGTGAAAACCCATGTTGTAAAACTGTTATTTGAACGCGATGTTTTAGAAAAAGCTTTGCAAGAACGCGGTCTATTGCTGGCTCACAGTGATGGCAATTTTGTATTGTTGCGACATGCCAACGCCATGCGTATTCATGCCTTGATGGAGCAACAGGGCATTATTTTGCGCCCGTTGGTTTCATACAGTATGCCTGATGTATTACGGGTAAGCGTTGGTACATCAGCAGAAAATCATGCCTTTCTGAGAAAATTGGATCAAGTGCTAACACAGCTATGATAAAAAACACCCCGCGCCCAATCAATCATTTGGTGATTATTGGTGTTGGTTTGATTGGCGGTTCGTTTTCGCTGGCTATACAACGGAACACCCAAATTGAACGCATCACAGGCGTAGGGCGGAATCAAAAGAACCTTGAGTGCGCCCGCAAACGCGGTATTATTCAATACTGTTCACAAGATGCTCGCAAGGCCGTGTGCGATGCTGATGTCGTGTTTATTGCTGCGCCTGTGGCATCTTATGCTGATATTTTAGCACAAATTTCTGATGTATTGCCGGCTTCTGCGATCGTTACAGATGCAGGCAGTACCAAACAATCGGTCATCAACGATGCCCACAAACAATTAAAAAATATTGAATACTTTGTACCCGCACACCCATTGGCAGGTACAGAGCAATCAGGTGCTGGCGCTGCTTTTGCTGATTTGTTTGAAGACCGTTGGTGTATTCTCACGCCAGAGGAAAATATAACAGACCCAGTGGCTTGTCAGACCGTATCAGACTGGTGGCGTGCGTGTGGTGCTAATGTGATGGCTATGCATCCTAGCGAACATGATGATTTATTGGCTGCGGTCAGTCATTTGCCACATTTGGCCGCTTATGCCGTGGTCAATACCGTATCAAAGTTAAAAAAAGGAACGCATGATCCCTTTCAGTTTGCGGCTGGCGGTTTTCGTGACTTTACCCGTATTGCGTCATCATCTCCAACCATGTGGCGGGATATTGCACTGTGCAACCGCGATGCATTGTTGCATAAGTTGGATGCCTTGAAAAAAGAGTTGGATACCATGCATCAGGCACTAAAAGAACGGGATGGTGATAGCCTACTCGTTCAATTTGAGGCTGCCCGCTTGGCACGCGAAACATGGTTGAAAGCATACCAATCGGAGCATAATTAATCCATGGTGCATACCATCAACAAACACCCTGTTTACCTGCGCGCATTAACATGGCTGTTCACAAGCCTTTTTATTGCCGTAGTATTGTTGTTTGTTTGCATGCCTTGGTGGCTGCGCCCTGTGCTGGAAACGGCATTAAGCAACGCCTTGCAGCAAACGGTGCTTATTCAATCTGTACAACTCGATGCACGTTCTGGTCTATTGCGGGTTTCTGGTATTCGTATTGGTCAGCTTGGCTTACGGCAATTGCAACTCCATGTTCGCCTGCCTGCGCTGTGGCAGCATCGCATTGAAATTGCCTATTTGCGACTGGAGTCTCCTAGCTTAACCATCATTCAAAATGAAAAAGGGATCAGTATTGCTGGATTGCCACCACCATCTAAAAAAAGCAGCGAAAAAAACAGCAATCAAGGCACACCATGGACGATTCATCTGCAACAAATTGATGTGCAATATGCACGTATTCGTTGGCAGAGAAACGCCCTTGGGCAAAAGGCTGAACTTTATCTTTATTGGTTGCATGCAGAAAAAAATTCCGACGGTGCTTACAACTTAAAAGTACTTTGGCAAGCAGATGCAAAATTACCCAAACAAGGGGTGAATCATGCAACATTAAAGGGAGAACTTGGCGGTATATTATCCGACCCAATGGACAATGCTGTGCCTGACTTTGCAGGAAAAATAAACCTACGGGCAATACAAGTGGATGGTTACAGTATGCGTTTGCAAACATCGGCAATAAGCTGGGACGGGTATAGCAAGGCAATCAAGCAGAGCATCCATGTGTACAGCAAGGTAACTTTACAAAAAACCACCGTACAATCGCCTGACCAAGAACTGACATTGAATGGCTTGACATGGCACGGCACGCTAAATTTTTCCCCATCAAAATCTGTAACCGAAATTCAAGGAGCATTACAGGTCTCCCCGATCAAACTCACCATGGATAATTACAGCCAACTCAGCATTCAAGAAACCCGCTGGAAAGGCAGGCTTAAACACGAGCAAAACACCACGTCTATCACAGGTTCATGGCATATCAACGATGTTTATGCCGCGCAAAAAGACAAACAACTCAGCGTAGATTCACTCAATTGGCATGGCTTGTTGCAGCATGGAAATGACAAGAACATCGCCAAAGGACTGGGAGAAATCAATGGTGTAATAGCCTCATTGGATAAGCAAAAGATACAATTAAATAGCTTTTCTTGGGATGGTTTATTGCAGCATGAAAATGATAAGAACATAGCCAAAGGGCTTGCGAAGATCAATGGCATAGTAGCCTCATCCGATCAGCAAAAGATACGATTAGATAATTTTTTGTGGGATGGTTTGTTGCAACAAAACGGTATGCGCCATGCTATCAAAGGTGATTGGCAAATGGCGGGCATGGAACTTCGTGCACCAAAACAAAATATTCAATTAAAACAATGGCACTGGCAAGGAGAAGTGCGCAGCGAATTAAAAGAACAAAATGAGCGTATAATCCACGGTTCACAAACATTATCGCTGCAAGGCTTAAAACGAAAAGCAACGAATCAACAACAAGGTTTGCAATGGCTGCAATGGGATGGCTCTTGGCAATTGCATATCAGCAATAAAAACATCAACTTTAGCAACAGAAAAAACAACATTAGGCTGTCCCATTTATCATTATCGCAGCCCGATATTGGTCTTTTAAAAATAGACAATACCCGTTGGAAAGGTGGTATTGAAGCAATATGGTGCAAGTTTAAAAACAACAAAAAAAGCTGCAAGTCCAATGTAAAAGCCCGTGGGCGATTAAATTTAACCGCCTTACATATTCCTTTATCCCTTGATAGCTATACCAATATTCAACGCCTTCAATGGCAAGGTCTCATGGCGGCTTCAGACAAAAAGAAAATACAGCAAGCAACATTAAACGGTGATTTATCTATCGAACATTTTCGTTTGCAAACAACAAGCGGCACGCCCAAATTAGCCATGCTTCAGCTTAACGGTCTTGATATTTCGGCAACACAAACATTGGCGCAACGCCAACTTTCATTGTCGTTGCAAGCGCTGATTACCCAAGAGGCTGTTTGGACAGGCATTGATAAAACAGCCATGTTTGCACAGCTTCAAAAGCTTACATTATCAGAATTAGAGATTGAGGCTAAACAAGCAAGAATGCCAAAAGATGCTATGCCAGAAGGCATTATTAAGGGAAAATCCCTGCATTTATCTGGGCTGAAAGCTGCATGGAAAAGGATAGAAGAAAACAGCACTGTTTCAACAAAAGACCAAGTGTTGCTAGCCAAGAACGTGACACCTACTGCCTCACCCACCCATAAATCCTCCTCGTGGCAATGGCAACTTGACCAATTTATCATGGATGGTGACAACAAAATTGCAGTGTTGGATCAACAGATCACGCCTGAGTGGCAAGCAACATTCAGCGAGATTCAGGCAAAAGTGGGCGCAATCAACAATAACGAACCCCGCAGAAAAACACCCGTTGAATTATCAGCAAAACTCTCGCCAGCGGGTGCTATTCATATGAAAGGCACAGTCGTACTGCAAAATAAAAAATCAAAAAAATTAGCCCTTAATGGTCATGTTAAGGTGCAAGGGGTCGATGCCGCACCTTTTAGTGGTTATGTTGAAGTCGTGAGTGGTTATGCCTTGCGCCGTGGTACGGTTCATGCTGACCTTGAGGGAAAACTCGTTGGCAGCACCCTTGATAGTATACTGCATTTAAAACTGCAACATTTAGAGGTTGTAGCCAAACAAAAAACGGCTATTGATGCCTTACGTGGTCTTGTCGGGCTTTCTCCTGATGCCGCGTTGGATACCTTGCGAGACAGCAACAATGAAATCGCCTTGGATATTCCGATTGTAGGCGACCTAAAAGCCCCTGACTTCCATTTGCAAGATATTATTCAACAGGCGTTGGGGGGAAGCCTACAAAAGGCAAGCATGATGTATTTGCAATATGCCTTTCAACCGTATGGTGCATTGTTAGAGGCCGCAATCTGGGTGGGTGAACAAGTGCATGCTATTCGCTTGCCAAGCATTGCCTTTCCGCTTGGCTCTTCGGAATCAATCGATAAGAACAAAAATGATATTTTACAAAAAGCAGCCGACTTTTTAAACAAAAACCCCAAGACATCATTGGCACTGTGTGGTCATGCCAACGTCCATGATGCTTATGCACAAACATCAACAGCGCAAAAAGAACAAAAAACACCGCCAAAAGATCAAGCTTGGTTGCTAAATCTCGCCAAGCAACGCGCCGAATCATTGATCTATATTTTGCGTAATGATATGCATGTTGCTGCATCACAGCTACAACGCTGCCGCCCAACTGTCACAGAAAAAGGCAAAGCGCAAGTGGCGTTATTGTTGTAGGCTTCCCGTCTTAAAAGGGAAGCCCCCTTTTCCACAACAGTCGATTAAAACCCACGGCGACTACGGCAAAGCTGCATAGCTTCATGGTACTTCCATATTTGTTCAGGATACCAGGGATGTATCGGCGTAATTGCTGCTCAGCATTGGCAAAGGCTTTTTCTAC
>JAUZQQ010000046.1 GCA_030950905.1 Mariprofundaceae bacterium
CCCCCTCATCAAATCTGGGGCAGGCTTCGCTCGCAGGTTTGCACTCAGGCTTCTTTCAAATGCTCGGTCGCCCTTACACCCTTGCCGTCGGCTAGTACTTTTAAAAGTCATCACTTCTGATAACCTCCCAGAATATGTACAAAGGACTTTCACCTCATAAGATCATGCCCATGCTGGGCACACACAAATCGTTGCACCTGACATTTTTTCGCTCCGCTCCAAAATGCAGGTGAACTCAAGCGTTATGTGTAAGAATACAATTTTAGGAGAAGTTTTTGAATAAATATGAGCTTGACTTCATAAGTGATGAAAAACTTTTTAATCATGTCAAAAATACGGTAAATGGTTATCATTTTGAAATAGATCTCGAAAAATTCAATAAGAATTTAATAGATCCTATTAAGCTCACTTTTGATGCAGGTATTTATGGAAAAGATATTCACGATGTCGTGGAATCAGAAGTAATTAGACAAATTGACAAGTCAAATACTAATTTAATAGGCTATTTTCATCAAAATATATTCCACTATATTGGAGATGGATGGAGTGTTCCAAATGAAGGTTGGGATGTAATACATCAAAATAAAAAAATATATGTAGAAATAAAAAATAAACATAATACTATGAATTCTTCATCTTCAAAAAACACATATATAAGAATGCTTGACCAGCTTGTAAATGAACCTGAAGCAACTTGTATGCTTGTAGAAGTTATTGCAAAAAACAGCCAAAATATAAGCTGGGATACAACCATTGATAAGAGGAAAGTCTCTAACGAAAGCATTAGAAGGGTTTCTATAGATAAGTTTTACGAATTAGTAACTAATGATCGCTTAGCATTTAAAAAATTATGCGAAGTTTTACCAAATGTTATTGCTGATGTTGTAAATCAAATAACTTTAGATAATGAGTCAAATACAGTTGTTTCTGAATTAAAACAAATATCACCTAATTTACTTAAAAGCCTTTATTTATTGTCCTTTGAAAAATACGAAGGGTTCGGTAATTTTAATGTCTAAAGAGACTATTTCAGCATTATTATTGTCAGATATTATGTCCGTGTCAAAAAGAACAGTAGAAAGTTGGAAAAAAAATGGAAAAGTAAAACCATTAAAAAATGGCGATTATTTGTTCTCTGATTTGAATAAATTCCCCCAAGTGAAGGCAATGCTTGAATCTAACTGGGAAGAAGAGCAGAAAATAAAACCTACTAAAAAGTATAAATCAATTGAATTGTTTGCAGGTGCAGGTGGGTTAGCAATCGGTTTAGAAAAATCTGGATTCGATGCAGTCGCATTGAATGAAATTGATAAAAATGCCTGTGCAACGTTGAGAAAAAACCGCCCTAAATGGAATGTTCTTGAAGGTGATATTAGCAATATTGATTTTACTGAATATAAAGATATAGATTTTTTATCGGGTGGTTTTCCTTGCCAAGCATTTTCTTATGCGGGGGATAAATTAGGATTTGAAGATACGAGAGGAACTTTGTTTTTTGAATTTGCAAGAGCAATTAAAGAAATAAAGCCTAAAGTATTTTTAGGAGAAAATGTACGAGGTCTATTAACACATGATAATGGAAAAACATTAGAAGCTATTAAATCTGTTATTCAAGAACTTGGTTATACATTAGTTGAACCAAGAGTATTAAAAGCTATTTTCTATCGAGTACCTCAAAAAAGAGAGCGCTTATTTCTTGTTTGCATACGAAATGATCTAGTCAAATATAATAATTTTGGATGGCCCCAACCTTTTAATAAAGTTTTAACAGTAAAGGATGCGTTAAAAAAAGGAGTTTTATACAATTCAGATTGCCCCGAGTCTCAAGGACAAGTTTACCCAGAACGGAAAAAGAAAATTTTGTCTATGGTTCCTCCAGGTGGTTGTTGGGTGGATCTTCCTGATGATATACAACGAGAATACATGCAAAAAAGTTACTTTATGGGAGGGGGTAAAACAGGAATGGCTAGAAGATTATCTTACGATAGCCCTAGTTTAACTTTAACCTGTGCGCCAGCTCAAAAACAAACCGAACGCTGTCATCCAGAAAACACGAGACCTTTGAATATTAGAGAGTATGCAAGAATTCAAACATTTCCTGATGAATGGGAGTTTATAGGATCAGTTAGCCGTCAATATAAACAAATTGGAAATGCTGTACCTGTAAATTTAGCTTATGCAATGGGAAAAAAATTAATAGCATTACTAAATAATATTGAAAATTGTGCTGAAGTAACTGAACATGAAGAGGTTACGAAAAAAGAAAGTACGGTAAAACAAATGCGTTTATTTGAGTCAAAGGGAAAGTATCAGATAAAAACACATAACCAGAAAATCCAGATGACAGTTTAAAATCAAGGAAGTTTTTGATTTGGAAAGATTAATTTCATACATGAGTGACTTCGCACGCGATAAAGCAGAGTCGAAATTAGGACTAAGAAATAAAATAGAACTATTTAAAAATGATCAAGTTAGTTTATTTTAAATTGTCCGCTGATTTGGGCGTTGGTAGTCTTAGCTTATTTTTGTCTTTGCGGCAGCGTAAAATGAGTAACTGTACTTGCCTGCCCATAAGATACCCTTCTTGATTTTACTAGGAGAATTCATGGTTGGTCAATTTTCACGTTGGTTTGCATGTGTATGCTTTATTGTAATGTGTAATATGCATATTGCCCAAGCAGATGATGGCATTATATTGAACTTTAAAAACGCAGATATCTCTGCATTTATTGAGTTTGTTGCTGGATTTTCTGGCAAAAATTTCTTGGTTGATAATCGGGTGAAAGGTAAAATCACTGTGGTTTCTCCCACATCAATGGATAAACATGAAGCCTATGATGTCTTTTTATCAGTGCTGGAAATGAATGGTTATGCCGCTGTACGTGCAGGCTCTATTATTAAAATTGTGCCAAGAGCAGAAAGCAAACAGCGCGCATTACCCGTGCGCAGTGGTATTGCTGGCAGCAATGATGCCATGGTCACGCAGGTTATTCGTTTGCGTTATGCGAACGGCCAGCAATTGGTGGCATTGATTCGTCCATTGATCTCACCAAACAGTCATTTGGTGGCATACCCACGGGGCAATATGTTGTTGCTCACCGATACCGCCAGCAATGTTCGCCGCATTCAAAAAATATTGGATCTGATTGACCGCAAGGATGCCGTAGGTGTGCAAATGTTCACGTTAAAGCATGCATCGGCAGATAAATTGGCAATAACATTGGGGCGACTTTATCAAGCGGGTGTCGCAGCTGGGCCACCAGGCATGCCCGGTGGTGGTGGCGCTGTCAAAGTAATGGCACACCAACCCGGTAATATATTGGTGGTGGTAGCGGCGCCTCAAATTCTTAATGAAATAAGCAACTTGATTGATAAATTAGACATCGCACCAAAATCAGACAGCGGTCGTTTGCAAGTACGTTATTTGAAAAATGCGACCGCAGTGGATGTCGCCAAAGTTATTACCGAATTGGTTGGGGGGCAAGGTGCTGCGGCAACTGCCCCAGGCAAAGCCCCCGTCAGTGCATTGTTTTCGGGTGCGATTAAAGTGGTCGCCGAACCCGCAACGAATGCCTTGTTGATTACGGGGGCGCATTCAGATATTACGGCATTGAATCGAATTATTGATAAGTTGGATGTGCGCCGCCGTCAGGTTCTTGTGGAAGCATTGATTGTCGAAGTGTCGGCCAATTCTGGCGAGCAATTCGGCATTGAATGGCGGGGTACGGGTGACTTTACCAAGCCAGGAACCACCATATTGGGCGGTACAACATTCAACAGCGGAACCAATATCAATGCCGTAGCAGCCAATCCTTTTGCCCCAGGCAATGGTCTTGTGGTTGGTCTTGTGCGTGGTACGGTTACATTTGGCGGCACACAGTTTTTAAACATTGGCGCACTGGCACGGGCGATGCAGAGCAAAGCCGATACCAATGTGTTGTCGACACCTAATTTGTTGACCTTGGACAACGAAGAAGCTGAAATTGTGGTCGGGCAAAACGTACCGTTCATTACAGGACAAAGCTCAACCGCTGGCGGTGTTACCAATCCTTTTCAAACGATTCAGCGCAAAGACATAGGTTTAACACTGCGGGTCAAGCCACAAATAACCGATGGTGATACGGTTCGCCTGCAAATATACCAAGAGATGTCGAGTATCGCTGTAAATGCAGGGGTGCAAGGCGCGGATTTAATCACCAATAAACGCTCTATTAAAACCGTGGTATTGGCCAACAATGGGCAAATCATTGTACTTGGTGGTTTGATGCGCGATGATAACACGACCTCAGTGCAACGCGTGCCTTGCATTGGTTCCATCCCTATTCTTAGCGAACCGTTTAAATTTACCGACAATACCCACCGTAAAACCAACCTAATGGTCTTTTTACGCCCCCATATTATTAAATCATCGGATCAAATTGATCGGTTAACCAATGAGAAATACTCTAATATTAAAGAATTGTACGAAAAACCTATCACAGGCGGCAGTATTATTTTCCCAGAAACCGTGCGTAAATTACCCCCCTATATTCGATCTACCCATGTGGCTAAAGATAAGACAAAAACAAAACCTGCCACGGTAACGCCTTAAACCATGCGGCATTGGAAACGTCTATCGGCAGAACAGGTGGATGTGGAACGCACCTTGATGTGTACATTGCCCGTATTGCGTCAAGGGCCGTTGATCCCTTTGCTAACCCCCGATAGCAACTATCGCGCATGGGTTGCGGTGGCGCACGACTCGCCCTTGCCGTGGGAATTGCTTGACGATTATCGGCGCATGTTGGGTTGCGAGGTTGACCCTATTTATGTGCCCCGCGATGATATTTTAATGTTACTTAATCAAGTGTTTGATATGTCTTCTGCTTCGGCAGAACAAATGCTGGAAGATTTATCCGAAGATGATGATCTTAACCGTAAAATCGAAGAAGTTGGCGATCTTTTGGAATCTGAAGATGATGCCCCCGTTATTCGTTTGGTGAACACGCTGATCTCTCAGGCCATGAAAGACCGTGCCAGTGATATTCACATTGAACCGTTTGAGCTTGAGGTATTGGTGCGCTTTCGCATTGATGGTGTATTGCATACTGTGGTTCATCCACCCAAAGGCGTGCAGGCGGCAATGATCAGCCGCATTAAGGTCATGGCGAATTTGGACATTGCTGAAAAACGCCATCCACAAGATGGTCGTTACCGCGTAAAAATCGCAGGCCGTGAAGTGGATGTTCGGGTATCTATTTTACCAACTGCCTTTGGTGAACGGGTCGTGATGCGTTTGTTAGACCGCTCCTCAAAAATCCTTACCTTGCCAGAACTCGGTATGAGCGAACCTCAATTTGCCCAAATGCGACGGGTCATTCGTGCGCCGCATGGCATTGCTTTGATTACTGGCCCGACAGGTTCAGGAAAAAGTACCACGTTGTATGCCGCGCTGATGGAAGTGGATCGCAGCAATCGCAATGTAATGACCATTGAAGACCCTATTGAATACCAGCTTGCAGGCGTAGCACAGATGCAGGTGCAGCCTAAAATTGGTTTGAATTTCTCAACGGGACTGCGCTCTATTTTGCGCCAAGACCCTGATATTGTAATGATTGGTGAAATCCGCGATTTAGAAACAGCGGAAATTGCGATTCAAGCATCATTAACAGGACATTTGGTGTTTGCCACCTTGCATACCAACGATGCTCTTTCGGCGGCTATTCGCTTGCAAGACATGGGGGTTGAGCCGTATTTGCTGGCATCGTCGCTGATGATGGTGCAGGCACAACGCTTGATTCGTCGTATTTGCCCGCAGTGTCATACACCGCGAAGCTCGATGGCAGAAGATGCGCGGGTTATGGAAGTAGCCCTTGATGAATTGCCCGTTGGAACCACCATTTATGAACCGAATGGTTGTGATCATTGCATGCACACAGGGTTTATTGGGCGTATTGCTATTTATGAAATTTTCTTGATTACGGAGGCCTTGCGCAATGCTATTCACGGCGGTCTAGGCTGGACAGAGTTGCGCCATATCGCCAAAGATCAAGGGATGCGAAGTTTGCGTCAAGACGGTGCGCGACATGTTCGGGCGGGGGTTAGCAGCGTCGATGAGGTATTGCGCGTATCCACGGAAGAAGCCATTGAGATTGAGGCATGAGTCAATTTTCGTGGGATGCGGTGGATGCAAATGGTCGGCGGAAAAAAGGTGAATTGGACGCTGATTCTGAACGAGCTGCGCGGCAACAGTTAAAAGCACAAGGTTTGATGGTTCGCCGTTTGCAAACGGTGGCTTCCAAACAAAAAGAAAGTGCGCGCAACGTGCATGGCAGTGCCATGAACGGCAACGAAACCGCGCTTTTTTTGCAGCAACTGGCTACCTTGATTGGTGCAGGTATGCCGCTGGTTGATTCGCTGGCATCCATTGCTACGGGCATGTCGCGGCAAAAGGCTGGCCGTGCCATCACCCATGTTCGCCAACAAATCACAGAGGGTAGCACCTTGGCTGATGCCTTGCGAAAGATTGCAATGGATAATGTCGTGTGCAATATGATTGAGGCAGGCGAAGAGACAGGTAAGTTAGAGCTGGTAGCGAAACGCTTGGCCGAGTTGCTCGATAATCGGCGACGTATTGAACAAGAATTGATGTCGGCAATTTTGTACCCAGCCATCATTCTTACCTTTGGTTCATTGGTGATGCTGGTATTGTTGACCTATGTGGTACCACAAATTGTAACTGTGTTTCAGCGCAGCGGTGGTGAATTGCCGATGATTACCCAATGGGTGATTGCTATTTCTAATTTTATTCGTGCCGATGGTTTGATGCTGTTTGCTGGCGCGGTTATGGTCATCTGGGGAGGCATGGTATTGCTGCGCAACCCTAATGTACGTGAGCGCCGGGATCGTTTGTTATTGCAGATTCCGTTGTTGTCATCGTTGTTGATTCGCATTGATACGGCGCGTTTTAGTCGCACCTTGGGCATGCTGCTTGGTGGTGGTGTTCCTGTATTGTCGGCAATGCGCATCGCCGAACAAACCATGGGCTTGATTCCGATGCGCAAGCTTATTGCCCAAGCCAGCGAAGCCCTCCGCGAAGGCGGGGGTTTGGGGCAGGCCTTGCAATGCGGCAACCTACTGCCGCACATGGCCATTCAAATGATTGATGTCGGCGAGCAAAGTGGCGCATTGGACAGCATGTTACTGCGTATTGCCGATCAATACGAGCAAGAGACTTCGCGTTTAATCGCCCGTTTGATGACCATAGTAGAACCTGCGCTGATGCTGATCATGGCCCTGCTGGTTGGTCTTTTGGCAGTCTCTATTTTGCTGCCAATTGTAGAGATGAATTCGTTGGTGCATTGATTGGTGGATGGCTACGGTATGCCAGCCATTTTTTGTAGCAATCTGCGTACGCGAAGCAGTGCCGCCACCAATGCTAGCGCATCTTCTGTGGTGTGTTCTGCACCAAAACTGATACGCAGACTTGACCGTGCCAATGGATTGCTTACGCCCATGGCACGCAACACATGTGAAGGTTCACGTTTTCCAGATGAACAGGCCGACCCTGAGCCAACAGCAAAACCAGCAAGGTCAAGTTGCATCAGCAAGGTTTCACCGTCCATATTGGGGACGCTAAAAAAACTGGTGTTTGGCAAACGTGTTGCCGCTGCACCATGAACCACAATATCGGGCATGGCGGTGAGCAGCACTTGTTCAAAGTGATCGCGCAGCGCTGTGCATGCACTAAAATCACATTGGTTTAAAGCCGCTGCAAACGCAACTGCCCCAGCAATATTCTCAGTGCCTGAACGACGCTTGCGCTCTTGACCACCACCGTGCATCCACGTTTCAAGCAAAACACCACGCCGTTGAATCAGTGCGCCCGTACCTTTTGCTCCACCCACCTTGTGCGCAGAACACGATAAAAAATCTGCCTTCACGCCATTAAACGACACAGGTATTTTTCCCAATGCTTGTACGGCATCAACATGAAAAGGAACGCCCAACGAACGGCAGTATGCACCAACATCAGCCAAAGAATTAACCACACCACTTTCGTTGTTGGCCAGCATAATACTGACCATTGCCGTTTCAGCATTGATCTGTGCGCAAACATCATCAGGGTCAATTTGCCCGTGTTGATTAACCTTTAATAAAACAAGCGGGCGTTGTTGTTGTTTGCATAATGCTGTGGCCGTATTTAAAACAGATGGGTGTTCGGTGCTTGATATGCACATTGCACCCGTACGCTTGCCAAGCACCCCCGCCAAGCAAAGGTTGTTGGCTTCAGTACCGCCCGATGTAAATACAACAGCACCACTTTCGACGCTGAAGTAATCGGCCAAAACATCCCTTGCATCGTCCAAAACGCGCCGTGCTTGTCGGCCTGCCCAGTGCATGCTTGATGGGTTTCCCGATGCATTTACCGCAGCTTCTTGCCATGCTTTTAATGCACAAGGCAGTATGGGACTGCTGGCATTATGATCAAGGTATCGTTGCAATCGCAATGTCCGTTTTTATTTTTGCATCATTTATTGCTGTATCGTTTGTTTCCATGTAGTTGGACAAATCACCCGTTTCTAATTGATCCAAGATAACGTTCTTATCCACAATTTGCTGCAAGGTGATCGCTTCCATGAAGCACAAGATATAACCTTCTAAGGCGCGCCAAAGCTGATGGGTATCACAACGGTTGCCACGGTGACAACCCCGTGCTGCATTTTCACACATGGTGGCATGCATGGGTTCATTGACTGCTTGAACAATCGCTGCCACGGTAATCTCAGTGGCTTCTTTGTTTAAAAAATAACCGCCGCCAGGTCCGCGTACAGAACGCACGAGACCATTTTCTCTTAAATTCCGAAACAATTGCTCCAAATAAGACAATGAAATAAACTGTCGCTCGGCAATGGATGCCAATGTGATTGGTTTTCCGTTATTTTTTTGGCTGCTTTTTTTTAAATCAACCATCGCTGAAACAGCATGGCGACCTCGGCTTGTTAAACGCATAATTGTACTTTCTCTCTAAGGCTCGAAATAATAACCCATCCCGCAGGTCGGATATTAGCATAAGCCATAAATCAGTCAAGGTGACCACATCAAATCGGCAGGGGAATGCAAGGCCAAATACAACGCGCCACTGCTGGATACCCGAATGCGCCCGCGCAAACGGGCTCGGTCACCTTGGTGTTTGATTGCTGGCGGGTTTTTAAACCACTTTCGGTATTTTTTTGGCACACTGACACGAAGCTTACCAAAATTAAAATACCAGCCACGTTTATCCAACTGTCGGCCTACAATCCCATCAACCACCCGAAATTCACCGATGTGCTTTGTGCCAATAACCTTGGAAGAAATTAAAGAAAAACGTCGTGTTCGCCATATGCCTAACTTGCTTACTATGGATTCTTTTTCTAATGTTAACAATGCATCAGCCCAACGAAAATTGGGTGCGAAGGTATAAACATGGGCATAACCCTCGGCAATCAACATACCATTTACCCAACGACCATCAGACAACCAGACTTGAGCCAAGGTTCGCCCATAACGATCTTTTCGCTCACGGTCAAAGCGAAGGCGCACCTTTTTTCCACCAATCCATTTTTTTAATGCTTTGCTTGCAACAATGCCCATGACCTGCCCTGGTTTGCTACCATGGGCTATTTCAGGTGTGTTGATGCCCAACAAGCGAATTTTTATACCTTTGCGTGTTTTGAAGGTATCGCCATCAAAAACTTTATCGACATAAACCCATTGACTGCTTTCAATATAACTAAACGTGCCACCCGCCATCGCCGTTGGTATGGTCAGCCATACAAGCCATACAAACAGGGATAAATATACAGGTATTTTCATATTGTCTGTAAGCTGCCAACCAAATCATGGTAGGCAGACATTTGATTGTTTTGTAAATAATCGCTCAGCCCTTCAATTATTTTACCGCATAACAATGGGTCATAAAACAAACCTGTGCCGACACCCAGTGCGTCAGCTCCAACAATAGCAAAGCCTAAAGCATCTTCCGCGCTGGCAATACCGCCTTGACCAACGATAGGAATACCATGGCGTTTTGTAACAGCGCGTACTTGGTACAGCTTCCACAATGCCACGGGTTTGATCGCTGGGCCAGACAAACCACCCGAGATATTGGCAATCACAGGTTTTCGTTGGGTGACATCCACAGCCATGCCAACCAATGTATTGATTACTGCAAAAGCATCCGAACCTGCTTCAATACAGCAACGCGCAGTCTCAGCAATATCAGCATTGTTGGGAGATAGTTTAGTGATCAAAGGCTTGTCGGTTGCTTGACGCATGGCTGCTACTACCCGCGCTGCCATTGCTGGATTGTTGCCAAAATGAACACCACCTTCTTTTACATTGGGGCAAGAGATATTGATTTCAATTGCGGTTACGGGTGAATTATCAAAAATACGTGCGACTTCGGCATACTCTTCGGGGGATGTGCCATTGGCATTTGCCCAAAATTGGGTTTCATGATGGGGCAATTTTGGCAAAATATGTTCTACAACATGACGCGCCCCCGGGTTTTGTAAGCCTATTGCATTTAACATACCCGATGCTGTTTCATAAACTCGGTGTGGTGCATTGCCCATGCGGGCTTCCAATGTGGTTCCTTTAAGAACAACAGCACCAACATCATGGTAACTAAAGCCTTCAACATGGGGGTATGAATCGCCAAAACCCACGCAGCCAGAGAGTAAGACCAGCGGTGTTTGCAAAGAAAGCCCTGCAAAAGATTGAGAAAGACTGGGGCGAGGTGAGCATGATGAATCAGACATGGCACGAATTATAATTAAATAACATAGAAACAACAGCGAATCGAAAGCATTGCCATGAGGGTAATTATTACGCCCTTGCGGAACTTGGCGATTAACAAGCGCGATGTAGGCTCCCATTCTGGATTATAGAGAATGATAAGGAGGATTTATGATTATGAAACGTATTGCCATGGCGATGGCAAGCACTGTATTGTTTGCTGTGCCAGTTATGGCTTCAGGGCATGACCATCATGACGGGGCAAGCAGCGAACTTGTTGCTGATGCATTTATTGCCAACGAACGGAAGACACTTGCAAAAACCACCAACGAAAAAGGATTTGGCCCTCAATCCCCCAGAGATATTGATGCCAGAGCCGGTAATAATCAGCGTGCCTTTAATGCTGCACCACCATCGACTGTGATGAGCTTATGTAATATACATTTTCATAAAAATGCTGAACATAAAGCGAAAGACTTTTCGGTTTATGCAGGCAATGGTGATGGTGATGGTTATTTGAGTGGTTATAAATACTCAGGTAAGCTTAACAAGGCTGAACTGAAACCAATAAAAACAGCAGTCTGCAATGCCCATCATGGCAAAGGCGCGCTGCTCTCTGGTGATACCATCGAAGTGCATTATGTGTATTCCACTGCCCAAATAACCCCTGGCCCGACTTTGGGTTCTTGTTTGAGCAAGGCTATTAATAATCCGCAATTGCGGGTAGAGACACAAGTATACGTGTTGGTTAATGATAAAAAAGCATTGGATTTTAAAGACGTGACACGTTTTGAGAAAACAAAAGGTGGTTTGTACCAAGCGCTGGGAATCCCCAGTGATACAGGCGCACCCGTGCAGTATGCAGGCTCAACAACAGGCCCTGGCTACAATAAAAAAGGTTCGCCATTTCAAGTAACGTGGAGTATTCGTCCGTATGTTGCCAAGGTAAATATTGCAACGGTTGGAACGTGGTGTAAAAAGAATGTGTTTAATGAAGACCATGGTCATGGGGTAAGAAACTTGGTTCAAAACCTCGATCTTTTATCTGCGATAAAATAGACAGGTCGCCCAAAAAAAGCTCGCTTGTAGCGAGCTTTTTTTGTTTAACCCTTTGCCTTTATAGCTTGTCTGCCTCATCCGCCAAGTAACGCGCCACACCTTCACCTGTTGGTGTCATGCCTTTATCGCCCTTGTTCCAGCCAGCAGGGCAAACCTCGCCATGCTCTTCGGTAAATTGCAAGGCATCAACCATCCGCAACATTTCATCCACATTGCGCCCAAGCGGCAAATCATTGACCACTTGGTGGCGTACGACACCCTTGGTATCAATTAAAAATGAACCACGAAAAGCAACGCCTGCATCAGCAAACTCTACATCATAAGCTTTGCAAATTTCGTGTTTAACATCGGCAACCAACGGGTAAGAAACAGGGCCGATACCACCTTCATTCACTGACGTATTGCGCCATGCCAAATGGGTGAATTGAGAATCAATAGAACAGCCAATAACCTGTACACCACGGGCTTCAAATTCTTTAATACGATGATCAAAGGCGATCAACTCAGATGGACAAACAAATGTAAAGTCCAAGGGATAAAAGAAAAGTACCACGTACTTGCCTTTGTAATCAGAGAGAGAAAACCCCTCATTGATCGAACCATCAGCCAAAACGGCTGCGGCGGTAAAGTTTGGCGCTTGCTTGCTAACTAAAACACTCATGTTATTGCCCATTCCTTTTATTGCGAGTTAATGTGGTGGAAACCACATAAAGGCAAGCCTAACGAAAGAATAAAAGCATGCTACCATGAACGATACAATGAAATAAAAAAAGGCTCCGCATTTGGAGCCTTTTGATAAAAGATGAAAAAAGACTGATGGTCTCTATCTTTAAAGATTAGTCCAGTTTAATAACGACGTTCACGAATACGTGCTGCTTTACCACGCAATGCACGAAGGTAATACAATTTGGCACGACGAACGCGACCGCTACGAATAACGACAATGCTTTCAAGCATGGGTGAATGCAAGGGGAAAATGCGCTCTACACCAACATTGCTAGAGATCTTTCTAACCGTGAAGCTACTGGAAATACCTTTGTTATGGCGAGCAATAACCACACCTTCATAAACCTGAATACGCTCTTTTCGTTCTATACCTTTTTTACTTTCTTTGATATCGACAACGCGAACATTCACGCGAACGGTATCACCCTCACGGAACTCAGGAATATCTTTACGAATCTGGTCGCAGGTTACATCGTCCAATGCACGCATGACTTTTATGCCTCCAAGCTACAGCGAGGCAACAAAAAATCGTTACCCCAAGGTGTTAAATAAAAAAAATTGCCAGATCATGATCAATCAAATCATACCCAACAAAAGGGGGCGCAGATTAGCCATGAATAGATGCAATAGCAAGCGTTTTCCTGCCTTTGATTCTCTCACCCTAACCCAAAAACGCATAATTTACGTATTAACAATACAAGCAATAACAGCAAGGCGTTGATGCATACAAATAATTGCTATTCACCCACTTGAACCTTCACTTCTACCATCGGCTCGGCATGCAAAGTCGCGTGAATCAAGCAAGTGTTTGCAACCTTGGCAATTGCTTTTTGGCGTTTTGCTGGAATATGCGGCGCATTTACTTGAATGACAAATGATTCAATACGGCGGGGCGTTCCACCGACAAGCCAATCACAACCAACCTGTAAACCTGTACTATCCAGCCCCGCTTTTTGACAATAACGGGCAATATAAAAACCGATGCAGGAGGCAAGCGAAGCAGCCATAATTTCTGGCGGGGTCATGCCTGTGTCTTCACCATCATGATCAATCGGTTGATCAATACTAATACTATGGTTGCGGCAACGGGCAGTAAATTTTGCGCCGCCTTCGTGGTGTACATTGATACGCATGCGTTGCTCCTTTATTTCATCACCCTTTTTTGCAAGTGCTGCATGTTTTGATACCGAGA
This sequence comes from Mariprofundaceae bacterium, assembly GCA_030950905.1. Lineage (GTDB taxonomy): Bacteria > Pseudomonadota > Zetaproteobacteria > Mariprofundales > Mariprofundaceae > AB-137-C09. The sequence continues at coordinate 13,739 of JAUZQQ010000046.1, forward strand.
ATACTGTATAACATACAATTCCCTGTTAATGCTGTCACCACAAGTACGATACCGACCCATCCCCAAGGGTAAAACCAATCGGCCAACGCTGCAAAAATGAGCGACATGCCAATCAATATGCGCAATGCGCCGTCGAGTGTTCCTACATTTTTTTGTAACATTTCTTACTCCTACTCATCACAATCATTTATTTAGAATCAAGAATTAACGCTGGTATGACAAGTATCAAGTGCCCGCTGCAAGATCACTTTCACTTGATCAGCCATTGCCTGCATCGCGGTATTATCAACAATTGAAAGCATGTTTTCTGGGTTGATAGCAGAGATTACAGTCTTACCCGCACGGCTACGGTAGACGATCACATTGCAAGGCAATAACAAGCCCAGTTCCTCTTCTGCTTCCAAAGCTTCCCCTGCAATGCGTGGATTGCAGGCACCCAAGATCACATACGGCAAACGCTCAAGGTCAATTTTCTTTTTTAACGTGGCAGCAATATCAATGCGGGTGATAATGCCAAAACCTTCCTCTTTTAATGCATCGGTAATAGCCAGCTCTGCTGCCTCCATATCACCATCAAAATCAATACGTAAACCATAATCACTCATGTTATTCTCCTGTTTATTGCGTTAGAGGCTTTTTATAGGGTAGCCTGCTTGCAGCCATGCTGTCATACCACCTTCAACATTTACCAATTGCGTATAATGGGCATTTTTTACCAACCAATAAGCAGCCTTTGCCGAACGAATACCGCCTTGGCAAATTAAATACACTGTTTTATCTTTGGGGATGCGGTGCGTTTGTTTGGGAATGGACGCCAGCGGTATATGCAATGAATTTGCAATATGCATTGCGCTGTATTCATTCTCTTCACGCACATCAATAATAATATAGGGCGATTTACCCTCTTCATGCTTTAACCATAGGGGGAATAATTCCAATGCAGTGATGGACTTAAACATTATTTCTCCTGTGGATAATCATGGTTGCGCCAGCCGCGCATGCCATCATGCATGTTTTCAATGTTTTTAAACCCTGATTTGGCAAGCAAGCTGGCAGCTTTGGTAGAGCGCACCCCTGATTCACAATAGACGTATACTTGCTTGTCTTTGGGGACTTCATTGAGGTGCTCAGCAATCACCTGTACGGGAATATTAATCGCCCCTGGCACATGACCTTCGCTGTATTCCTTGGCCGTACGAACATCAATAAATTGAAAAGGAATCGGCGATTTTTTGCCTTGTTTCCAATGACTGTGGGCATGTTTAATGTCTGTATTTTCATAACCTTCAGCGGTGGTATCCCCCATGCCGCAGGCCATTACCGTCCATGGTATGAGTAGCCATAACATCGCAATCGTTAGTTTTCTTGGGTTCATTGAACACTCCTCTTCTTGTTTTTTTTAAAAATTAAATGGCAACAGCATCAAGCGCAACGCTTGCAAGATGTTTTTAGCCCCAGTTTTTGCAGAATAATACCCATTAGGCACCATTGGGTGATACCCGATTGAAAAAGGTTTGCACCAACAAACAAGGTAAACCATAACCATGTTGTTTCTGTTAAATCAACGCCATTGTACAATGACGACAGGAAAACCGACAACATAATAAAAGCACCTGCAATAACATGGATCATGCGTTCAACTGTCATCGTTTAATCCTGCCAATCCAAGCTTACACCTGTTGGACGTGGCAGCGTAGGAAATGTTATTTGTGGTTGATCGCCAGTTAGAGTTGTAAGGAAAGCCACAATATCATTTACATCGGCATCACTTAATGTCGTTTGCAATTGTACCTTAGCCATTATTTTTACTGCCTGAGCCAATGTTGAGGCAGAACCATCATGAAAGTAGGGTGCAGTCAACGCCACATTGCGCCATGATTGTACGCGAAACACATGATCATCATCGGCCTTGCCCGTTATAGACTTTAAGCCCGTATCGCTGCCGTAAGCAAATTCAACAAATTCATTGTTGGTGAATAACGCGCCACTGTGGCAACTGGTGCAGCCCACTTCAGCCACCTTAACCATGCCCCGTTTGGCTGCCTTAGAAATATCACCCGTACCCTGTACAAAACGATCAAAGGGTGCGTTGGGTGTGATTAACGTCCGTTCAAAGGCAGCAATGGCTTTGGCCATGTTGTCATACGTTAAAGCGTTTTTACCAAATACCGTGGTGAACAATGGTGCATAGCCCGCAGTTTTTAAACGCGCTACCACAGTATCAGCATCAGCACTGGCCATTTCAACGGGGTTCAATGGAGGGCCTTTGGCCTGGTCTTCTAGCAATGGCGCACGGCCATCCCAGAATTGTTTGCTCCAAAAGGCAGCATTTAATACGGTGGGTGCATTGCGTCCACCGCGTTGCCAATGATGGCCAATGGATGTTTTTTGATTGTCCACGCCACCTGTTCCCAAGTTATGGCAAGAATTGCATGAAAACTGGCCACTGGCCGATAGCGCAGGATCAAAATACAACTGTGTCCCTAACGAAATTTTAGCAGCACTCATGGGGTTGTTTGCGGGTACGGGTACGTTATTGGGCAATATCCCCATACCTTCTGGAATAGTCGCAGCCTGCGCCACCATGGCCAAACCCGTGACCATTAATAGACCAAGAACGGTTTTTATTGTTTTCTTCATGTGCTTTACCTCGCATAAAAGTATCTCAACGCATCTGTTTTTTTTGAACAATATTGCCTTGAAAAAACGGAATTTTATAGTACACCAATGGTACAATAAACAGTGTTAAAGCCGTAGATGCCAGTGTACCAAAAGCCATGGATACACCAAGCCCACCAAATACAGGGTCATTGATCATCACGCCGCTACCAACAATCACTGCTAGGCCTGTCAAAATAATCGGGCGCGTGCGTGCCGCGCCTGCTTCCATGGCTGCATCCCTAGCCGAATAACCACGAGCATGGTAGTCCAGAATAAAATCAACCAGCAAGGTAGAATTACGCACCACAATGCCCGCTAAGGCAATCATACCAATCATTGAAGTAGCGGTGAATGGTTGGCCTGTAATCCAATGACCAGGGAAAATACCAATCATGGTCAAAGCTGTGGGAGCCATCACCAGGATTGGTAATGCTACACCGCCGTAATAGGCCACCATTAACAAATAAATCAATAACATGGCAACAATAAAGGCCGAGCCTAAATCACGGAAAACATCCAGTGTCAAACGCATCTCACCATCCCACAACAGCGTATAGCCAAACAAGTCATCGGGCGTGCTACGAACAAAACGCATGCCACCCGTGTGCAAATATTGTTGCGGCAACACTTCGTATTTATCCAATTGTTTATCCATGGCCAGCACAGGGTAGACCTGAGAACCTTGCTTGGGCTCGGCCATGACATAAACCACATTGTGACCGTCTTTGGTAAGCCTTGCTTTGGGCATTGTTTCTTGTTTGATACGGGCAATACTGGACAGTTGCACAGAGCCTTGTGTACCAGAAACATAAATACGATCCAAATCGCTAACTTGCATGCGTTGTTCACGTGGCAATCGCACCGTGATGCTGACTGAATGCCGAGTATCATCAATATGCAATGCGCCCATCGACCAGCCTTGGAAAAAATCACGCAAAGCTTGCTTCAATTGCATCGCTGAAATGCCCAAGCGGCTTGCTTTTTCACGATCCAAGACAATGCGCCATCGTTGCACGTCCGCACCGATAGAATCATCAATATCCACAACATCCCATGTTTGTTTGAATGTTTCGCGCACGTGTTTTGCCACCGCTTGCCTGCCCGCCTCGTTGGGGCCATAAATCTCAGCCAGTAGCGTGGCGCGAACGGGGGGGCCTGGTGGGTCTTCCACCAATTTTATATTCGCCAGTGGGTAATGGATCATGATGGGTTTTAACATCTCGCGCAATTCCAATACAATCGCAGCAGAACGAATATGGCGTTTGCTTTTATCCAACAAATTGACCCGAATTTCTGCCAATTGCACACCTTTTCGCAGCACTGCACCGCGCAACATACCGTTAAAATCAATCGACCCTGCCTGCCCGACAAATACTTCATAATCAAGCACCATACGGTGTCTACGCAAAATATCACCAATAGCGCGCGCAACGCGGTCAGTACCTTCTAGCGAGGTGCCTTCGGGCATATCCAAAGTAATATTAAGTGTATTGTTATTGCCTTTGGGCAACATTCTTAATTCCACACTGCCTGTGGTCATGGGGCCATTGATGCCCGCAGGGCGTATAAACTGCCAGGCTGGCTCAAGCATTGCGGCGATAAACATCAACAGTACCACCACACCAAAAAGCCACCGCAACCACGCATGGTTAAACAATGGCTCTGCCAAACGCAAATAACCCCGATGCACCCAATCTTTGGGGCTTTCATTTTTTTCATCCATGCTTGGTTCATGCACATTGCACGGCAACCAACGCTGCGCAATCCACGGTGTGAACATATAGGCAATCACCAATGACGCAGCCATGGCCACGGGCGTATTAAAAGGAATCGGCCCCATATAAGGCCCCATCATCCCCGTAACAAAACCCATGGGGATAAAAGCCAAAATCACAGCAATCGTGGCGATAATCGTTGGTTTGCCTGTTTCGTTGGTGGCAGTGATAATGGCTGCAGCCTTGTCTTTTATTGTATGCACCCCATGGTGCAAGTGACGGTGGATGTTTTCAATCACCACAATGGCATCATCCACCAACAATCCCAAAGAAAGAATCAACGCAAATAAAGTAATACGGTTAATCGTTTGATCAGCGAGCAAACCAACAGCCAGCACCGTGAATAAAATCAAGGGAATATTCATCGTCACAATTGCCGCTTCGCGCCAGCCTAAAAAAAACAATAAAATAATAATCACTGAGACAATGGCAATGCCCAAATGTTCAATCAGTAAATTCACTGCATCGTTGGCACGCGCGCCTGAATCACGGGTGATATGTACCTGCACATTATCAGGGATGATGTCACCTTTTAACTGTTCAAGCTTTTCTGCAATACGTTGGGTCACAAAAACAGCATTTGTTCCCCGTTTCTTAGCGAGGGTGATTGATACGGCAGCAAGCTCTGGCTCATCATTTTGGCTTGCTCTTCTATTGGCAGTATTAAAAACATTAGCACTACCAAAACCTATACGGTGAACAGCCGTCACTTCCGTCAATGTATCTTGTACGATGGCAATATCGCGCAAATACACGGCACTGCCTTGCCATGTACCAACGATCAAGGCACCAACTTCGCTAGCCGATTGCAAATAAGCATTCAGCACAATGGGTTGCACTTTACCTGCGCCCACCAATGTGCCTACTCCACCGCCCTGATTGGCAGATGCCAAGGTTTGGTGCAACTGGTTCAAAGCAATGTGATAAGCGGCCATCCGTGTTGGATCCAGCGTGATGCTTAATTGCCGATCACGGCCACCGACAATATCCGCTATTGATACACCATCCAATGGCAATAAATAATCACGCACCCGTTCAGCCAGCGATTTCAACATCAATCCATCCATGTCAGATGACGAAAGTGTGATCACTGAAACGGGAACATCATCAACATCCAGCGGTTTAATCAATGGCAGTGCTGCGCCAGCAGGCATACGATCCAGATTGTGCATGATTTTATCGTACAATTTTACCAAGCTGGCTTCTTTATCTTGCCCGACCTTGAACATCACCGTGACAATGCCCATGGATTCTTGCGCCATGCCAAAGGTGTGATCCACCCCTGTCATACCTCGCAACACCATTTCTAAGGGTCTAACGACCAAGTTTTCTACTTCTTGGGGGCTAGCCCCTTGCATCTGAACCAGTATATTTGCCGCAGGAACATCAATTTGCGGGTTTTCTTCACGCGGGGTCAGCAGCAAGGCAATCACACCAATAAAAAAAATAAGAATAGCCAGCATGGGCGTAACATGGCTGTTCATGGCCATGCTTCCCAGCTTACCTGCAATATTTAATGGCGCAGGGTTTAATGGCGTAGGATTGGTCATGGGCGTTGGCTCGTGCGAAGTTGTACACCGCTATGCAATGCAGGCGTAACCTTGGCAACCAGTGACTCCCCAGCATCTAGCCCTGCACTTATTTCAACATCATGACCGTGCTGTTCACCCAGACGAATTAAGCGATAATGGACAATGTTCTTATCATCCAACAGATAAGCACCTGTTAAACCAGCACGGTATACCACGGCTGCGCGTGGGATCATCAATGCCTCACGCTGGCCTTGATGAAAGGCAACATGGGCAAACATGCCAGGGCGTATAGCAGGGTTGCTCGGCAGTGAAATTTTTACCAAAAACTGATGGGACTCAGCATGTTGATCGGCAATAATATGGTTGATATTCCCCGTAAATGATGTGTTGAACGCTGCGAACTGCAAACGAACAGCATCGCCTTCATGAAGCCGTGCCACGCGAGACTCCGACACCTTGGCCTCCACCAACAGTTGTTGTGGGTTTTCAATGATCAATACGGCTTGCCCCGGTGAAGCAAGATCACCATTGTGCATCAATTTTTTAACCACTATACCATCCAGTGAGGAACGGACATTGGTATAGTGCAATTGATTTTTTGCCTGTTTTACCCGTGATTGTGCCAGCGTATAACGCAACGCAACAGTATCATACTGTTGTTTGGTTACCGCACTGGCTTTTAACAGCGAGGCAAAGCGTTGTTGTTCAGCACGGGCATTCGCCGCATCGGCGTTGGCTTGTGCCAAAACTTGTTTGACATCTACGGGGTCAATGCGAAACAATAAGCTTCCTTTTTTTACACGTTGCCCTTCACGTATGTGTAATTTTCGCACATAGCCCGACAAACGGGAACTTACGGTAACACGGTGATCGGTGGTGACCACGCCCCCTGTATGAAACCATACAGGAACGGTGATTGTTTTAACGTTGGTCGCAATGCCCTCGATGGTTTTGATGGCTTGTTGTTGTACAGGAATTTCTTTGTCTGTATCACAAGCAGACAAAAACAAGGCGGTACAAAGTACTATGAAAATTTTCATGGGCTTACAGCCTCCTGATTTAATACGCCAGCAGCCAACATAAGTGAAGCTTGTGCCATTTGGTGATCAAACCGCGCTTGCACCACGGCTTCTGCGGCACGGTCAGTACGGGTTTGCGCATCGAGCATGCTGTTGATGTTTTCTATGCCTTGTCTAAAACGCAATGTATGAATGCGAAGTGATTCGTTGGCTTGTGCCAAGGCTTGTTTGCGCATCTGCCAACGTGAGTTGATTTCATGTTGCTGGCGCAAGGCGTGTTTAACAGCGACCACAATGGATTGCCGCAGATCATCCAACATCAATACTTGCTTCATGCTTGCGGCTTCTGCTGCATGCTGTGCTGCGCGGTCTGCACCCCCTGCAAATATATTCCACCGCAAGGCCGCTATCACGGTGGTATTGCCATGCTGGGGCAGCACGGTATTGTTGTTCCACTCTTGTGCCACTTGCAGCCCGAGCGTGGGTTTAAAGGCAGCCGTAGCCGTCGTTTCCTTAGCTTTTAGGGCATCCAATTGTGCCCCTTCTTGAGCCAATTCAGCACGGTATCTTAACCCACGTTTCACCCATTGGGCTTCGTCATCCCCCGCATATTTGCTGTTTAAACCTACCCATGGTAACAATGCAATGGGGTGGTTTATGCCCATCGCCAACAATTGACGGAGGCGATCCTTGGCATCGCTGGCACTATTACCCGCTTGTTTTACGGCAACAGCGGCATTGAGTTGGTGAACCTCGGCATCCATTACATCGCTACGCAAGACCATGCCTTTGGCCAGCATGTGTTTTGCGGTATTAACATGTGCTGTTGCTGACTTTACCGCTTGTCTTGCCACCTGCTGTGCATGCTGCGCCCGCAAGGCATCGCTGTAGGCGGCAATTACGCGGTAAATAATCTGTTGTTGGGTTTGCACTTTGTGATGACCACGCAGTTGCTCCTGTGCTTCAGCTTGTGCAATGGACGACGATAACGCACCACCACGGTAAAGCGGAAGATCCAGCACAATACGGCTTTGAAACTGGGTAATCGGTGCGGGGTAATTCAACGATGAAGGGATAAAATCAGTTGCTGTAACAGCCTGTTGTGACAAACGGGAGCCAAACACAGTCATTGGTGCATTGCTACGCATCGCCGTGCTTTCTAGCGACAGTTGGGGCAAACGTGCGGCTTTGGCCTGTGTTAGCCGCGCCTTAGCAACGTCGATGGATGCATCGGCTGCCCGTATTTGGCGGTTGGCTAGCATGGCTTGTGTCACTGCCGCCTTTAATGTCAAAGGTGTTGCTGCCTGCACTGGCAATGGATGTATTATTATATAAGAATAAACGAATACAGATGCGCAAAAAAATACCGCTTGTTTCATTCGCACATCTCGGGGCAATAAATCGTTTTCAAAGCCATCAGCAAACCTTCAAAATCAGGGTTAGCAATACGGTAATACACCTGCACGCCCCGCCGTTCATTTTGCACAATACCCATCAAACGCATCTTGGTTAAATGCTGGGATAAATTAGATTGAGAAGCATCTGTTACGAGCATCAGCTCTGCCACACACATGGGACCATTCATTAAATGACACAGCACAGCCAGACGCAATTCGTGCGCAATGGCACGAAGTCCTTCGGATGCCTCGCGTATACTTTCTTGGGGAATCGTTTGCATGGGCGAAGGATAT
>JAUZQQ010000047.1 GCA_030950905.1 Mariprofundaceae bacterium
TGCACGTTTGTGTGGTGCGCCTTACCCCATTGATGCGGCGCGCTTGGCGACTTTGCAGCAGCCTTATCAAAAACTTGGTCAGTGGTTTACACCATTACAGCAAGCACGAGGTTTTGTTGAAGAAGGGGAGGCTGCTTGGTACGGTGATAACCTTAATGGCCGATTAACAGCCAGTGGCGAGTACTTTGATAAAAACAAGATGACGGCAGCCCATCCTGGTTTACCGATGAATACCTGTGTAAAAGTAACCAATCTTACCAATGCTTATTGGATCATCGTGCGTATTAACGACCGTGGCCCATTCACTGGTGGTCGAATCATTGCTGTCTCTGAAGCTGCGGCAAAATATATAGGTTTTTTCAAACAAGGAAGCGCAAGGGTTAGGGTTGAGGTTTTGCCTTAAACGCCAGTGAGTAGAATTATTTGTAACAAATAATGTTGCGTGAACGACCAAAAGAGAGTAAACATTTGTATGCGTTTTTTATTTTTAACATGCTTTATCTTACTATTAACAGGCTTAAATGCTTGTGCAGCAAGACCGCTTCCACCATCAAAGGCACAAACAGGCCAGTGTTTTTGTGAATGTGACCCTAACAGAGGATCATACAGCTATTCAACCGCTGTACAATCGCCGTTTAAAACGAGCAAAAGAAGAACATACCGTTCCCCTTCAAGTGCGGTAGCAACAACTGCTATGTTACCTTTACCACCTGTTGTTAGCCCGCGCTTTGACAACAGCACTCGAGGTTCTGCTTTAACCGTGCCAAGTCGTTCAAGAGGGCGTGCCTTGTTTTCTGGCGACAACATGGGTCAATACAAGCAAGCAAAAGCTGATGCCTTGCGCAGTGCAAAACGAAGGGCTGCTCTTAAAAAAAGAGCCGTTCTTAAAAAAAGAGCCGCCGTTAAAGCAAAGAAAAAAATACGCCATAAAAAAATACGCCATAAAAAAATAAATAAATCAAAGACGCGCAAATCGAGAGTAACGAGGAAAAAAACACACCACAAAAAAACCATAAAAAAATCTCCAGCAAAAGCCTACAAGGTACTTGGAGAATGGTACACACCATTGGCGACGGCCAAGGGTTACAATGAAACGGGTAAGGCATCATGGTATGGTAAACGCTTTCATGGTGGCCCAACGGCCAATGGAGAAAAATTTGATATGAATGCACTCACAGCGGCACACAAAACATTGCCATTTAATTCTAAGGTAAAGGTCACCAATGTTAAAACCAATAGTAATATTGTTGTGCGCATCAACGACCGTGGCCCTTTTCGACAAGGTTATATTATTGATGTCTCTGCCGCAGCAGCAGACCGGCTGGGGTTTAATGGTAAAGGCGATATTGAAGTTCGTGTTGAAAGCGTAGAATAAAGGGGTTTATGGTGGCCGATAAAAATGACAGCAAGGCCAAAGCCTTGGCTGGAGCACTTGCACAAATTGAGCGTCAATATGGTAAAGGTACGATTATGCGTATGGGTGACCAAGCCTTGGCAAAGGTTGATGTTATCCCCACGGGCTCTTTGGCATTGGATGTTGCGCTTGGTATCGGTGGTTATCCGCGAGGGCGGGTGGTGGAAGTTTTTGGTCCTGAATCATCGGGAAAAACGACGCTGGCATTGCACGCTGTGGCTGAGGCACAACGCCTGGGCGGAGCGGCAGCTTTTGTTGATGCTGAACACGCATTGGATATTACCTACGCTAAAAATTTGGGTGTGGATGTAGATAATTTATTGGTCTCGCAACCTGATTGTGGCGAACAGGCCTTGGAGATTGTTGATACACTGACCCGTTCAGGCGCATTGGATATTATCGTTATTGATTCAGTGGCTGCATTAACACCACGGGCCGAACTCGAAGGCGAGATGGGCGATGTCCACATGGGTTTACAGGCACGCCTGATGTCGCAAGCATTGCGTAAATTAACATCTTCGATTTCACGCACCCGCACGACGGTGATGTTCATCAACCAAATCCGAATGAAAATTGGTGTGATGTTTGGTAGCCCAGAAACCACCACTGGCGGCAATGCCTTAAAGTTTTATGCCTCGATTCGTCTGGATGTTCGCCGTACGGGTGCGATCAAAAAAGGGGATGCTGTACTTGGCAACGATACCAAGGTTAAAGTCGTTAAAAACAAAATGGCACCGCCCTTTCGTATTGCCACCTTTTCGATCATGTATGGCCAAGGAATTTCTTATATCGGCGAAGTTTTGGATATGGGTGTGGCGCATGGATTTATTCACAAAAGCGGCGCATGGTACGCCATTGATAACGATCGCATAGGGCAAGGGCGTGACAATGCTATTGCTTATTTAAAAGAACACGATGCGTTATTGGCGCGTATTGCTTTGCAAGTCCGTCAAGTTCTTGGCATTGTGCCAGATGAAGGTCAATAGAGGAAAACATGAAGGTAGCAGAAATTCGGCAAAAGTTTATTGCCTATTTTGAGAATCAAGCACATACGGTGATTGATTCAAGCCTGTTGGTCCCTCATGGCGATCCCAGCCTATTGTTTACCAATGCTGGAATGGTACAGTTTAAACATATTTTTTTAGGGCAAGAAAAACGGTCTTATTGCCGCGCTGTATCCAGTCAAAAATGCGTTCGGGCAGGCGGCAAACACAACGATCTGGAAAATGTTGGACACACGGCACGGCATCACACATTTTTTGAAATGCTGGGAAACTTTTCTTTTGGTGATTATTTCAAACGAGAGGCAATTTTTTTTGCGTGGGCTTTTTTGACGGAAGAATTGGCACTATCGCCCCATAACTTGTTTATCACTGTTTTTGAAGACGACGATGAGGCGGCAGCGATTTGGCTTGATGATATTGGCTTGCCCGCCCATCAATTGGCACGCATTGGTGCGAAAGACAACTTTTGGTCCATGGGTGAGACAGGGCCTTGTGGCCCGTGCTCTGAGATTTTTTATGACCATGGCGAAGATGTGGCAGGCGGCCCCCCCGGAACACCCGAAGAAGATGGCGATCGTTTTGTTGAAATATGGAACCTTGTCTTCATGCAATACGAGCGTGATATTGATGGTGTCTTAACACCCTTGCCTTGCCCAAGTGTTGATACAGGTATGGGCTTAGAGCGTGTTGCAGCCGTCATGCAAGGCGTTCACAACAATTATGATATTGATTTATTTCAATCTTTAATTCACGCTGTAACCGCAGAAACTGGCGTTGCCTTGGGTGTGTCTGCGGCCTCCGATGCATCGTTGCGCGTACTTGCCGATCATCTTCGGGCAGTGTGCTTTTTGTTGGCTGACGGGGTCTTGCCATCCAACGAAGGTCGTGGTTTTGTACTTCGTCGTATTCTTCGTAGGGCTTGCCGCCATGGTCGGTTGCTTGGCTGCCGCCACGCGTTTATGTACCGCTTGGTTCCCGCGTTGGTCGATGAAATGGGTGCGCATTTTGGCGAGCTTCTTGCCCAGCAACAAAATATCACCCAAGCCATTCGTGTTGAAGAAGAGCGTTTTATTCGCACCTTGGATAAAGGCTTGGGGTTGGTTGAACAAGCCGCAGCAGATGCTGGTGCAGGTGGTACGATTGCAGGGGAAACCTTATTTACTTTGTACGATACCTATGGCTTCCCCACCGATTTAACTGCCGATATTCTTAAAGGCCGAAACATTCATTTGGATATGGATGGTTTCACCCGCTGCATGCAAGAACAACGCAAACGCGCCCGTGCCGCATGGACGGGTTCAGGCGAACAAGCTTTGCCCACAGCGGTATTTGAATTACGCGAGGCGCATGGACCAACCGAGTTTCTTGGCTACCATACCTTGGAAGCAGATGGGCTGATTACAGGAATTGTTTCTGGTGATCATCGCGTCAATGAAATAAGCAAAGGACAAAAAGGCTGCTTGTTCTTAAACCAAACGCCATTTTATGCGGAATCAGGCGGACAAGTTGCCGACCATGGTATGATTACCACCGCATCAGGGTCTTTTTGTGTCCATGATTGCAAAAAAGTATTAGCTGACTTGTTTGCCCATCAAGGCGTTGTTGAACATGGCACAATGCTCACAGGTGCATTGGCGAAGGTTTTTGTGGATGAAACACGACGCTTACACATTTGCAACAATCATACGGCGACCCATATTTTGCATGCTACATTGCGAGAGGTGCTGGGTGATCACGTCAAACAATCAGGATCATTGGTCAATGATCAACGCTTGCGCTTTGATTTTAGCCATCATCAAGCGATTTCGGCGCAACAAAAATCATCCATCGAAGCACGGGCGAATGCATTGATTCGTGCCAATACGATTGTGGAGACACGGACAATGGATCAAGCCACTGCCATTGCCAGTGGTGCAATGGCACTCTTTGGCGAAAAATACGGCGATGAAGTTCGCGTAGTATCAACAGGTATAGCCACTGAGTTGTGTGGTGGTACCCATGCCAAGCGCACGGGCGACATTGGTATGATTCGTCTGATTGCAGAAACAGGTATTGCCGCAGGGGTGCGGCGCATTGAGGCTATAACAGGAAGATTAGCTTACGATGCGAGTACAAAAGACCGCGAACAGCTACAGCAGCTTTCAACATTATTGAAAACGCAACCAGCAACATTGCGCGCATCTATTGAACAACTACAAACTGAGCTAAAAGATAGCTTAAGGCAGCTTCAATCGCTCCAGGCTCGCCAATCAACAATTTTGTTGGATCAACTGATGGACGCTGTTCGTGTGATCAATGGCACCAATTTATTGGTCGCTGAACTTGGCACCGATGTTAAAGATTTACG
>JAUZQQ010000048.1 GCA_030950905.1 Mariprofundaceae bacterium
CATTACCACCCAACCAGCGTTGAATATTATTTTGATCCAACTTCATACGAAAGTCAACGTACACGCCTCGGGTGGTATAACCCGCCGTAGCAAAATCACGGGCATTAAAACCATTGCCGTTAATGCCAACACTTAACCACATGTCATCCATGATATTGTAGCCGACAGCAGCACCAAAACTGCTCAAGAATTGACCGTTTTGCCAACCGTGCATCAATGCCCCTTGCAGGGAAGCATCCCAATCATCGGTGAAATCATAACGCCAGCGTGAGAAAATAAAGTCGGTAATACCTGTATATGCTTGTTGATTTAAGTTTTGCTGTGTCCATTTAATACCGTGGTGGAATTCAACTTGATGGTCTTTGTTGTACTGCCAGTTGGCATGTGTATTGTTGATGTAATGCCATGCCCGTTGCTTAAGTGCACCATTGTCACTTGCGCTGTAACGCACGTCTAAGCGATCCAAAAGCATCAAGCCATCATAATTGGGTCGCCATGCCAAGCCTAACGATGTGGTTGCATTCGTTTGGAACGTGCCAAGCACCGCGCGGCTGTGTGTCGCCTGTGTCGCCCACGATAGACTGAGCGCATCTTTGGGCTGGCCTTGAATGCCTGAACTGATACCCCAACTACGAACGCTTTTTGATACCCGATGTTCGACACGGTTTGTCCAACGCCATCCCTTGGGGGCATAGTTCGCACCCACAGAAATGGCGTTAAAATCATTGCCGCCACCAGATGCCAGTGGCACATTTGGGTTGATGGCACTGGCCCCTGCATGTTTTAATGTTTGCACCCGATCCAAGCCAATATCCAACTGCCACTTATCATTCAACGTCCATTGTTGTTTGAGTCCAATATTGGCAAAGCTGCGCAGACCATTTTCAGCCAATGATTGCTCATAACGGGTGAGTAATTGACCACCCGTCCAAGGCGAAGATTTAAGCCCAACACGGGTGGTTGATGTATTTTGTAATCGCCCTTGTGTCCATTCTTGAGCCAGATCGACACTGATTTTTTCAGACAACATATAGCTTAGCCCTGCCGTGGTTCGGGTGGGGAAATCAGCGGCATTGATGCCACCGCCTAAAGATTGTTCCCGCGATGCCTGTACCGTCAAACGGTTGCCAATGCGTGTGCTGGCACTGCTCGTGAACAGCCGTGATAGCTTGCTTTTCCCTGTTGCCAATCTATCTCTGGCGGCACTGATGCCCGTTTTTAAGCTGTGCTCTTTAAATTGCCATGCCAAGGTATTGTTTAAATTATCGCGGGTATTCCCCGTTTTAAGCACCTGTTGCCGTCCTGCACTGGTGCTTAATGATAATTGATCGTTGAATTTATAGCGTACATCACCGCCGAATTTTCGCGTGCCATCTTCACTGCCTTTTTGTTGGCCAATACCAAAACCGCTTTGCAACTGTCGCGCATAAGCTTTGCTGCTGATTTTTTTACCCAAGTGGGTGACTTTAAGGCTGTACCCATTGGCTTGCACCACGCTTGTTGGCGTTGCGCCATTGCTGCTGCGCGCCAGCTCAGCTTTGATTTCTGTTGATGATCCAAGCTCGTAGCTTGCATCGGCAGCCACAACACGATTGTTGTGGTACAATTGATTTTCTTGCACATAGGTAGAACCAATCTCTAAACCCGCCAATGGCTTGCTATAAATGCGTCCTCCAGTATTGATAAATTGATCAGTGCGGTCGTTGGATTCGTATTCAACCTGAATATAAATGGGGTTCATGGCGAAATCACGCGAATTAACGGGTGCTTTAAAATACAGCGTACCCGCCTGATAATCAATATCATAATCAACAAATCGTTGCATTTTTACGCTGTTTAACACTACATTACTTTGGAAGCGATCGCGTGTTTCTACCAATAACTTTTCACTGCCCGAAATAATATTTTGTCGACTTAAACGGTACAAGCCACTCGTTCCATTGCCGCGCAGTTCATCTTTAATGTAGGATTGACTGGTGCGTGAGGCAAAAGCCGTATAACCATAGTTGCTACCTTTAAACTCTGATTTAATCCCGTTCATGCTGCGCACATAGCGTCCCAATTCTGTGATCGACAAGCCCGTGTTGTAATCGCCAAACATGGCATAAAAGGTATTTCGTTCCAGTTTAAGGTAGAGTTTTTTCTTTGATGCAGCATCGCTCTGCCGTTGCGTAACATCGCCATAGAGGCTGTAATATTGGGTTGGATTAATATATTGCTGCAAACGATTACGGTTTGATCCGTCAGTTTTAGAGCTGTCGTAGGCCATGGTTAAGAGGTATTCCCCTTTGATCCGGCCTTTGGCAAAAAATGCCAATTTACCATCACGGTAATAGCGATCGGCTGATACCTGTTTATCCACGGCGACAACATGCCCTGCAAGCTGTTGCCAGCCCGCCTTGCCCTCAGCTAGGCCAACCAAAATCCAATCACGGTATTCTGGCGCAACAAACACCTCAATACGCCGTTGTACGCTGTTATAACCAATATCAATACGGTGGGTTCCGCTGATACCCGTTGGCTTGAATGACATCCAGCCATCGCGTTCGACCATCACCGTTCGAGCAACAGCAATATTCGCAGCCTCTTCGCTTTGGTACAATTCGGCGCGTGGGGCGGGCAATAAATCACCGCCACGAAACTCTACCTCAGTGCGCGCTTTGATCACTTCACCATTATCATCAAGCAATTGTACGCGCACCCGAACGGGCGTTTTTCCATCGGCAACATTTTTTCCTGATTCCAAAAAACGAATAGCGGCGACTTCACCCGTGCGAATATACGTTAGGTCTTGTTTAAAACGGGCATTGCCAAACGGGCCTAAACCTTCTAAGCGCAACAGATGTGTACCAGGGTCACCCAAGTCAACACCAATAAAGGTATACAATGTCTTGTTGCTATCGGGATCAATGGATTTAAAACCAATACGATCATTGGGCACTTGTTTGCCATCCACCAATAATTTTAATGTTAAACGGCTATCGAGTTGCAGCCGAACGGCATTGATGCGGTGGGGTAAGCCTTGACCTTGATGCAAGGAAAGTATGCCATCTTTGATTTTTTCTTTGCGGGGACTCGTTGCGCTTGCGGCTGTTTTATTGTTTTTCTTGGCATCATCCCAGCTTCCGACTGCTTTTGCTTCGGCAGAATCATGGGTTGTTAACAATGAAAAAGAAAAATGTTTTTCCACCTTCACGGCATCAATAAAGACTTGCGCTTGCTTGTTTTTTGATTTGCCTTCGGTGCTTGTATCACGCAATGTTACGCGGGTCATGCTCGTGCGCCCTTTTGGCGTAGCTGTGGTCGAAAAGCGGGCGTAAGCGATGCTCTCTTTTACGCCATTTTTACGTGTTGCCTGTGGCAACAAACGAACACGAATGTGCTGTTCTTTTTTTACTGAAGAGAGTGGCCATAAATAACCGATCATGCTGGCATCGGGCGCACGTTTGGAACCATCCAGTGTCGCACTGGGTAAATCCAACTGCCATCCATCGGGAGGGGAATATACCGCCAGAAATTTTTTCAGTGCCACACCGCCGTCTTGACGCACTTCAATATTTATCCAAACATCATCACCTGTTTGCGACAGCGTTTGGCTGATGTGTACGGGCGTGTTGGGTGCTGCTGTATGCAATACCCGAAAATTTGCCCGCACCAATGCCCCTGCGCTGGCATCAACAAACTGCGATACACGGTTGCCTGCAAAACGGGTGTTGGGTAAGGGGGCAGGGGTATAACGTTCAGGTATGGTGTCCATTTGTAAGACATGTGTGCCTGGGCTAATACCTTCAATATGGTATTGCCCGTCTTTGTCGGTGATGACGTAGGTGCCATCTTGCATATAAATGCGTACATTGGGCAAGCCTGCTTCATCGGGTTCATTGAATCCATTGTCGTTTTCGTCAATAAAAACGCGACCTGCAATCAATGTTTTGGCGGCCATCAAATCATCACCGACCAATACCGTTGCCAACGCCGTATTAGAACCAACGAGCCTGCCAATAGAAATACCTGTGGCATTTGCTTGGTTGCTTGCTTCGCCCAATGCTGTGCCTGCCCCGACTTGCACTACATAATTGATACGTGCGGTTGCTCCCTTGGCAAGGCTATAAATATCAAATTGCAAGCTGCGGCCGTCGCTGGAGATTATTGGGTCGGCAACGCTATACCCATCAATAACCGTACTTCCCCGTTGGTAGTCAAAACCTTGAGGCAAACGGTCTTGAACCCGAACGGTGATGACTGGGAAATTTATATTGGTGTTTTCTACCTGTATACTGTACGGAACAAAATCACCCACTGCGACTTGCCTTGCTGCCACCGTTTTGCGCACAAAAAGCGCGCTACCTTTGGGATCCACGGGTATATCAATATGCAAGGCAGGACCTGGGTTGATACGAAATATTTCACCGCGTGAACCCACCGTTAATGCAAAGGGTGCATGGGGGATGGTTTGGATCACGGCATCAGTCAGCACCGTGGGGAAGGCAAAACCTGTAGGTGCTTGAACAAGAAATTTATAACGGCCTGGCATGGCAAAAGGAAAGCGGTAGCCACCCGGTGGAAAGGTATACACTCTTCCTGCGGCATCGGTTGCGCTGCCACCTGTTGTTAGTGTAGCAGGGTAAGCACTGGTGCCATCATCACCAAAAATGATGGCCGGTTGCCCTGTTGCGGTATCAATAATGGTAATAATTGCGCCATCGACAGGGCTACCATCATTGGTATTGA
>JAUZQQ010000049.1 GCA_030950905.1 Mariprofundaceae bacterium
ACCAACCTACAAGGTGGTAAAGTGTCAACTACTTTTGGTCGAATATGAAGGATGCCGAATGCGATGGTGTTTTTTCATGATGCCGAGTTTATTGCTTACAGACCGATAGTAAAAACTATGCGCTTTAGTGCAAGACTTTGCAGCTAAGGAATGGGAATTTAATAGGTAGACACCACATCAAACGCCATGCGTAAGAAACAGCCGCCCTTGCAAGACCAATGCCTGATTCAAAATTGATAGGGAGGAATTCATTGCACTCTTTAAAACTATTTTTTGATAACGGCGAAGGTTTAAAGCTTGCTGCTTATCTCGATCTTCCAGACAAACAGCAACCGCATGCTTATGCCCTTTTTGCACACGGATTCACATTGAGCAAGCATCTTAAGGCGATTGTCCATATCAATCGTGCATTAACCGCAAGGGGTATTGCCGTACTGCGCTTTGACTTTACAGGTCTTGCTGAGAGTGAAGGTGATTTTTCTGATACCAATTTCTCATCCAACATCAGCGATATTCTTGCTGCCGTAGTATACCTTAAAACGAATCATGAAATGCCCAAGATTCTTATTGGTCATTCGCTTGGCGGCGCAGCCTAGGCTGGTGGCCGCACGTCAAATACCATCGGCCAGTGCCGTTGTAACCATCGGTGCACCATGCGACCCTTCTCATATCACCCATCTTTTTACTGGACGGGAGCAGGAACTAAAGGTCAAGGGAGAGCTTAAAATCACACTCGGTGGTCGACGGTTTAAAATTAAACAACAGTTCATAAAAATAAAAAAGCACCCTGCGAAGGGTGCTTTTTCTTGTCGTTGAAGGGGCTTTTTTACTTGTTAAAAATCAGCCGACGTTAAATTGGTTAAGTTAGCCAAAGCATTACGGTATTGGTCACGCAATGCTTTAGGGTGTGCAATCAGACCAATATCGGTGCATTCGCCTTCTTCGCCAACCATTTTTTCAGACAAGAACAATCGAGCATATTCTTTCATGCCTGAAACTTTACCCAAGTGTGCTTTTTTTAAATAAAAGTACAATGAACGAGAATAAGGGTAGCTACCACTTTGCACGGCTTCTGGGCTTGGTGCAACACCTGCAATTTTCACAGCTGCGATTTTATCGCCATTTTCTTCTAGGTAGCTGTAACCAAAAATACCAATAGCTGCAACATCTTTACTCAGCTTTTGAACAATGAGGTTATCATTTTCACCAGAGGGAACGTACACGCCATCTTGGCGGATTTTATGGTATTTTTTGTATGCTTTGTTGGCTTTTTTGTCAGCATGATAAAGATCGGTGTATGCTTTCATGTGTTTGGTCAAATGTTTCATGCCCAAGTCTTCAAAAGCATCACGGGTACCTGATGATGTAGGAGGGCCATAAAAAGTAATTTTACGGTGGGGTAATTTACTGTTGATTTCATTCCAGAAGTGATAGGGATTAGCAATCAAGCCAGATCCATCTTTGTTGGGCACTTCAGCGGCAACAGCAAGCAATACATCTTTACGACTTAAATCCAATGCTGCTGTTTTTTTACTTTGAGCCAGAGCCAAACCGTCCAAGCCAATCTTAAACTCAACAATGCCAGTCACACCATTTTTTTGGCATTTTTTAAATTCTTTGACTTTCATGCGGCGGGATGCATTGGTGAAATCAGGGGTCTCTAGCCCTGCGCCAGCGCAAAACAATTTCATGCCGCCGCCAGAACCAGTGGATTCAATCACGGGTGTTTTAAAATCGCCTTCTTGGCCAAATGCCTCAGCAACATAGCTTGAAAAAGGGTATACCGTAGAAGAACCTACAATATTAATTTGTTCGCGAGCCTCAGCTACACTGACGCCCATTGCGCCAATGACTGCCGCAGCCATTACGATTGATGAATACTTACGCACTTATACACTCCTTGTGGAAAATAATAATGCATAACATAAGTTTTATTTATGTCACATAGATGACAGCAAAATCAATGGCTATTTAAATAGTCTTACCTATGGCTGTGACAATACGTTGCAATTGTTCATGGTTTATAATGTAAGGCGGCATGGTGTAAATCAATTTACCAAAAGGTCGCAGCCAAACACCTTCGGCGACCAATAATCTTTGTACGCGGGCAACATCGACCGCTTCTTTCATTTCAATCACCCCAATTGCGCCCAATACACGCACATCAGCAACCTTAGGGTGTTGCTTATAAGGCATAAGTAAGGCTTGCAATTGGGCAGCAATGGCAACAATACGTTCTTGCCATGGGCTGGCACATAACAGATCAATGCTGGCACAGGCTACCGCGCAAGCCAAAGGATTGGCCATAAACGTTGGCCCATGCATAAGCACCCCTGCGCCATGCTCTTCTGTGCCGTGTAAACCATGACAAACTTTCGTGCTGCACAAGGTTGCCGCAAGACTCATGTAACCACCCGTCAAGGCTTTGCCTACACACATAATATCAGGCTCAATGGATGCATGTTCAACGGCAAACATACGCCCAGTGCGGCCAAACCCCGTGGCAATCTCGTCGGCAATAAACAATACATTGTAATCATGGCAAAGCGCATGAGCCTGTGCTAAAAACCGAGGCGAATAAAAACGCATGCCCCCAGCACCTTGCACAATCGGTTCTATAATAAACGCAGCAATCTCTTGATGGTGTGATTCAATCATTTTTCGCAAAGGGACAATTTGCTGCGCATGCCATGCTTCAGTGTTTGGGGCATCGGCAAACAAATGCTTGGGCAGCATGGATTCAAAAACATGATGCATGCCATGAATCGGGTCACATACACCCATCGCGCCAAAAGTATCACCGTGGTAGCCATGGCGAATGGTAAGTAAACGACGTTTGTTTGATTCTCCTTTTGCTTGCCAATATTGCAAGGCAATTTTAATGGCTACTTCAATGGCAACTGAGCCTGAATCGGAAAAAAAAACATGCTGTAACGATGGCGGTGAAAAGGCCAGCAAACGTTCTGCAAGCGCGGCGGCAGGTTTGTGGGTTAGTCCCCCAAACATGACGTGCGCCATATTTTTTAATTGCCCATGAATGGCAGCATCCAACGCTGGCACACCGTAACCGTGGATTGCTGACCACCACGAAGCCATGCCGTCAATCAATTCGCGCCCATCTTCTAATTGTAAATAGACCCCCTTGGCACGGGTGACGGGGTAAACCGGTGGTGGCGATTGCATGGAAGCATAAGGATGCCAAACATGCTGACGTTCAAACGTTAACCAATCAGGGTTTCCTTTCATGACTGCTCAGTGCGAGTGCGGCACAACTGAAGTGTCAATGCTTCCATGATGATGCGATCAGGCAACAATGATGCGCCTTTAAGTTGCTGTTCAACCACGCCAATGTCGTGCAATGCCTGCATTAATGTAGCACCATTCCACAGCATGGCTTCTTGCGGTAGAAGTTTACGTGCTACACCAAAGGCTCTCGCCTGCTGCAATGGGTTTGCATGATGACAAGCTTGATGCCAACAATACATCAGTAATTGTTGAAAACGATTGGCCAGCCAGACCAACATCTGTAAGGCACCGACCCCTTGATGAAACAGCAATTGGTGCGCCATGTGAATTGCCTGAGGCTGACGCATGGCCGTTGCGTGACACCAATCATCCAATGACTCGGGGCTATGTTCGCCGCACAATGCCCGCATCACAGAAAGTGAAACAGGCTCGCCTTTGCCACCATCGTAGTAACCTAACCGTGCCATCCATTGCCGTGATTCTATGCGCATACCATTTAGCTGCGCAGACATTAGCAATACATCATCTTGGCTAACATTGAGATTCGACTGCGCCATGGTTTGCAGTAACCATTCCCCAAAGCCTTGGGCACTGGGTTTATTAAATTGGCAGTGGGTAATGTCTTTCCGCGTTATTATTTTTTTATGCCATGCTTTTTTATACATCGCGCCACAAGCACAAATAATCAAGCGATGGGGCAATTGAATATCGCCAATGGCATCAAACAAGAAAGAAATATGAGCGACCGTCGCGCTGCTGGCATTGCCAACCAGCCCTGAGTATGCAACGGGACCAAACAAAGAAGGGCTGCGTATAACCCCTATAAAACGGGGAATTTCATCTGCATTTAGGCGCATTCGGGTTGTTGCATGATCACCTTGTGCCAGCAATGCTTGACCGTGTTCCATCACCGCGTCTTGATCTTCACCAAAAAGATACAATACGGGCGTTTTAGCATGGATTAATTGATCAGGGCGAACATTCATAGATTAATCCCGGTGAATGGCGTGAATACCGCCGAGTCGCCACAAGACCCATGCCCCCGGCAATGCTGAAACAACGAGTACAAAAACCCACAGTGCTGCCATGGCTGCTGCTGCTTCATTGTTGCCGCCGAAATATACCGCAAGCCCCACATAGCCTGCTTCACGAACACCAAAGCCATTCAGTGAAATGGGTAAAATAGCAACCAACGCAACCAACCCAACCATCATGGCAAAAGCAGGCCAAGGCATAGCCAAGCCTACTGCCATGCCAAGAAATACATGTGCCTGAATGATCATTATTTGAAACAACAACGATACAGGCAAGCTGCGCCACCATTGTATATGAAAGGATGATTGATCCAGAGGCAAGTTTTGAATGCGTCGCATTTTTTGGGGTAGATGTTGATGAATACGGGGGTAGAGCATCATGGTTGACCACGCAGTGATAATAGCAACTGACCACAGCCACCACCAAATCGCAGGCCAAGAAAACCAAAACATGCAGACAGTAAGCAAGGTGATGAGCGCAAACAAACCATTGGCACGATCCAAAATAACACTCGCCGTAGCGATCAAGCCCATGCCAGAACGCCCCTCACCTTTGGCAAGCAATACACCACGAACAACATCACCACCAATGGTTGATGGTAAAAAAAGGCTGGTGAACATGCCTAAAAAATACAATTGCACTTTGCGCGATGGCGAAACTCTCATGCCTAGCCCTTTTGCGATCCACATCCAACGTATGCCGCAAAGAATATAACCTGTAATCATGCATGAAATCGCCGCCATGACATACCAAAGATTAACGTCAATGATACGCGCCCAAACTGCCACCAAGTCCAAATAATAAATTAATAGCGTTAGCAATAGCACGGTAATAAAAGCTTTAAGTACAGGGTGGGTGACGGCACGCAAAATCCATACACCTTTGTTTGCAGGCAGCTTGTTCGGCGTGTTCAGCATGGCGCATCAAGAGTACAAACACGGTAAGGATCATCATTAAACATTAGCAGAAACGTAGCAAAGACTTCTTGCAAAGCAAGGGTAGACCTTACTTGCTTGTATTATAGCCATCTCTTTAAACTTGCAGTAAGCGTTAATAATAAAATATGCGCTTGACCCTTCTTAAGATAAGCGGTAGAAATCGCTGTCTCAATAGGTGCTTGTCTGAGAGTGTTTTGCTATTCTTTGATTGCCCTAGAGTGGACGCGGGTATGGAACAATGCCTGTGTAGGAGTGGTTTTTTGAGTCATTTTTCGCTGATGGTGGTCTCTGATACAGGCCCAATTAAACGTTTTTCCGTACGTAAGCTTTGGCTTCGATGCGCTGTTTTTTCTTTGGTTCTATTGTTGGCTCTGGCTGTTTTTGGTGGTTATTCCTTTCAACAACAAGCGCTGATTCAAACGGCGTTAGATCAATCGCGTTACCAACTTCGTCTGCAAAAACAAAAATCAGCACTGCAACACCAACGCCTTCAAGCCATGCTCGACACAGAGCGTAATAAAATGATGGTCTACGCCCGAAGCTTGGGCAAACTGCAAGCAAAATTGGTTCGCTTGGATTCACTGGGCGAGCGTTTGGTTGATGTCGCCAAGTTGGATAAAGATGAATTTGATTTTTCTACCGACCCCGCGATAGGTGGCGTGCAAATTTCGTTGCCGATGGCCGCTTCAAATATTCGCTTTACGCTTGATGAAGAAGTTAAAGACACATTATCTCGCTTGTCCCATTTGGACACACAGCTTGCTGTCATTGATATGGTACTGCAAGACAGCCGTGAACTTTCTTTGGCCAGACCCCATGCATGGCCAACAGAAGGAGGATCTTTAAGCTCTCACTTTGGTCGACGCAATGATCCATTTACGGGTCGCCCTGGTTTTCATAAAGGGGTTGATATAGCCAACCGTTATGGTGCTGCTGTCCTATCTTCTAGTCGCGGGGTTGTTGTTTATGCTGGTCGCCACCGTGATTATGGCTACATGGTTGAAATTGAACATGGTTATGGTTACCGAACCCGTTATGCACACTTGTCCAGTATTGTTGTAAAAGCTGGTGATGAAGTGAAAGATGCTCAAATTGTTGGCCGCATCGGCTCTTCGGGTCGCTCAACAGGGCCACACCTTCACTTTGAAGTTTACCGCTTTGGAAAACTCCTTAATCCCGCAAAATTCATCCCCCGTAGTTAAAACATCTATTAATAACCCATCATAAAAACATGCAACAAGAAGAAGATATTTCCGCATGGGTTGCAGCTTACAGTGATGATTTGTATCGCTTTGCACGAATTCGTCTACAGGATGATGATGCAGCCCAAGATGTGGTGCAAGATGCTTTTTTTGCCGCTTGGAAGGCCAAAGATGGCTTTAAAGGCAATTCTTCACGAAAAACATGGCTGATCGGCATCCTTAAGCATAAAATCATTGATCACATTCGCAAACAAATACGAACCCGAAAATTAACCGACGAATTAACCCAAGACCCCAACTCCCCATGGTTTAACAGTGACAATAGCTGGCAAGATGCCGCCCGCGTCTGGCGAGATAGTCCCGAGCATTTATGCCATGACGATAATTTTCGCAGCAGCTTGCAGGAATGTATGCAAAAACTTCCGTTGCGCCAACGGCAAGTTTTTATGCTGCGTGAAATCGTGGGTGAAGATGCGCAGGTGGTATGTAATACATTTGATATTACTTCGACAAATTTGCATGTGTTGATGCATCGCGCCCGTCTTTCGTTGCGTCACTGCCTAGAAAAACATGGCTTTGGAGCATAGGCATGAACCACTTTTGCCGTCAAGCCAGTCGCTTGACTTCAGATAGATTTGAACGAAACTTGCATGTTGGCGAACGTATAAAATTAGCCATTCATTTGTGGATGTGTGCTTCCTGCCGAAATTATGCAAGCACCCTCCAAGTGCTGCACGCCACCTTAAAATATATGCGCAGCGATGAAGAAAAAAAAATCAAACTGAGTCCATCACGCAAGCAAGCAATCATCGCGCAGTGTCATCAAAAAAACGAAGGCAACGCCAGCGACACCCCCGTCAATGATCTTTTGAAAAGTAATCCAAAACCTTCTGAAGAATAACCCCAAGCGCATAAAAAACCCCGAAAACAAACCTTTAGTGCCGCCCCAAGTGGTTGGATGAACAGACTTGCCATTCGCGGTTAAAGTCTTAGCATTCACTCACATGCAAGGAGGCTTAACGTCTTGTTTAATAGAATTTTGGTTGCCAACCGTGGCGAATGTGCCATTCGGATTATTCGTTCCTGTAAAGAATTGGGGATAGAAACTGTCGCTGTTTTTTCAGAAGCAGATGCTCATGCCCTGCATGTAAAAAAAGCAGATTACCCCATCACCATTGGCCCTGATCCCGTTAAAAGTTATTTAAACATCCACCGCTTGATTGATATTGCTGTCAAAGAAGGCTGTGACGCTGTTCATCCAGGTTATGGGTTCCTTTCTGAAAACCCTGATTTTGCACGTGAAGTGAACCGAGCAGGTCTGTGTTATATCGGCCCTTCCCCTGAAGCTATTCAAAATATGGGGTTAAAACCCCGCGCCCGTGCAGCCATGATTGCTGCGGGAATTCCTGTCATTCCTGGTTCTGATGCTGCCTTAAACAACGAACAAGATGCGTTGGATCAAGCCCATGCCATGGGTTATCCTGTCATGCTAAAAGCTGCCGCTGGTGGTGGTGGTCGTGGCATTCGCCGTTGCGATAACGATCAAGAACTGTGCGAAAATTATGTAATCACCCGCAGAGAAGCATTGACCGCCTTTGGCAGCGATGAACTTTTTATGGAAAAGTGCATTATTGAACCGCACCATATTGAATTTCAAATTTTGGCGGATCAACACGGTCATTGTGTACACTTGTTTGAGCGTGATTGTTCCATTCAGCGGCGCAATCAAAAACTTATTGAAATCGCACCGTCATCTTACTTAACCCCAGAAATGCGTGAAACGATGGGTGCTGTTGCTGTGCAGGCCGCGCAGGCTGTTGATTATGTCAATGCTGGAACGGTTGAGTTTTTGGTCGATAAAGACCATCGTTTTTACTTCATGGAAATGAACACCCGTTTGCAGGTAGAACATACCATCACCGAGACCATCACAGGTGTTGATATTGTCGCCCAGCAAATTGCTATTGCGTCAGGGTTACCGTTGCCCTTCACCCAAGATGAGTTAAGCTACAATGGTTTTGCCATTGAATTTCGGATTAATGCCGAAGACCCTAAAAACAACTTTTTACCCACACCGGGACGAATCACACGTTACCATTCACCGGGTGGCCTAGGTGTGCGTATTGATGGCTGTGTGTATGCAGGTTACGAGATTCCACCCCATTATGACTCTATGTGTGCCAAGCTGACGGTGTGGGGACCCGATTGGCCACATGCGGTGGCACGGGCAAAGCGTGCGCTGGATGAATATGATATTCGCGGTGTACCCACGACACTTCCTTTTTACCGTCATGTGGTAGCATCTGCCCCTTTTCTGGCGGGTGACTTTCATACAGGTTTTTTGCTTAAATACCCTGAAATGCTTGAGTTTTCTTCAGAAAGACGTACCGAGAATATTGCTGCTGCAGTGGCCATTGCCATTGCCACTTATGCAGGTCTTTAAGTCCCCTTCTAGGGCAGCCTCCTAACATCCCATAGAATGAGCCAAGACAAGGAAGAGATCATGACGAATCAGCGAAAATTAGCTATTACTGAACTGGCATTGCGTGATGGTCACCAATCGCTTTTGGCAACACGCATGCGCTTGGACGATATGTTGCCTATTTGCGAAAAACTGGATCAAGTGGGTTTTTGGTCAATTGAAGCATGGGGCGGGGCAACCTTCGATACCTGCTTGCGCTATTTAAAAGAAGGCCCTTGGCTCCGTTTGCGTCTGTTAAAACAAGCCTTGCCCAATACCCCCCTGCAAATGTTATTGCGCGGTCAAAACCTGCTTGGCTACCGTCATTATGCTGATGATGTGGTGCAAAAGTTTATTGATACGTCCACGGCGAATGGTGTTGATATATTTCGTATTTTTGATGCCATGAACGACTTGCGCAATGTTCGCGTGGCTGTGGCTCAGGTTAAAGCCAATAACAGGCATGCCGAAGGTGCCATCAGTTACACGGTTAGCCCTGTTCATACATTGGATTATTTCGTGGACTTGGGCAAACAATTTGAAGACATGGGTTGCGACACCATTGCGATCAAAGATATGGCAGGGTTGCTTACACCATCCATCGTTCGTGAACTGGTCACGCGGTTAAAAGCTTCGGTATCTGTTCCCCTGCATTTGCATTGCCATGCAACGGCTGGTGTTGCAGAAATGGTGCAATGGGAGGCTGCCCATGCAGGTTGTGATATTATTGATACTGCCATTTCACCGCTCTCAGGCGGCACGTCACATCCCGCCACAGAATCCATGGTTGCGGCGTTTGCTGATACCCCGTTGAATACAGGGCTAGACCTTGATTTATTACAAGATATTGCAAATTATTTTCGTGAAGTACGCAAAAAATACAAGCGCTATGAATCAGATGTTACAGTCGTTGACCCCCGTGTGCTGACCAGTCAAATCCCTGGTGGTATGATCTCTAACCTTGCCAACCAACTGCGCGAACAAAACGCACTGGATAAAATGGATGCAGTCTTGGCAGAAATCCCACGGGTACGAAAAGATTTTGGTTACCCGCCACTGGTCACCCCCACCAGTCAAATTGTCGGTACACAAGCCGTATTAAATGTGATTGCTGGTAAAAAATACAAGATCATCACCAAGGAAACCAAAGATTACCTACAAGGAAAATACGGCAAACCGTTGGGATGCGTGAATGAAGCGGTGCGCAGCAAAGCACTTGGCGATGGTGATGAAGTCGTTGATATTCGCCCCGCTGATTTGTTGCCACCAGAATTGGACGATCTTACCCGTGAAATTGGCGATCGTGCAAAATCATTTGAAGATGTGCTTTCTTATGCCATGTTCCCTGCCATTGCCTTGGAATTTTTTGAAGAGCGTGATAATGATTGCCTAAAGCCAGAGTTGCTAGAAGAAGTGGCAGCCGATACGGCGGCAACATCAGCCGCCCCTAGTCTTGCGCCAACAGAGTTTAACATCACCATTCATGGTGAAGAGTACCATATTAAAATCGAAGGTTCGGGGCATTCATCAGAAGAACTTCGTCCGTTTTACGTGAAAGTTGATAATGTTTTAGAAGAAGTTTATGTCGAAACATTAACCGAGGTTATTCCTACCCGTGATGGTAATATTGATGCACAAAAAGCATCAAAGGGATCCAAACGCCCCAGAGCACGGCAAGACAGTGATGTCACCACACCCATGCCTGGTCGGATCGTCGCCGTTAATGTTGAGGTGGGGCAAGCAATCAAGGCCGGTGATACGGTGTTGGTTGTTGAAGCCATGAAAATGGAAAGTCCTGTGCATGCGCCAGTATCTGGGATTGTTGAATCATTGTTTGTTAAAGAAGGGGACACCGTTAATCCTGATGAATGTTTGATTCAGGTTAATACTGCATGAGTGGCTCCCAAGGTGATTGGTTTTCAGCGCGTATTGTTCTTGTTACAGGTGCGGCCTCTGGTATCGGAAAAGCATTAATTGATGCTTTGGCATGCCATGGTGTAAATGTTGTTGCCCTGGATATAGATGAAGCGGCACTTGGCGATTGTTGTGATGCGATTGAATCCAAAGGAGGGCGTTGCCTTGGTGTGCCCTTTGATTTATTAAAGTTTGAACAATATGACGCGCTTTTTTTGGCATTAAAAGAGCAAATTCCACATTTGGATGGTTTGATTCATTGTGCCTCAAGCTTCAAACGCTGCACCCCCATGCAATACGCCAAGCATGATGATTTTCGTAACATGTTGGATATTCATTTAACCGCACCAAACATGCTCACCCAAAGCATGTTGCCATTGCTGCGCCGTGCCGAAGCTGCCTCTATTGTTTTCAGCACCTGCGATATGGCGGTGGAAGATCAAAAAAACTGGCATGCTTATGGCATGGCAAAACGGGCATTGCCGTATGCCGCTGCCATGTGGCAGGGCGAGCACCCTAATAAATCATACCGTTTTAACTGTTTAAACCCAGGGCGGGTACGCACACCATTGTTTGGACGCGCTTTTAAAGGGATTTTACCATCCTCCATCCCCTTGCCTGAAACAGTCGTGCCAGCCTATTTAAAATTGCTGCATCCAGATACAGCTTCGTTGCGTGGCCAGTCTTTGCAATGCTCTGATTTGTGTTGAAAAATAGGAATAAAATAACGTGCGCCAACAAGTTTACATCACCCGTTTAATAGGCGATACAGCGATGGTTACGGGTGATCGCCAATCTTCTTGTGGCTCTTGCGCGGGTAAAAAATCGTGCAGTACATTGGGATCTTGGCAGTCCAAACCTGTTGAGATGCGCGTGGATAATCCCTTGGCTGCCCAAGTAGGGGATAGTGTTGATATTGAAGTTGATGATCATTTGGTACTCAAAGCGAGTTTTCGTTTGTATGCCTTGCCCATGATTGCCTTTTTAATCGCGGGTTTTTTTGGCTGGGGACTCGCCAATCTGTTTGCATGGGGCATTGATGTTACGACATCCATCGCGGCCATTGCTGGCGTAATCGCCTGTTATTATTGGATCTGGCGACAAGATGGCAAGCAAGATCACACCGTCGCCAAGGTTGTAGCCATCCACCGTTAGGAAAAATTAATACCTTTCATTTCGGCAAAAAAGGTGGCCAACCGAGAAAATATGGGAAGGCGTTAACTGGCTTCCCGTCTAAGACGGGACAAAATAAATGACTAACCGCTCGCAATTGTGCATTATCTCGTAATGAGAAAAAAACAGAACAACACGCAATATACGAGCAGCTAGCCGAGCGACTCTAGCAATAACATCAGGTTTTTGGGCATCCTTCATGTCTTGGTTTACACTTTAGTTCACTTGCCCCTCGTTCCCACG
>JAUZQQ010000005.1 GCA_030950905.1 Mariprofundaceae bacterium
TAAATGTTTTGATGGTGCAGTATCCAATGCTGTCGATAAATGCAAAGCAATAGAAATCGCATCGTAGAAGGATGATTGCGTAAAAGGCTTATGCAACCAAGCATCAACATGCCTATCATCCATATCAGCCAAATCATCATCAAAGCGGCGACCTGTCATCATGATAATGACGGGGGGAGAAGATAAACCCATGGTTGTTTTTATATGCTTTGATGCTTCTAAACCATTGATGGCTGGCATTTGCCAATCAAGAAGAACCAGAGAAACAGGCGGACTGGCAGATTGAATGTGATCGTATGCTGTTTGGGCACTGGCTGCTGTACTTGCATGCCCGCCGAGTTTCTGTACATAATCTGCAATCATTTGGCGCGGTTGTTGTTGATCATCCACCACCAGCACCCGTTGCGTTTTTAGGATGGCACAAATATTTTTACTGGTATTGTTTTTTAATGCTTCTTCTTGCAATAAAAAACGCACTAAAAAGCTAAAGGTACTGCCTTTTCCTTCTTCGCTTTGCACCGATATTTCACCCCCCATCATGGCAACCAATTGCTTGCAAATAGCAAGGCCTAGTCCCGTGCCGCCATACTCTCTAGAAATAGAAACATCGGCTTGAGAGAATGATTCAAACAATTTTACTTGTTGCTCTTTACTGATACCAATACCCGTATCGGATACAGAAAAGGAAAAATCTGCACGGCTACGCAACAAACTAATGACTTCAATATGTATGCGGACTTCCCCATGTTTGGTAAACTTCACGGCATTGTTGATTAAATTCAACAATACCTGATGCAAGCGAAGGGGATCACCAATAATACGCACAGGAAGATCGGGGGCGTAATCAAACACCAAACCTAACCCCTTTTCTCTTACCCGATCAAGTACCACAGTGGTCACTTCATCCAATACCTCAGACAATGTAAAAGGCCTTGATTCTAGCTTTAGTTTTCCCGCCTCAATTTTAGAAAAATCAAGAATATCATTAATAATGCCCAGTAAATTCTCTGCCGAAGTTAAAATTTTGCTTTGATAATCACGTTGTTTTAGGCTTAGCTCTGTATCCAACATTAAGTGTGACAAGCCAATAACAGCATTCATGGGGGTGCGGATTTCATGGCTCATATTTGCCAGAAATGATCCTTTGGCATGGTTGGCAGATTCTGCTTGTTCTTTGGCCAAGCGTAATTCTTCTGTGCGTTGTTGTATGGTGTGCTCTAAATTTTCATTGAATTCTTGCAAAGAGTCTTCGGCTTCTTTTCGCCCGGTTAAATCAGCAAACATTGATAAGTAAGACTTATGCCCATCAAATTCAATTTCCCGCACAGAGGCAGCCACCCAAAGAAAACCACCATGGGGCTTTTCAACTTTTAATTCTACGCCAAAAAAAAGTTCATTGTCCGCTAATTTTTGCTGAATATGGAGCTGATCAGATGATTGTAAATAATCGGATAAATTTAATGTTTTTGCCAAGTCTTGTTTATTTATGTCCAATAACTGCAAGGCAGCTGGATTATAAAATAAAATAGCACCACTTTCTTTTTTGGCAATCAACATCGGCATGGGCGCTGATTCAATAATCGCACGAAACCGTTGTTCATTAAGTTCTAAGGTATGATTTTGCGCATAGACACGATCAAAGCTTCCCTCTAAATGTGTCAATAAGTCATTAAAAACTTTCGCCAACTCGCCAATTTCATCTTCAGATTCAACAGGAACACGTTGAAAGCTAGGCCCTTGCAAACGATCGTTGCCATGATGCCAGCTTTGCAGCGATTCTAACTTAAGCATGGCATTCATACGCCGGGCAAGCCGCGCAAGAGGGGTCGTCACGCGCCGTTGTAAAACAAGGCTTAATAATAACGCCAACAACATACTGCTCAACAGGGTGAATAAAATCGCTGTCCAGGTTGAATACATGCTTTTATGCATATGATCCAAATCAGCTGCAACCAACACATAACCGATCAAATCGCCTTTGTATCGAATGGGGTGTGAAACATACAAATAATCAGAACTAAAATAATGGCTATCGTTTTCTTCATTCAGTGGTTGAAACAATAATTTATCTGTCTTTTGCCCAGAAAAAACAGAATAGTCCTGACGAATTAACTGAATACGTTGATGCTGCGTATTAATATTCATGCGGCTTAATAGTTTATTTGCCAGCAATTCATCGTTAAATATTAATGCAGAATGCATACTCGCACCAATCAATCGAGATTCAGACAACAAACGGGATTGCATGCCTTCTTTTAGCATCGATTTGTTGTAATACAACCATGATCCCCCCATAATTCCCGTGCTTAACAAGGTAATAAGCAGCAACATCCAAAGTAGTTTTAGCTGTAAACTCATGGTGTATTCGCTTCTCTAATCACGTCTTGTGCCATTTCAAGAATATCTGCGCTGATATACAGCCCCGATTTATTAAACGCTGCCAAGTTGATACTAAAACCCAAACGCCCTGAGCTTTCTTGCAACTCAACCATGCCCCCCATTTTTAAAAAACCAATCTGATCAGAAATAGTAAGCACGGGCGTACCAGCCAAGCTCTCCAGTGTATATTGGCGTTTAATATCTGTTATATCATGAAAAAAAACTGCCTGCATATTGTTAGCGCAGTCAGGTGTGCGACAGGGTGTCACCAACATTTTAGGTAAAAAATGACTTTTTTCAGATATTTTTTGCAAAATGACTGAAAAAAGTCGTGCATCAAAAACGACCACTTTTACTTGCTTTGCAGCATCAATAGGTTTTGGCCATGTTGTAAAACGAATAAAATTATAAAAATACATTCCTTTTAACAACGATACATCAGCAGCCATTGCCACCGTGCTGCTAAGCAGTGCCGTACAAAGAAAAAGTATTTGTACACATTTCCACATCAATTACAAATCCATACGAAATGATGCCATATAGGTGCGCGGCGGCTGTTGGGAACGAAGAAATTTAATGCCCCCACCATTGGCATTGTGATAGCGACGATCAAACAAGTTGCTAATATCCAAGTCCAACGAACCGACATTAAATAATTTATCTGCACCAATATGCAAATCTACCAAGGAATAACCTGAAATTTTTTGTTTTTTTGCGGCGTCAAGGGGATCCGCCTTATTGCTATTGCTTTTACCAACAAATCGCATGTTTGAACCGACCTCAAGCATCTGCCAATTTGCTGCAACCCCCAAACGAAGATTATGCTTGGCTATATAAGGGATTTCTACAGGCACGCCACCATTTCCAGTGTCCAAGCGCCCGTCAAGGTAACTGTAACTTGTCCACAGCCGTCCCTTCACACCGTGGGTCAAATCAGCTTCCTGCTTTAAATAAAATTCCAAACCATAAAAATGTTCACGACCAATATTTTGATTGATTTCTATCGTCCTGATCGCAGCATTTGCTAGCATCAATGGTGGCATGGTGGTCTTGGCTGCAGAAATGACATTGTTGATGCGGGTATAAAAAACACTCAGTGTTGTATACACCGAAGGCAAGGGCGTTCCTTGCAATACTAACTCCAGCGTTCGCGATTTTTCTGGCTGTAAATTGGGGTTGGCTAGGTGAAAAAAGAAACTGGTAAATTGCCCTGCGGCATTCCTTGCGCCTGAAAAAGAACCATACGTTTCATGGGTTTCAACGGTCGATGGCGCACGAAATGCTTCACCATACATCAACTTCCAAGCCCATATTGAACTGGGTTGGTAGATGATACTAAGCCGTGGATTCCAACTGCCTTTGTACCGGGAATCACGATCGTAGCGCAAGCCTGCGGTGCTCGTCCATTGCTGGTTCCAATGGCGGGTCATCTGTGAAAAAAGCCCCAGATGTTGGTACTGAATATCATACAATTGAATCGGTACGCCATTGGCGGTGTTGGGGTAAAACATATTTTGCCCCGTTATCGCTTGATTGATGTTTACAGGGCGGGGGGTATCAGCCGTTTTTGGAATCGAGCTGTATTCACCCCAACTTACGCCAAAAGTGGCGTTGTTTTGTTCATTAATATCATAAGAAAACTGCTGATCCAGCTCAATACGCTCGTTGCGCATGTATTGATAACCCGAGCGAAAATCAGTAAAACGATTTTGAAAAGAACTGGTGGGCGATATTTCCAAGCGAGAAAAATTTAACAGTGTATTCGATTCTATATCATTGCTGAGCATTGTTTTTTTGCGCCCATAAAGTGTCGTAATATCTTGCTGCCAAAAACTGTTGGGGTTGTAAATAACCCCTTTGGGCGTTTCTCCGATACTGCTTAGGTGGCGACTGCGGTTGTGGTATGCGCCAATTTCTAATCCCTTTTTGGTGCGGAAACGGGCAAAACCAGAGCTGGCTTGTACGGGGGAGACATAACGCTCACGCTGGGCGGCTGGGGTAATGACCGTGCCACCAAATGTGGTGGCATTAACGGGGGTGAAGTCTTGTCGATAATAACGGCTCAAATCTGCGGTATCATCGCGTGACGCATGGGCTGCAAGCAGCAACGACCCTGTGTTTGCCAAGGGAATACCGCTTACACCGCCCAGTCGTTGTGCGTTATTGGAGCCTGTTTCCAACTGCAATACAGTATCAACAGTGTCGGCAACATCCATAGTGATTAAATTAATGACCCCAGCAGCGGCATCTGCACCATAAAGTGCGGAGGCGGGGCCGTATACCACTTCAACCCTTTTAATATGGCGAAGATCAAAATTATCGGCAATGACAATACCCGCACCCGCAGGATCACCTATGCGTACACCATCCAGCAGCAATAGAAATTTATTGTTGCCCAAATAACCACGCCAAACGTAACGGTGGTATTTGGTGCTGCTGGTATGCCGTTGAATATTAAAGCCAGGCAATTCAACCATTAAATCAATTAAATTTCGATAACGACGCGCTCGGATTTCTCGTTGGTTAATAACGAGCACATTGGCAGGCGCATCGGCGATGCTTTCAAGGTGGCGGGATGCTGTTTCTACCTTCATATTCATCATTTCACCCATGGACATGGACAACAGTTGATCAATATCATCGGCAACAGCCAGTTGACTGACAAATAACAAAACGAGTATAAACATTGAACGATAGAATGACATAAAAAATACCTTCCTAGTAGATCACTGCCTTCGACAGCTTAAAATTAAGATTTTCCGATCAAAAAATAAGTGCTCGTGCTTCCCCTAGCATATCATCCACCGTTCCCAACCAACCCAACATGGCTTGTTTTGTCTCTGGGTGATCGCGTCCATAATGATGGACATACAGCTTCACCCACTTTCGATCCCAAGCAACCCGCAAAGGGAAAAAAGCGTTGGGGTAACGCAGTGCCCAGCGGTGATGGCGAGCATAGGCATCTTCTAGCGTCATCAAGCCAGAATCGGTGGCACAAATCAGCATCATATTCGCCCGTGAATAATCACGATGAATATGGCGCATGCCTTGTGTAGCCTGCGTATTTGCTCCGGGAAGTTGTTGATCATAGTACGACAACAACCCTGCCAATACAGAGCGGCGCAAGGCATATTTCTGTTCACCACCCAGTGTATAAATGTAGGTTTTTAATGACTCATGAATCAATCGATTAAAGCGAAATGCATCAATCTTTTCTGTGTTTAAAACATAAGAGTGAGAAGCCGCAAACTGTAAGAACTCAGTATGGGTTAATGGTGGAATAACATTTTTTTGTTCCAGATAATCCACAATATCCCAATCAAATTCAACGGTCATACTCAGCGCAATATGCAAAGACAACTCATTTTCGTCCATATAGCGAAAAAAACGATTCATTAGCTCTTTGGGGGTGCGCCCTAAGTGTTGGGCTGGGTTAAATGCTTCTCCGTGTGCTTCTAAGGCCTCTAAACAAATATCCAAATAAAAAGGATGGTAAGACTGGGCTTTACCACCAGAAGATGATTCGCGACACGCCTGGCGAATAGCACCACCATGACGTTGCAACAACTTAGATAAAACAGGTTTCTGCTCTGCCTGGTACAATTTTACCCCAGACTCTAAATATTCATTGGCATCATGATCGTTCAAACCCAATAAGTGACGATGATTGATGTAATGATCGTTCCAGCGTTCCGTGTCGTTAGGGTCATCGTAAGCTGACCAGTTGGTGCGCTCACGCCCCAACAAAATCACACCTGCACGTTTCGCATATTCTTCATCCAGCAACAAGGACGATAAAAACCCTTCCACAAATGAACGTTCCGTCTTCTTAGAAACACGTTCATAACCGTCCAGAACCAAGACCAACGAACGGTCATTTTCGACCAAAAATAGACCAAGGTCTTCAGCCAATAAGCCCGGTAATTTACGCTCAATATCACCCGCTCGCCATGAATCAATGGAGCTTAGGTCAATATCCAACAACGCCATTAACTCTTTTTCTCGTTTTTGCCCTTGAATATGATGCAAGCCTCGGCTCATCATGTTACCAATAGGGAGAATTTCAATCACTGTACCCAGACCACGAAACAGCGAACCAAACACACCACTTCGTTTGGCAACACCCTCAAAAAAGCTTCGTACAGGCCCGTCGTCCAACGATACTTTTTCATTGGCTTTTTCCATATACTTTAAGTACAAAAAGTCAAAGCCCAGCAAGCTGGTTTCGGTTTGCTGGAAAATTTTCATCCGTAAATTCCACAACAGTTGAACCGAAGACATATCTTCAGCTTTGTCAGAGTCCACATCCAAGTTGATATAAATAATTTTATGGTTGGGGTTTTTTTCATGGAATTGATCCCAAACATAAGAAATTAACGTGCTTTTTCCCACGCCGCCAATACCATAAAAGCTAATAATAGGCCGCTCTGGTTTTTTACCCGTTTCAATGATTGCTCGAAAGTAATCTGCCAACAAACGCCGTTCTTCATGTCGATTGGTAAATAATTTCTTGGCACGCAATTCCCGTCGCTCTTGCTGAGAGGAATACTGGGTTCGCCGACCTTGTTTTTTAGCCATTCGGGTTATTTTCCGTCTGAAGGAATTGACGCATCGCATCCAATTCGGCGGTACACTGACTAAGCACTTTTCTTAATACGCGTGATTGATGGTGGAGTGTTAACTGGGTCGCCACACGTGCGCGAACAACGGCTGGTTTAATCGGTTTGCTGATATAATCCACTGCGCCAAGCTCAAAGCCTTTGGCTTCATCATCACTGCTGTTCATGGCGGTAACAAAAATAACAGGAATTCGCGCCGTATGGGGATCGTCTTTTAAACGGCGACAAACTTCATAACCATCCATGCTGGGCATCATAATATCCAACAAAATAAGGTCTGGCGGTATTGAGGCATGCGCCATTTCTAAGGCGCGCTCACCATTGGTCGCTACTTTCACCTTATAAAGTCGTCGCAATACACCGCGAAGAACATCAATATTTTCCGCCGTATCATCAACAACCAGTATGGTTGCGCGATCCTCCTGCATAGTTCGTTCCCCTAAATATCAGCAATAGCGGCCGATTATGCGCGGTTTTTTTGTTTCTTCAACCTTCAAAATTACTATTTTTATTTTAGCCACTGTGCTTGCTGTTCATTCACTGGCATTCTATCATGCGCCGATGACTGAATTTGCTACCATTCTCTTATCCGCTGTTTTGGTAAATAATTATGTACTAAGCAAGTTTCTTGGTATCTGCCCGTTCTTGGGCGTATCTGGGCGCACAGAAACGGCTATTGGCATGTCATTTGCCGTCATGTTTGTCATGACGCTGGCCGCTACTGCAACATGGTTAGTCCAACAATTTATTCTTGTACCCCTTAACTTGCAATACCTGCAAACAATATTTTTTATTCTTATTGTTGCTGCGTTGGTGCAATTTGTTGAAATGATTATTCATAAAACCAGCCCTGTTTTGTACCAAGGCTTGGGCATTTACTTGCCACTGATCACCACCAACTGTGCGGTGCTGGGTGTGGCCTTGTTGAATGTACAGCAAGATTACAGCTTTTTTAGCTCAGCATTGTATGGTTTTGGCGCAGCGTTGGGCTTTTCGCTGGTATTGGTTCTTTTTTCTGGTCTGCGTGAACGCATAGCTGCTGCACCCGTGCCTGCGGCATTTGCAGGCTCACCCATCACCTTGATTACCGCTGGCATGATGTCACTGGCCTTCCTAGGGTTCTCTGGTCTCGTTAAAATCTGATGTTAGCGTTAATTACTGCCACCCTATCATTGGGTGGTTTAGCCTTGGTTGCTGGCATCATTTTGGCCATTGCCACCCGCGTTTTTCACGTTGAGGGCAATCCGATTGCCGATCAGGTCGAAAATTTGTTGCCGCAAACCCAATGCGGTCAATGCGGCTACCCTGGTTGCAAACCTTATGCCACGGCAGTTGCCAACGACAGTGTGGCGATCAATCACTGTGTGCCTGGGGGTGAGCGAACAATGCTTGCCATTGCCGAGTTAATGGGTGTCGAGCCGAAGACAGTTGAAGAGGATGCGACTGAACCCATGCTTGCGTTTATTCGTGAGGATGAATGTATTGGCTGCACCTTGTGCATCAAGGCATGCCCTGTCGATGCCATTATTGGTGCGCCCAAACATTACCACACTGTTATTGCTGATCATTGTACGGGTTGTAATCTTTGTTTGGAGCCTTGCCCTGTGGATTGTATTGATATGTTGATCAAGCCTGAGCTACTGGAACATTGGTCATGGCCATTACCCAACACCGAAAGGGCGCAGCAAGGCCGTGAACGAAGGGATCAACATGTTTGATTGGTTACAGTTTTTTCGTCCTACACCCCCCTTTTCTGGCGGCGTGCTGCTGGATATGCACAAAATAACCGATGCATCCCCGATTGCCGATTGCCCCTTGCCCGAAGTATTGATTCACCCTTTAAAACAACATATTGGGGCAAGCTGTGAATTGCTGGTATCGGTGGGTGACCATGTTTTTCGAGGGCAGAAAATCGGCAAATCAAAAGGTTATGTTTCGGCACCCGTGCATGCTGGAACATCGGGCAAGGTGGTGCGCATTGAAGACCATATTGTACCGCACCCATCTGGCCTTGGTATGCCGTGCATCTTTATCGAAGCCGATGGTTTGGATCAATCCATTGAAGCAAAAAACAGCATCACTGATTGGATTAACCATGCACCATCGCTCTTGCGCGAGCAAGTACGACTCGCAGGCATCACCGGTCTGGGGGGGGCGGGCTTTCCCACCTATATTAAATTACTAAAAGACCAACGACACCCAATTCACACGGTGGTACTCAACGGTATAGAATGCGAACCGTGGTTGACCCATGACCACAGGTTGATGATTGAACACAGCGATGCGATTGTTGAGGGTTTGGCTATTTTGCTGCACTTGGTTGGCTCCCCTCGTGGTGTCATTGCCATCGAAGACAACAAACCAATAGCCATCTTGGCGATGCAACAAGCCATTGATGCCTATACATCTAATGCCAAAAACCAAGCGGCCATCATCATGGTGGTGCAATCACTGCCGACGCGTTACCCTCAAGGCAGCGAAAAGCAATTGATTCAGGCAATCACGGGGCAAGAAGTTCCTGCTGGAAAACTACCTATGCATACCGGTGTATTATGCCAAAATATTGCGTCAACAGAAGCTATTTACCGTGCCATTGTCCAAGGAAAACCACTTACTGAACGGGTTATTACGGTCAGTGGTGATGCACTACCAATACCTGCCAATCTGCGTGTTCGATTGGGTACGCCGATGCGCTTTGTATTTTCCCATTGTGGTCTTAGGCAATGGGATGGCATACAAATTGTACATGGTGGCCCGATGATGGGCGAACGCCTTAAAAATGCTGAAGCCCCCGTGGTGAAGTCCACCACAGGCTTGCTGGCGATGGCGCGAAACACATTAATGGCCGAGCATCAGGGCGAAGAACCCTGCATTCGCTGCGGTCATTGCAGTGAAGTTTGCCCGATTCATTTGGTTCCGAACATGTTGGCAGATTTTACCCGTCAAGAACAATTTGATAAGGCTGAATCCTACCAATTGTTTGACTGCATCGAATGCGGCTGTTGTAGCCATGTATGCCCTTCACATATTCCATTGGTGCATTATTTTCGCTACGGCAAGGGGCAGTTGGCACAAATTCGCAAAGAAAAATCATTTGCCGAAGCATCCCGCCAACGAAGTGAACAACGAAATTCGCGCATTGTCCAAGAAAAAGCCGCAAAAGCAGCCCGCCGCAGCCGTGTTCGTCAACAAGCAAAAAAAATACTGCCGCCTGAAACAAAGGATGATCAGCCATGATTATTCACCTAAGTCCACCCCATCAACATGGCGGTGATAGCATTCAAGCGAGCATGTTATCGGTGATTTTTGCTTTGTTGCCCGCATCATTGTGTGCCGTTTGGTTGTTTGGTTGGCTGGCAGTATGGCAAATACTGACCTGCATTGGTGTCTGCATGCTCAGCGAGTGGGTCGCCATGCGCATGATGAAACGAGTATCCCGTTTGCACGATGGTTCAGCGGCATTAACAGGTTTGTTGCTGGCTCTCATATTGCCTGCTGCCACGCCGTGGTGGATGAGTATCATGGGTGCTGTATTTGCTATTATTTTAGGCAAGCAAGTGTACGGCGGCTTGGGTTATAACCCCTTTAACCCCGCTTTATCAGCCCGTGTTATTTTATTAATTTCTTTCCCGTTGGCGATGACCAGTTGGTTGATTCCTGCACAGGCTATGCCAGCAGGCGTTGATCTTTATGATATTTCAACCACCTTGGCACTCTTTTTTGGTGGCCCTGAAGCTATGGGTCAAACGCTTGATGCCATCACCATGGCCTCGCCGCTGGGTTATGTTAAAGACGATGCACGGCAAGGCATTAGCGTTGCTCTTTCGTTACAGACGCACGGCTACAGTTACTTGGACGCTTTTATCGGTAAAGAAACCGGCTCGATGGGCGAAACCAGTGCTTTAGCATTGTTGATTGGCGGTATTATTTTGATTAGCCGCAACACTATTCGCTGGCATATTCCAGTAAGTTATCTGTTAACGGTTGCTGTGCTTGCAGCCATATTCAATACCATTGATGGTGATCGTTTTGCACCACCATTGTTTCATTTATTGGCTGGGGGCTTGATGTTATGTGCCTTTTTTATGGCTACTGACCCCGTGTCTTCACCCATGGGCGTTAAAGGTCATGTCGTATTTGGTGTCGGTTGTGGGGTACTTACTTGGGTCATTCGTACATGGGGCGGTTACCCCGAAGGCGCCATGTTTGCTGTATTGTTGATGAATTGTGCTGTTCCTTTCATTGATCATTACTTTCGCCCACGTGTTTATGGGCATCAACGGAAGACACCATGAACATCAGTAGCGAGCAAAAAAAAATGGTTATTGCCTTATTGCTGGTGGCCGTATTATCCGCATTGATTTTGGCTATCACTGATCGTTTCACCCGTGAGCCTATCGCTGAAGCCATACGCCAAACCACCATGAAGGCTTTGATGAAGGTATTGCCCGAGCATGCCAATGACCCATTAACAGACCGGGTCACAGAGGATGGAACGAATTATTATGTGGCGCGGAACGCTGATGGTAAAGTCTTGGCTTTTGCATGGCAACAAGTTGCCCCAGATGGTTACAATGGTTCGATTTATATTTTAATTGGTGTTGATAATACAGGGAAAACTGTCGGCATCCGCATCACCAAACACAAAGAAACACCGGGGCTTGGCGATGCCATTACCAAAGACATGACTTGGTTGGCATCGTTTTCTGGTCATACACTGGATACCCAACACTGGGCAGTAAAAAAAGATGGTGGTGATATTGATCAATTTACAGGCGCAACCATTACCCCCCGTGCGGTGGTTGCTGCGGTTTATAAGGGGTTGCAAAAATTTGTTAAAAACAAACAGGAAATTTTAGCCAAGGCTCGTTTTTTGCAAACCCTAGAAACACAAAAGAAGCAACCATGAACAACCACCATCAAGTTGTTGTTATTGAAGACGACCCTCATACCCGAACCTATCTTGCAGAAGCTATTGATGCGACCCCAGAGTTGCAGGTGATTGGAACGGCAGGATGCTGTGCCGATGCGTTGGTTTTGTTGCGTAAAGAACCCGATATTGCCTTGATTGATTTGGGGCTTCCTGATGGCAGTGGTCTGGATGTGATTCGTGAACGGGTTAATAAAAAATCAAAAACAGAATTTGTTGTGATTACAGTTTTTGGTGATGAAAGCCATGTCATTCCTGCTTTAGAAGCAGGAGCATCTGGTTATTTGCTTAAAGATTCAGCCATGCCCGATATTGCTGCACTTATTGCACAAGTATTAAATGGTGGTTCGCCCATTTCTCCAATCATTGCACGCAAACTGCTTAAGCGCTTTCACTTAACGAGCAATAGCAAAGAAACCATACGCTTGACCAATCGCGAATTTGAAATACTCAACCTGATGGCCAAAGGTTACACCCCTCAAGAGACTGCGGGTTATTTGTATGTCTCCTACCATACCGTGGTGGCTCATATTCGTCATATTTATGAAAAACTGGAGGTTTCTTCGCGTACTGAAGCCGTCTTTGAAGCAAGCCGCAGGGGTTTGATTAAGCTTTAATGATCAATGGGTAAATTTATTGCCGCTGAATTTTTTTCTTTGAGGTTTTTTTGTGCGGCCTCTTCACGCAATCGGTTCTTTTCCAAACGCATGCGTTTGGTGGCAAAAAAACCAGCCCACCAAGCAAGTGCCGCAAAAGGCAGTACGATCAACAATAAAACCCAATCCATTATGCCGTCTCCAGAGCAGGTATTTTGGCCGTCTTGTATTCTGCGGCAGCTCTTTCTTTGCGCCGTTGCTCAAGTCGGCTGTTCAATATATTGATTGCTGCAAGGATAAACCCCAATGAAATAAACGCGCCAGGCGGCAAGATGAACATCAACACATCGGGGTAATCATCACCAAAGATCGAAAAGCCCAACAATTCACCCCGTCCCAAGAGTTCACGCACACCACCCAACAACATCAAAGCAAAGATAAAACCTGCGCCTACAGCCAGCGCATCGTACAATGCATCTTTTGCACTGTGCTTGCTGGCAAAAGCCTCAGCCCTACCTAAAATAGCACAGTTCACCACAATCAGGGGAATGAACAGACCGAGTATTAAATACATTTCATGCATCCACGCATTCATCGCCAAATCAACCAGTGTTACAAAAGCCGCAATAATGGTAATATATGCAGGGATACGCACCGCAGCAGGAATCATCGAACGAATCAATGAAACCACCAAGTTAGAACCAAGCAATACCAATAATGTTGCCACCCCCATCCAAAAGCCATTTTCTACCGATGTGGTTACGCCAAGCAACGGACACATGCCGAGCAATTGGGCAAAAATAACATTATTGTGCCAAAAGCCATCACCAAATATTTGTTTTGCGCTTAAATTATCTTGTTTGATCATGGCTTCAACGTGTCCTTTATAAAAATATTATTGCTACTGTTTTAATACAAAAAGCCGCCTGTTTCCACAAGCGGCTTTTCATTCATGCCATCAAGCGATCAAACAGAATAATACATTTCTACTTCGTAAGGGTGTGTACGCAAACGAAGTTGATTCACATCTTCCATTTTCAGGGCAATGTAGGCATCAATCATATCATCATCCATCACACCGCCAACTTTCAAGAAGTCACGGTCTGCATCCAATGCCGCCAAAGCTTCGTCCAAAGAGCCCGCCACCGTAGGAATATTTGCAGCCTCTTCTTCAGGTAAATCATACAAGTTTTTGGTTGCAGGCTCACCAGGGTCAATCTTGTTCGCAATACCATCAAGACCAGCCATCAACATGGCAGTAAATGCCAAGTAAGGGTTGGCCGTGGGGTCAGGGAAGCGAACTTCAATACGACGTGCAGGATCAGAGTTGACCACAGGAATACGAATAGCAGCCGAACGGTTGCGGTTAGAGTAGGCCAACATCACA
Organism: Mariprofundaceae bacterium; assembly: GCA_030950905.1. Lineage (GTDB taxonomy): Bacteria > Pseudomonadota > Zetaproteobacteria > Mariprofundales > Mariprofundaceae > AB-137-C09. The sequence goes on from JAUZQQ010000005.1 coordinate 13,912, forward strand.
GGCGCTTCAAAACCAGGTACCAAACGCTTGTAAGAATTGGTGGATGCATTGGTAAATGCATTCAACGCTTTGGCATGTTTGATAATTCCGCCTACATACCACAACGCCTCTTGCGACAAGTTGGCGTATTTGTCACCCGCAAACAAATTCGTTCCATCTTTCCAAATGGATTGATGGGTGTGCATGCCTGTACCATTGTCATCATAAATAGGTTTGGGCATAAATGTTGCTGTTTTCGAATGGGCATGGGCAACATTATGTACCACATACTTGTACCATTGCGAACGGTCAGCAATATCAATCAACTCACCAAACTTCATCGACAATTCACACTGACCAGCCGTGGCAACCTCATGATGGTGACACTCCATGACCATGCCAAGATCCGTCATCACCAACGACATATCGTTGCGAATTTCGTGCAAGGAATCAACAGGGGGAACGGGGAAGTAGCCACCTTTTACACGGGGTCGATGACCATGGTTAGAACCTTCAAAGGTTTCGTTAGAATTCCAAGCTGCTTCTTCAGATTGAACCTTGTAACCACAACCCGACATACCATTGTAATGGGTCACACCATCAAAGATAAAAAACTCAAGTTCAGGGCCAAAATAAACAGTATCGGCGACACCAGCAGTGCGAATATATTTTAAGGCACGTTGCGCGACCTGGCGAGGGCAACGGTTGTAGTCTTGCCCTGTAATGGGGTCAATAATTTGCGCAATCAACACCAGTGTGGATGCTTCAAAGAAAGGGTCTATTTTCGCACTTTCAGGGTCAGGAATCATGGCCATATCTGAATTGTTTATTTCACACCAACCCGCAACAGAAGAACCATCAAAGGCAAAACCTTCTTCAAAGGAGTCTTCACTAAACTGATTGATTGGAAAGGTAATATGCTGCCATTTACCCTTGGTATCGGTGAATCGCACATCGACAAATTCACATTCATTTTCCTGCACGAGGTCCATGACCTTTTTAATTGCATCACTCACGATTATTTTCCTCCAAAGCGGGATGTTTTTAATAACATACCCGTCACTAACGGACATTTAAATTTTGTGAACCCACCCAAAATCAACGATGGTAACGATACACAATGAATAAAAAATGACAACCATCCCATGCAATACGCTGGCAATTTCAACACGCACGAATAAAAAAACAACCCCAAAAAAAGCGTTTAATCAAGCGGCATGGGAACAAGCATCACTGCTCTCGGAGGGCGTAAAGGATTTTCCACAGCCACACGTAGACGCGGCATTCGGGTTGCGAATAACAAACGACTCGCCCTGCAATGATGTTTGGTAATCAATTTCAGCACCTTTAAGCAAATCAAGACTCATGGGGTCAACAAGCAAGCCTACACCATAATTTTCTACAACCTCATCGGTATCACGAATTTCATCATCAAAGGTAAATCCATATTGAAAGCCTGAACAACCACCACCAGAGACAAAAACCCGCAATTTCATGTTGGAAGTCTCTTGTTGTTGCAACAGGTGTTGAACTTTTTCTGCGGCTGCCTCAGTTAATACTACACTCATATTACGCTCCTTAAAATAATATTCGGCTATCATATATCATCAAAGCAAGCTTATACACCTAATGGCTTGTAGGTGTATAAAAACTTGATTGCCAAGTAGACGGTCTTAGCAACACACGGCAGCATCCCGCTAATGCGTTTATGGCACATCCATGTTTAAAGAAATTAAAAAACGCTCAAATGCCATGTTGCAAAACAATTCAAGGAATCGTCGCAATTATTAACATTCAACCTATCTTGGTTTTTTTACTGTGCCTTACAGGGCTGGTATTGCCATTTTCTATTGCCGCCAGCAATATATTGTTCGCTATTTTATTGTTGATCACCATCCTTTCAGGTGGCTGGTGGCAAGGTGCCAAGGCTGCTTTTTTTGCATGGCCATGGTTTTTTTATTTTTTTGCTGCTTATTTTGCATTGATGTTGTTGGGGCTGTTATGGAGTTATGATGTTGCATGGGGAATACGTATTATTCCCCAGTACTGGGGCTGGTTACTGCTGCCGATGTTGGTTCATGTTTTTCGTTTTGATTTATCCCGCATGTACTTTATGCTTGCTTTGTCTACGGGCTTGTTTTTGCAACTGCTGGCATGTGTGGCGCAATCATGGGGCGTTTCACTGCCCGTTGGAAATGGCTCGATGGCCACAGACCCTGCGGGCTTTATTGGTCATATCGGTTTTGGGCTGGTCTATGGTATTTGGGCAGCATGGCTGATTCATTGGGCGCATTTGCATACAGGGGAACGTGGCTGGCGGTGGATGGCATACAGTGTTTCAGCCATATCTTTTGTGATGATTTTCATTGTTCAAGGTCGGAGTGGTTATATTGAGGCCACATGTTTGTTGTTGTTTATTGTGTGGCAACTTTATTTGCGCCAGCTTGGTTGGCGAATACTGTTGTATTTACTGCCCATGTTTGCCTTGATTGGTGTATTGCTGTCACAAGGCAATGCTGTATCGCGTGTGAATTTTACCATTCATTCGCTTAAAGCTTTTCAACAAGGGGATTTTTCGGCAGCAGAAGAACGTGTTTCATTGATGTATGCGGCTGCAAGCATCTGGTTTGACCATCCTTTTTTGGGTGCTGGCACTGGCAGCTTTCCTGTTTTGGCTGATGCACTTCAAGCAGAATACCCAGAACTGGGACTGCATTATAGCGCAACGGAAGAAGGTGTTGCGGCGCATCCTTCAAGCGCGCATAATTTTTACCTTATGGTATTGCTGCGCTGGGGGCCATTGGGCTTATTCGCCTTGCTGGGTATATTCTACGCATGGTACAGCCGGGGCGTAAAATCCGATTGGCGATACCAACATGCCAGTATGTTAAGCTTATCGGCTATTGGCATCGCCGTTCATGCCATGACTTCATTACCCTTTGAGGAATATTACAGTGCTATTTTTGGTGTGCTCTGGTGCAGCATAGGGTTGGCTGGAAGCATGGCTTGCATTGATACAGAAAAAAATTCGCGATGGCTTAGAAATGGGACAACCTCCTAGAATGCAATATTTGTGGTGCTTGCAATAAGGGTGTATTGCCTTCTTGATAACGTACCAGCGGCATCGGTTGTTTGGGTGTCTTTTACGATTTTTATGGGGCCGATACTTGGAACCACATAATCAATTTTCATGAACACATCCGTACCACCTGCTGCCCATGTTGTGGTTGAATCCGTTTGGATTTTATATGTCTCAAAGGTTCCCATTCCTGTAGTAACGATTGTTTTCCCTATGATCCTTATGGTCGCTACTGTTACATCACCATTTTGTTGTGTGTATGAATTTGTCCAAGTATTGGGTGAAAAAATAGGGCTCTTTAAACGTGTTACAAAACCAGATGCAGGGGATATAATCCAAAGTGATTGGGCATTGCCATAAACATTAAAGTTTCCAAGCGCATCTTGGGCGTAATATATTTGATTGTTGGTATTTAATGCTGTGCCGTTGGAAAATACTCCAATGAGTGCAAGCGTATTTATTGACCTAACTGTTCTTGTGAGGTCAGGAGGGCTGGCGTTTGTTGTCATTAAAAATCTTCCCGTACCCGTGAATGTAATGGTTGCCCCTGCTGCAGTATCACTTCCAGTCATGGCGTATTGTATGTTATCCCCATTGGCAAAGGTTTTTAAAGTATTTGTTGTTATGGCCCTTGTGGTCGTGGCAACAACGCTGCCGCCATTTCCACTGCCGCATCCTGTCAATAAAAATGCAATGCCAAATAGCATTACGCCTGTTCTCAGGGTGTTCATACGCGGATCCTTCTTCCTTTTAATATTTCTTCGCAATAACCTTGGACACCCACTCATGAACAATAAGACGCATAGACGCGTGAGATGCCTTCTTGCAAATCGATTTGAGATTTCCAACCCAAGCCATTGATTTTTTGAACATCCATCAATTTTCTTGCCGTACCATCGGGTTTTGAGGAATCCCAAACCACATCACCTTCAAAACCTACAACCCTCTGAATAAGTAGCGCAAGATCTTTGATGGTAATATCATGGCCTACACCAACATTGACAATGGCCGCTTGTGAATACCCTTCCATTAAAAACACCGAGGCATTGGCCATATCGTCCACATGAAGAAACTCACGGTATGGCGAACCACTGCCCCAAAGCATAACGCGTGGTGTTTTGGGGTGATCCAAAGAAAACATCAATGCGCTATTGGTATCACGATCAAGCCCCAGCGATGCAATAAAATCATCAGGGATTCGTCCGTTGTTCCGTTCGTCTTGTTGAAGACCATCAATGTCGCGTTTCAATGCTAATTTTGCCAAATGAAACTTGCGAATTAGCGCAGGCAAAACATGGGAGTTTTCTAAGTCAAAATTATCATTCGGCCCATAAAGGTTGGTTGGCATGACGCTAATCGCATCAAAACCATACTGTTTTCGGTATGCTTGACACATCTTGATACCTGCAATTTTTGCAATCGCATACCATTCGTTGGTGGATTCTAATGCACCTGTCAGCAAGCATGATTCAGGCATGGGTTGTGCTGCATGTTTAGGATAAATGCAAGAGGAGCCTAAAAACAATAGCTTTTTCACCTTGTTTCGGTAGGCAGCATCAATAACATTGGTTTGAATCTGAATATTATCACGAATAAAATCAGCAGGGTATGCGCTGTTGGCATAAATCCCGCCGACCTTGGCGGCTGCAAGAAAGACATAATCAGGCAACGCCTCAGCAAAAAAGTCATCGACTGATTGCTGCCGGCACAAATCAAGTTCTTGTGAGCGCCGAAAAATTATATTTTGATAACCCTTCGCTTGCAGGTGTCGAAAGAGCGCAGAGCCAACCAAACCGCGATGCCCTGCTATATATATTTTTGATTTTTTATTCATGGTTGACATATTAATTATAACCACCCATCAATCAAGTTTCGTGTTTTTTACACGCATTGCTCACAAGGTCTTTGATACCGCATTGGGGGTGATAGCCGTTCACGCTTGCCAACAACAGCGCACGCAATTGTACCATATCATAATCATCTATTGATTGTTCCATTTGTTTGATCACCACCGATAAACGCTGCCATGGTAAAAAATCATCTTTGGCACGCATAATCAACGGGTGTTCTGTGCCCATCACGGTATCGCTGATTAACAACTCCTCATACAACTTTTCACCCGGTCGCAAGCCAGTAAACTGTATGGAAATATCACCATCAGGGCATGTATCATCACGCACCGTAAGACCCTTTAGGTGGATCATTTTTTTTGCCAGGTCAACGATACGAACAGGGTCGCCCATATCCAAAATAAACACATCGCCGCCATCCGCCATTGCCCCCGCTTGAATGACCAATTGCGATGCCTCGGGTATCGACATAAAATAACGCGTTATTTCTGGATGGGTGACGGTAACGGGGCCACCATCATTGATTTGGGCGCGAAACAAAGGCACGACAGAGCCAGAAGAGCCTAAAACATTGCCAAAACGAACCATTGAAAAACAAATTTGAGAACCAGCGTATTCAACGCTTAAGGACTGCAACACCATTTCAGCGCAACGCTTTGTTGCCCCCATAACATTGGTGGGGCGCACTGCCTTGTCTGTTGAAATAAGAACAAAATGCCGCACCCCCGCACGTTTGGCTGCCTGCGCCGTATGCAATGTACCCATAATATTATTGCGAACTGCCTCTGCTGGGTTAAACTCTACCAATGGAACATGTTTATAGGCGGCAGCGTGGTACAAAGTATCAACCCCAAAAGCGGCACACGTTTGCTCGACACGAGCCGCATCAACGACCGAACCCAACAATGGGTAGAGTGGTATATTACTATTGTTTTGAGATAAATATTGGCGAAGTTTATGCTCGACATTGTAAAGCGAAAATTCATTCCGCTCAAACAGCAACAAGGCTTTGGGCTGATGCATAATAACCTGCTGACAAAGCTCTGCACCTATTGAACCACCCGCGCCTGTTACCATCACAACTTTGCCGCAAATGCAAGCCGTCAACAAATTAATATTGGGGGTTGCAATATCCCGCCCCAACAAATCATCCATGCTTACTTCGCGTAATTGCTCAGGCTTCACCGTGCAATTCACCAGCTCTTCTACACGGGGGAGAATCCGCACTTGAACAGGGTATATTTCAAGGCGGCGCAGTATGGCTTTTTTTTGCGTCTGTGTGGCAGAAGGAATGGCCACGAGGACTTGGCTTATCGATTCAGACTCAAACAAATACCCCATATCACCTGAATGATAAATAGGTAAACCTACGGCCAAATGACCGTGTAACTGTGCATCATCATCAATAAAAGCAACTGGCTCAAGTCGCCCACCTATTTCCAACAACGAAGCGAGTTGATGCCCTGCCGTTCCTGCCCCATAAATAGCAACAGCCTGACGATTACCCTGTTTCTGATGGCTGATAAACAAGTAGCGAATCCATAAACGGGATCCCGTGATCAACAACAAAGCAAGCATCCAAAAAATAATCACTGATGCACGCGGAATAGCATGGGGATCGATGAGCAACAGCAGCGTACTCCAAAGCACCGTGGTTAATGTAACTGCCTTAAAAACAGTTAAAAACGCACGATCCTCCATATAATGGACAATGGCTTTATACAAGCCCATAGAGAAAAAAACAGGCGTGGCAACCAAAATTATGGAAAGAAACAAGCAAAAATGTTGCCAATCGGGAACAGCAAGATCACCGTACCGTAAACAATAACTCAGCCACAAAGCAAGGGGTAGTGCAAGCGCATCAAAGCCAAGCATTAACAGTGCCTTTACCTTTCGAGACAGCTTGTTTAATAGCGATGTTATGATTCTACGCTTGGCGGGGTGTGCTGCTATTGAGGGCAAGGGTTAAGCATCGTTGTGCAAGATAATAAAATGAGATAAACTTTTTCGGGTGCTGCCAATTATTTCGCTAAAAATCCACGTTTTATTATCTAAATGACGCTTTATTAGGAGATGTTCAAATTTATATACAAAGGCAACAATATCCAATTCTGCCGCAGGATCGGTGGCAATAAGGTGTAAAACTTGTGCCACCTCCATTTTTGCCAATGCTTTTTTGGTCAGCAATACAGGCATAGGACATTCCAAGCCAGAGGCATCAATGGTTTGATCGACTGAAGGCATGCTCATCGTATCGAATCACCAGCTACACTAGCAATTAAAGCGTGCCATTCTTTATCAATGCTATTTTGTTGTTTGATGCAGCGCGCAAGTGAATAGCGGCAATCAC
>JAUZQQ010000050.1 GCA_030950905.1 Mariprofundaceae bacterium
CGTCCCATAAAGCCCGTAAACCTTGTGTTTGCGGGCTTTATTTGTTTCTAAGGCTTGATGATTCATACTAAGCAGCCGTCTTCATCTCTTCATGGATGGCTTGCTTGACTGCCTGTTTGAGCATTTCACCTATGGCCAGCCCTTGGATATGTTCGCGAAGGGTATCATTGATTGTCGTTTGGTAATTGCCGCCGCCTGCTTCTTCTGCCTGCTTCTTGAAGTGTTCGATTATATCCCCATCAAGTCTAATCGTGATTTTCTGCTTGTTGCCGCTGTTTACTACTGCCCCGCGCTTAGCTTGGCTGAAATCATATTCTTTTTTCATCTAAATGCCTCCTTGTTGTATGCTTTCCGTTCATGAGTGGTTGCCTTTCTCGCTGAAATCAACCGTATACAATCATCAGCGGCGAAACACCAAACACCACCAAAAGGCTCCCCAGATCACCGCGCCCCAGTGTTATATAGCGGGTTTCCCCTTCTGCCGCATCATCTTCAAGCGTTAGGCTTAGGTCATCATCTAAGGCGGTTACGGCATCAGCAAACCTAATGCCATGCTTTTTAACATTTGCCCGAGCCTTCTCTTTATGCCATTGGTAATTCATGGCATAAGCCTATATGTACAAACAGCCATACACAGCACAAACACTGAACGTAATATAAGTAAAAGAAGAGGGCTGTTTGTCATCCATTCTACTTCGTTAGTGCAATAAATAACTCGGGCAACTTCTCTGGTAGGCGTTCGATGTGGTCAATGATGGTGTACTGACCACCAAAAATCTGTGGCACATAGGCATCGCCTGCCTGATCCAAGTTGATGCAATAGCTGTAAATTCCTTGTTGATCCAGTTCTTGCACTGCTTTGTGGGCATCAGAGATCAAATGCTGTTTGTCTTTGGTATCAATGTCAGAGGGTTGGCCGTCGGTGAGAATAAGCATGAGCTTTTTATCTGCCTTACGCGCTGATAAATAATGCCCTGCGTGGCGCATTGCTGCGCCCATGCGGGTAGAATACCCTGCTTGCATGGCTGCCAAACGTGATTTTACGGTATCACCCCATGGCTCATCAAAACCTTTGATATGGTAATAGCGCACATCGTGACGGGTATTGGAATGAAAACCTGCAATCGCCAAGGGGTCGCCCAATTGTTGCACCGACCATGCCAACAACGATACCGCTTCTTGGCTTAATTCAAGAATGGTTTGTGTTGAGCCTGTAACTTTTTCGTTCAATGATTGTGAAAGATCAAGCAGCAGCGTCACGGCAATATCCCGACCATCAGTACGGTGGCTCATGTTGATGCGCAGGTCAGGTTGTGAACCTGCTTTTAAATCAATCAATGAACGAACCGCAACATCAAGATCCAATTCGGAACCATCTTCTTGAAAACGAATGCGGGTGCGGTCTTGTGGTTTGAGTAAATCCAATAACCGTTTCATTTGCTTGGCCAGCCGTGCGTGCTTGCTCAACAGCGCATCAATTTTTTCAGGCGAACCTTGGGCATGCAGCGCCTCGTACAAGGTTACCCAATCGGGGCGGTACATATTGTTTTTTTCATCCCATTCATCGTAATGTTTGGGCGGAAGGCTGTTTATCTCGTTTTTATCTTGGTCTTTATTGGGTTCATCATAGCACTCTTCTTCATCGCTGTTTTCAATATAAATCCAAAGATTGCGGTTATCATCGCGGTAATCTACTTCGGTATTGTCAAAATAAACCTTGGGCAATAAATCTGTTTGATTGCGTACACGGGTAATAAACGCAATGCCCAAATCGGCCATCGCTTCACTGCTTGATAAACCTGTTTGCATAACCTCAAAGAAACGTGCGCTAAAAACCTTAATCATTTCATCATGGCATTGAAAACAAGGATCAAGAATTGAGCGCGATAACAACGCCAAGCGCAAGCGGATCAATGAAATTCCCGTTAATTGTAAATCATCTTCTACGGGCATGGGGTGCAAGGCAATCAATATTTTTCGCAAACCAGGGTAGTGCTGAACCATCAAATAATCCATGCGTGAGTCTTCAAACAATTCGACCCCCAAACGCTGAAAAGGGCTCCAATTATCGACCACCATTTTGCTACTCCAGCATTGATGCGCCATCATATGCGCCAAGGCCGCACGGTAACGGTTTAGGCCAGATACTGTGTTGTGATCGCTGTAAACATCAGGGAAACGTATGCCAAGGTCATCGTAATAAGGCATCGGCTTGCGCAGCTCATCAAAGGCGAGCGAGTAGGGTATAAAACGCCTTTGTTGTTGCCATAAGGCTTGCAAGTACAAATCCAAGTGACGCTCATGATCCACCAACAACGTACCCTGCCGCTCTTTTTGAAACATGGCACGGGCATCGGGTGATTGAAATGAGAAATAATCTTTTTGTCGCTCGGGGTCATCGGTATAATTGCAAATACCGTAATCAACCCAGTGTTGAATCCCTTCTAACGACAAATATTGGGTAAGCATAGGAATTTGCTTAAGAAAATCGGGCAAGCCTGGACTGGGGTGGGTTTGATGGTGACCATGAATCGAACCTGTGGTGCGGTTCATCATATCCAGCACCAGTTCAAGGTAATGCCCGAGCTGCCCCGACGAATGCAATCGCCGCGTTGCCGCTGCCAGTGTTTGTAAAAAAGGAACAATAGCCTTGCCATTGGGTGAGCGAAACATGCTGTGGACACAATCAATGATCGAAGGTAAGACTTCTTCCCCTACTTCAGAGGCAATCACGGGTGCTTCTTCAAGGTAAATCAATAAGGGGTCAGCGCCGTGGCCAATTTTCCCTAAGAAACGGGCTTGTTCAATAAATGTTGTCATGCCTGAACTCGAAAAGTGGCGCAATGCTTCGATCATGCAATCTTCAAAAACTTTTTCGACCTTCGGAAAGCGACAGCCAAGGTCGTGCCAATAAACGGCAATATGTGGACTCATGGTCTTTGCGTGGCTCATGCGGGCTTAACCCATCACAGCATCAATGGCATGATCCAAGGTGTCACGAATATCGGCATCATCGGTAATCGGCCGAACCAAAGTCATGCGGCATGCGGCAATAGGGTCAACGCCATTTTTTATTAAGGTTGCTGCATAAACCAACAAGCGGGTCGAGATGCCTTCATCCAGCCCATGCCCTTTTAAATTGCGTGCCGTGGCTGCAATGCGAATTAACTGCTCGGCAATGGCTCGATCAACCCCCGTCTCTGAGACTACAATCGTCGATTCTACATCGGCAGCAGGGTAGTCAAAGTCAAAACCTGCAAAGCGTTGTTTGGTGGATTGCTTTAAATCTTTTATCAAGCTTTGGTAGCCAGGGTTATAAGAAATCACCAATTGAAAATCAGCGTGCGCCTTAACCAATTCACCTTTTTTTTCTAGCGGTAAGATGCGGCGATGATCGGTCAAGGGGTGAATAACCACCGTTGTATCTTGACGCGCTTCCACAATTTCATCCAAATAACAAATCGCACCAATGCGCGCAGCCGTGGTCAAGGGGCCATCCAACCAGCGGGTTCCCGTGGCATCGAGCAAGTAGCGGCCAACCAAATCAGATGCGGTCATATCTTCGTTGCAGGCAACAGAAATCAATGGGCGGTTTAGCTTCCAAGCCATGTATTCAATAAAACGTGATTTACCACAGCCTGTTGGCCCTTTTACCATCACCGGCAAACGGGCGGCATAAGCAGCTTCGTACAGGGCTATTTCGTCGCCTTGCGCATGGTAAAAAGGTTCTTGATGAATATTGTATTGGTCAATGTTTGTGGTCATGGCAAAATCCCTTGGTTATTATTTTAAAAACTATCAAAAAAGCCCCCGCATAGGCGAGGGCTTTTTATGTCAATAACAGATTATCGAAGTGATAATATGTTAGGCATGTACGCCCAGGTTATCACGCCATCCGGGGAAGATTTTGTCAGAATCGTGGGGGAATGACTCAAATGCACGGGCAAACTCATTGTGTGTTTTCGCGTATTCAATGGGGTCTGAACCCGATGTCCAGCATTCATAAGCTTGGCTTAATGATTTCGCGCCAGCCGCAGGGCTATCAATATGACCGTATGCTCCGCCACCGCAGGTATTGATTATATTGCCATGACCCAAGTTTTCAAAGAAACCGGGCAAACGCAGCGCATTCATGCCACCAGAGATGATCGGGCAAGTTGGTTTCATGCCGTACCATTTTTGGTTGAAGTAATGCCCCATGCATTCTTCGCGCTCCAACATATATGCCAGCACAGTTTCATTGCTGTGACCTTCCATTTTCCCGTAACCCATAGTGCCTGTATGAATGCCTGATGCCCCCATCAAACGTGCAAACTTCATGAAACACAATGGATCCATGCCCATGGGTGATTTGTATGACGTAACTGCGCCATGACCAGCACGGTGATAATGCAAGAACGTATCAGGAAACTCACGGCGACATGTGGTAACACCATGCACGCCTGTTACAAAACCATCAACCAAGAAGGCAACGTGATTGCGCGACCCAATTTTTTCAAACGCATCCAAAACAAAGTTACCACGGGCAATCAATTCTCTGTAACAATCGGCTGTAATATTGGCAGAAAACAGTTTGGCTTCACCCGTCTCTTGCTGCGCACGATCCATGGACTCGACCACTTTTGGAATAACGATTTTCATCGGGCAAAAACTTTGGTTGCCTTGGGGTTCGTCATTTTTAATAAAGTCGCCACCCAACCAAAATTGATACGCCGCTTTGGCAAAAGGATCAGGACGCAGACCTAATTTTGGTTTGATGATCGTACCTGAGATGTAACCACCATTGGTTTCAGGGCGACCCAGTATTTTCCATAAATCAGAAATACCAACATTAGGGCCATCAAATTTCTCAACCATTGCTTGGGGAACCATGAAGTCCAACATGCGCAAGCCAACATGATCGCCCATGCCTTGGTTGTTGCCCAAAATAAGCGAATACATTTGAGAAATCATGTAATTGCCATCAGTGATGTTGATGTCAAACAACTCAATGGGGTAAGCAGCTCTAAACAAACCAAAGCCATCGTCAAATGCGGTTTCATCAATATCATACACCAAGCAATCAACGCCCTTGGTGAAATCATCGGTGGTGCATACTTCAACATTGGTACCGGTTGAAGATTCAGCGGCAATATGCGATGCCACTTCCAAAAAGCCATGGCCTGCGGCTGGCTTTAATTTATAAGCAACAAGAAAATGCTTACCGCCTGCAATTAAGTCAGCTTCGTTAAGGCTAAGGTCAGAATAACGGTTCGATTGGTCAAGAGACATATTGTTGGTTCCTTATTTATTGCACAGTGTTGTCGTTGGTACGAACAAAACCATGTGATGTCTGGTGATGGTGCAACCAGTGTTGCAGCAATGAGGCGAACAATAGGAAAGTTTATCTATCATGTAAAATAATAGTTTAGTCCAACATGTATAAGTTTTTCTTATGATGCCTCTACAAGTGCGCGTATCGCATCTTCATCAACCACTTTGCTGTCTATTTTACAATATGCCGTGGCTTCTTCAACAATAACCACAACCTCTGCAACACCGTTTAATGCCAATAGATTGTTCTCCAGTGTTTTTGCCGCTTGATCATCGGTGATCGTAATGGGCAAAGCACGGCTGACAAGAAAAGAGGGTTGGCGCATGCCGATGGCAACCATAAGCCAAACCGTTAATAATCCTGCAATCAAGAAAAATACGGTGGCGTAGTTTTGCGTCGCAGGTTGGTACATAAAACCTCCAAGCACACCACCAACAAAAGCACCAAAAAATTGACTGGTATTAAAAATACCAATGGCTGTTCCCTTGGCTGCTGCGGGGGCATACTTTGAAACCAATGAAGGCTGGGTTGCCTCCAAGGTGTTAAAGCCAAGAAAGAAAAACAACAATGCAGCGGCGATCATCAACAATGAATCATTGGCCGTCGCCAACATCAAGCAGGCTACAATCAACAGGGTGATAGAAACAATAAAAACCTGTTTCATTTTTCGTTTTGATTCTGCCACAATGATCAGTGGTACCATGCCAGCGAAAGCTAAAAGCATCACAGGAAGGTATAACTTCCATTGATCGGACTGTGCCAGCAAATCAGCCGCAGGGTCGGCGAGTAATAATGGCAACACGACAAACAAGGCAGTTAATGCAGCATGCAAGCAAAGAACGCCAAAATCCAGGCGCAACAAATCACCATGGTTTAACATTTTTTTAAACAATGCGGGGGTTACTTGGCTATCGCTATGGTGCAAATGAGCCGCAGGCTCAGGTACTATAAAATAAAGCACCAAGATAGACATCAATGATAAAAAACCCGTCAACCAAAATATACCAGCAACACCGATCCATTGATCCAACAATGGCCCTAACACCATGGAGATAGCAAAAGACACACCAATCGTGATGCCGATTGTGGCCATGGCCTTGGTGCGGTGTTCATCGCGGGTTAAATCTGCGGTTAAGGCAATAACTGCGGCAGCAACGGCACCTGACCCTTGGACAATACGACCAAACAATACGCCAACAATTGAATCTGACATAGCAGCAATAATACTTCCCACAGCAAACAACAACATGCCCATGGCAATCACAGGCTTGCGTCCCCAGCGATCAGAAAGCATACCAAAAGGAATCTGAAACAATGCCTGTGTTAAACCATAAGCTCCCAACGCAATACCCACCAACTCTGGGTGTTCCGCAGCACCTTTTAGTCCGTGGGCATAGGCCGAAAAAACCGGCAAAATAAGAAACAGTCCCATCATACGCAGGCCAAAAATACCAGCCAACGAGGCAACAGCGCGGCGTTCGTCGCTGCTAATATTTGTCGATTGGGTCACCATTACTCCTAATGTATTGCCATGGTTAAGTTGATGTTTGATAAATGATCATCATGCAAGGTATAAGCAGCCATTTTAAGCAAGCCCGCAGCATTCAAGTCGAGGTGCAGTTGAATACAATCAGCAAGGGGCAATGCATCAGGCAGTGACAGTAATGCATTGTTTTGCTTAATAATTTTCTCAACGGCAGGAAGTATGGTATAAAACCAACCACATATCAGCGATGATGGGTCTGTATTTTCTTTTGTTTGACGAAGAAAACATGACACCGATTGTTCCGATGGTAGGGCAATACCCGCCACGATACATTTCTCTTGAGACAATAATATGCCACAACGAGAAGCACCATCTTGCATGCTACCATGCCAGATGGCTTGCGCTGCATGGCGGGTTATGCTGTCAATCATGGGCGTTTAAAATACAATTGTAGGGTTACAGGTACAACGCTTGCAATGGATGGCAACTTTGCCAAGTTGCGCAGTTGCTCAATACCAGCCGTTAAAGAAAAATCAGCAGCATGAAGCATGATAGGTTTTACTGTGGTAACGATTAAACCATCGTTCATGGCAATGATCAACAATGATGCATTCATGCTTTTTGTCACACCATGCAGATTCAATTGAATCGCTTGCTTGATGCGTTTCATCGTGCCTTTCTTCATGGTGGTCAGTGCAGGATCCAGTGTTAGGGTGACTGTGGCCGTTGTAAACCTGCCAACATTAAACAGGTGTTTTTGCATGCGCTTGTTACGAATAGCAATGCCCGTATTGACACTGCTTAAGTCGATGTCCAATTGTGCCGTATTACCTGAAATTTCACCACTTATACGATCAAACTGGTGAACTTCGCCCACATGGCCTTTTTTGATCGACACAAAATTCAGTGTGGAGCGTTGTTGATCGAGCTGCCATGCGGTGTCCGCATGCATCTCACCAGCCCAAGCAACAGAGGGTAGCAAAAATAAGGCCGCAATAATCCATTTATTCATAATGTTCTTCATGCCTCAATGCGAATGGATTTCATAACGCTGCCTTTTACAATGGCATCAACCCATTCCATGCCTTGGGTGACTTGACCAAAAACCGTATATTGACGGTCAAGGTGGGGTTGGTTGCCGAAACAAATATAAAACTGACTGCCCGCAGAATCTGGATGTTGGCTGCGTGCCATGGCAAGCGTACCGCGTTCATGTTTGCGCGCATTAAACTCAGCCTTTACTTGGTAGCCAGGCCCGCCTGTTCCTGTTCCTTCAGGGTCACCACCTTGCACCATAAAATCAGGAATAACACGGTGAAAGGTTAAACCATTATAAAAAGACTTGCCTACCAACGCTTTGAAATTTGCCACGGTGTTGGGTGCATCATCGGAAAACAACGAAATATGAATTTCGCCGCCTTCAACTTCAATAACGGCATGCTCGCCTGCTGGAACATTAGCATCACCTGCTTGTGGTGCTTTTTTAAAGAATCCCATATTTTCTCCTTGGTTTTAATAGTAGCTAACTATAATTTTTTAATACGGTCGCTGCGCTGAAAAGTCGGCAAGGTCGGCCAATAGTTGCAGCAACGCTGGGTCGCCGTGTTTGGGCAACAACGATTTAGCACGGTTGGCATAGTCTTGGGCGCGCCCCATGGTGAATTTGGTCCCAGATTGAGCCATCACGCGCTCGCGAATCCATGCGTTGTCATCGCCATTGTAGGTCTCTAGCTCTGAAATTTCTTCTACACGTTGGGCTAATTTGACATCGGTTTTCATAGCATGAATCAGGGGTAAGGTTATTTTACCCTCTTCTAAATCATGGCCAACAGGTTTGCCAGCTTCTTCTGCTTCTGCCATATAATCTAGGGCATCATCCATCAATTGAAAGGCGACCCCCAAACACATCCCGTACTGCGCCATTTGGTTAATGGTTTCATGGGATTGACCGCTAATATGCGCACCAACTTCTGCTGCTGCGGCAAACAATACAGCCGTTTTTCGTTCAATCACTTCCAATGACTCTGCTTCGGTCATGGTTAAATGAAACGTGCGAGACAATTGCAATACCTCACCTTCCGCCAAGGCATTGGTAACATTCGACATCAAACGCAACATGTGCATATCATCATCGCTGACCATTATTTGGAAGGCACGCGAAAACAAATAGTCGCCAACCAAAATACTGGCTTGATTGCCCCATACGCCATTCGCCGAAAGCGCGCCACGGCGTTGCTCAGAGGAGTCTACCACATCATCATGCAACAATGATGCGGTATGAATAAACTCAATAACAACAGCCATGGGAATATGGCGATCGCCGCTGTATTGAAACAAACGAGCAATCAATAAACACAGCAGGGGTCGCAGACGTTTGCCGCCACTGCCAATAATATAATGACCAATAGCTGGAATCATAACAATATCAGATTGCAAATTATCGCCAATGCATGCATTGACACGTTTCATATCATCGGCACAAAGAGCAATGGCATGGTGAAGAGGGGAAGATGAAAAATCAGTCACAGTAGCAGCACTGTATGTTTTGCTTGTTGCACGTCAAGTTGATGCTTTTTTGGCTTTTTGATACAACTTTTCATTGGCAATCCATTGACGCAACAGCATCACCTGCATTCCGCCACGTTCATCCTGACAGCGTGGGCACGTTAAATAGGCGAGAAATAAACTTTTTGGCATTTTTCCTTCGTCCAACAGTGCGCTTTGCATTTTAGCAACACTTAAACGAACATCTGCCACATCACCATGGAACAATGCCACCCGAAGATTAAAAGGGCGTGGCAAACAAAACACAGACCGCGCCGGTGAATGTTCTTCGCTTAATAAACAAAGCAATTGTCCACGAAACATCGCCGAACGAGACAAAACAAAACCAGGCCAGCGAGCGTGTAAGTCCAAGCGTTGCATATCTTTAAATTGCAAATCCAATTTGGCTTCATGGCCAATAGGCATATGCATAAACATGGATTGTTTTTGCCCATGAACCAAGTGACCTGCAAGGTTCACATCTTTTTTGTGCCAATCAGGAAATGTTGACGGGCAGCCACAAGATAAACGCTCATTGGACGTTTCAGTCATCTTTTATGAAGACGATAATCGCGCACCGTGAGTGCAACATTGGCAAGGTACACCCAAAAGCCAACAGCGAGTACCGAAGCAGTCACCGAAATAACAGGGCCATAAAAACGATGAACAGCCGGCAAGGCAGCAGGATCATTGAGAAATAAATCACCCTCAATAAACCCAAAAATCATAAGTGATACATAAAAACAAGATACACCAATACTCGTCCACCAAAATGAATGCTCCGCCATTTTTCGTGAAAACAAAGGACGTTTGGTGATGATGGGCAACATATAATAGGTGACTGCCATGCCCAAAATAGTCACGCCGCCCACCAAGTTAATATGGGCATGCGCCAATGGGTCAATCATATGACCAGGGCCACCATACGGGCTGCCAATAGAGTCAAGCCACGCACGCACAGCAGGAATAACCTGCAACAGACCATGGACAGTACCAACAAAAAAGGAGAATACAGACATCATAAGAAATTTTATCAAATAACGGTTGTCATCGTCAGAAGGGACAGTAGAATCGTAAGAAGTAGGCATGTGCCACATGCTCTGCGAACATGAATAGGCTGACAAGCAAAAAATCATATCACGCTGAGTTGCTGGGGAATTTTAGTTCGGGCAAACTTGGCGATTAATGCTTGCGTTAGGAGTCATAAGATGATGGATATTAATATCTCTAATTGGATTTTAAACCCCAATATATGGTTTATAGTCGGTTCATTGGTATTGGTTGTAGGCATGATGCTGGACGGAATGGATGTTGCTTTGTTGCTGGGCGTACCTGCACTTATTATTGCTTTTCTTATCGCGGTCTTTCCTACATTCTTGCAAACGTGGGTGGCTATTAGTTTGGTTTATGTTGTTATCGTTGTTATTGGCTTTGTACTGCTTATGCGATTTAAAAATAATATTGTGGGTGATTATGATGTGAATGACGAATAATGCTATGATTCATGGCATCCTTCATATTCGACCAAAAGTAGTTGACACTTTACCACCTTGTAGGTTGGTGGTGAGGGAAGCGAAGCCCAACATCCCCTCGGTCCCACGCAGGAGCGTGGGAACGAGGGGGGAAGTGAAATAAAGTGTAAACCAAGACATGAAGGATGCCATATAATGTCCATACAGACAATTGTACAACCGCATGATTTCTCGTCAAAGGGGTTAACGTTTACATAACCCGCGCCCTCTAGTTTAACATAAATTGTTGGTCTGTTTTATTATTCATGCCACTATCCTAATCATAAATTAGGGAGAGGTGTAAAGTCCCCGCACTTTTAATTGCACCCTTTGAAGCATTGATTGCGACGAGTAAACTTAAGTGGGTTTCTTGTTCCGTGCAAGGTTTAGGTGATACGCCAATGACCCTATTTTTTCTGCTTCAACGTCGTTCCTTGTTCTTTTGCCATTCGTCGATACTTCTTTTTCCTTCTTCATAGCCCACATCAATGATCGCTTCATAGGCATCAAAATCTTTAATGCTAAAGTCATGAATGGGCGGTTGAATAAACATATCGGTCAAGGCTTTGCTTTCATCCAAACGTGAGACGGTATTTACTTCAATGGTGCGCATCATAATATTCATAATTTGCGGCGCATGCTCCCCCTTAGAAAAGGGGTTGAGTTTGTCGATGAGTGCCTTCCAACCTGAAAAACTGGCAGAAAAACGGTAACCCTTGTTCATGTCCATTTCTGGACTGGCATTGACTGCAATCAATAGACCGTTTTCCGAGATGCCATGCATAATATCAATGGGCAAGTTATTCATCACCCCGCCGTCTACTAGAACATCCCCATCTGCGCAAAAGGGCGAAAAAATAGCGGGAATAGCAATGCTGGCACGCACCGCTTCCCACAACAATCCACGTTGATGAATCACTGCTCTTGCGCGGGTTAAATTGGTTGACATGCAGAAAAAGGGAACCAATAAATCCTCAATTCGTAAATCGCCATACATTTCTTTTAAAATATTGGTGACTTTTGCTGTTTTAATCAAAGAAGTTGTTGGTAAGGTATAGTCCATCAATACACTTGGTGACGAGTGACGGCGCACCAAATCAAGCACTTCTTCATAACTTTTTCCCGTTGCAAAAACAGCACCAAGCAACGCGCCCATGCTTGTTCCGCCAATAAAGTCAAGTTCAATCCCAGCTTCCATCAAAGCGCGCACCACACCTACGTGAGACAAACCACGCGCACCACCACCGCTAAGTACCAGCCCCGCCCCGTTGGATGTCAAACGACGTGCCAAGCGTTTGTAGTCTGATTTTTCTTTGATTCGTAAATGATGATGGGTTTTCACGTTGCGCGCATCAAGCCAAACGGCTGTGCCTTGGGGGTGACCCGTTGGCAGCTCCTGATGCAGCAAAATTAATTCTTGACGTGCCCGTGGATTAATATGTTCAATGATCTTTTCAATGCCGCTTAATTTAGAAGGGGCTGATGCATCAGCAACAATCAGGATTTTATCAGCTTGACGAATACTTCGTTTGCTCCACTCACTCATTGCAGGGTCAACTTCGTAAATGATATAGTCTTCTTCAACCTCTCGGTCGTTTAACCATGAAATGATAGCAATATCTGCTGCGTATTCGGCAGATATTTGAGCCGCGCCTTTTTTGCCAAAGAGACGATCAAAATGCGTACTGTTAAGGTGTAATGTTTTACCATATTCTATTAAGCCATCACATAATACGTCAGAAAAATGAATTTTTCGACCCAAATCACCGACATAAACCAAGGCAATATTCGTACCATTTTTATTGGGGTCGACGCGCTCAGGGTTGCTTCCACGTTGGTAACGCTGAATAATACTTCGGGTGATAGAGAACATCGTGCGCGGGTGTTTTTCAGACAGTGTGAAAAAGTGTTTCGCTGACAATTTGACAATATTACTGTCACGAATTGCAAACACGGTAGAGTTTCGTTTTTCTTCGGTAAATACAGAAAACTCACCAATAGACTCACCGGGTCGAACTTCTCCCAATAAACAATCATTGCTTAAATTGTGCCCGGGTACCACACCCAATCGGCCATTTACCACAATATACATACAATCGCCGTGATCACCTTTCTCGAACAGGGTTTCACCAGCATCAAGGCATACCCATTCTAAAGAACGAGAGAAATCATTGAAGATACCCAATTCCATATGCCCAAAAAGACTGGTGATAATCGTCGCCAAACGATCACCTTGCAGACGAGGTTTGATGTAACCTCCAAACTCTTTGAGTAAAGCGGGATGTTTGCTCGTAAGCGTATCAAAATCATCTTTGGATAAGCGTAATAACGCAACGTCTTCTAATACAGTAATGGTTGCGCTACGCCGCAAATCAACCACCAAGGCCATTTCGCCAACCAATTCACCTTCACCCAGTGTGCTAACCACCAATTGGGTGTTTGTGGCGGTTGTTACGCTAACCTCCAGCTTGCCAGCCTCAATTAAATACATACAATCACCAAGATCACCTTGGCGAAACATAATCGTTCCTTGGCTGAAAGTTACAGGCTCCAAAACACGGGCGACATCAATCAAAAACCGATCGGTTAGAGGCAGCTTGATATTAAACTTACGCATTTTTTCAGGAATGCACGTTAATGTCATGGTATGCAGGTGTGATGCAGTCATGGTATTTTCAATCTGTATGCCATAAATAGGCGTAGCAACAAGTCATGGGTTTATCCATTAAAAAAATTCTAAAGGTAATTGTGCGTAATCATGGCTAAAATGGAAGCTTAAGTATAGGACTTTTTATTATGCGGCACAAAATATTAGCACAGTATGCTATGATGGCGTTGCGACTGCTCTTGACTGTGATGCCCGTCATTCTTTTTTTATCGGCTTGCAAGAATACCCCCCATGAGGTTCAAGACACACGGTTTATCATGGGGACTATGGTTTCTTTTATGATTATTGCTGATCAGGATACTGCGGAAAACGCTATTGTTGAAGCGGCCAATACAATGCAAGATATTGAACATGCGATGACAATTTATGGCAATGAAAAAAATGCGGTGAAACGATTTAATCATGCAGAGCCAGAGCAAACCATAACATTGCCCCCCTCTGTGGATAGCTTGCTGCAAATGAGTCATGCTGTATCGTTACAGACTGATGGTGCTTTTTCTGCTTCTTTGGGTATGCTTTCTTTGTTGTGGGGGTTTTCACTTCCTAAGATGCCTATAACACCACCTTCGCCGAGAGTGATTGCTAAGATTATGGCCAGCAAGCCAGCTAATTGCTTGTCTCGCGTGGGTGTGCAACAATGGCAGCGCAGTAATTCACAGTGTGTTATTGATTTGGGTGGTATCGCCAAAGGTTATGCCTTGGATCAAGGAATGAAGGTATTAAAATCATGGGGCATCGCAGATGCGATGATTAATGCGGGCGGCGATATTCGCATCATGGGAATGCATGGGGAAAGGCCTTGGCGGATTGGTATTCGTGACCCTCGGCATAACGATAAGGTTATCGGTGTGCTTGCATTATCAGGCGATAAAAGCGTCGTTACATCAGGCGATTACGAGCGTTTTTTTATGCTTGATGGCCGTCGTTACCATCATATTCTTGACCCCAAAACAGGCTACCCCGTGATGCGTGTACAAAGCAGCACCATTGTTGCATCTACGGCAAGCAAAGCAGATGTTTGGAGCACGGCCTTGTTTGTCGCAGGAAGTCGCTTGCTAGCCACGCTCGAAAAAACAGATATGATGGCTCTGGTGGTTGATGCAAAAGGGCGAATCCATGCCGAGCAAAAAATGCGCCAACACTTGCAGCTAAAACCCAGTTACTCTATTGTGCGGATAACAAAGATGAGTATGGGCAAATGAATAAAGGACGGATGATCGATGGATATTTCTGAGCTATTGGCTTTTATGGTGAAACAGGATGCATCAGATTTGCATGTGTCTGCTGGTGTTGCCCCGATGATTCGCATTCATGGGGACATGACGCGAATCAAAATGCCCGCGTTAGAAAACCGCGAGGTTGAAATCATGGTTTATGATATCATGAATGATACACAGCGAAAAACATTTGAAGAAAATCTGGAGTTGGATTTTTCGTTTGCATTGGGGGATATTGCCCGCTTTCGTGTTAACGTGTTCAAACAAAATCGTGGTTTAAGTGCCGTGTTCCGTAATATTCCAACTGAAATATTGAGCATGGAAAAATTACGTTGCCCTGAGATTTTTAAATCATTGGCCATGTTGCCGCGTGGTATTTGCTTGGTTACAGGACCTACGGGTTCAGGTAAGTCAACCACTTTGGCAGCGATGATGGATTACCGCAATGAAAATGAAAAAGGTCATATCTTAACCATTGAAGACCCTATTGAATTTGTTCATCAAACAAAAAGCTCTTTAATTTCGCAGCGTGAGTTAGGTCCGCACACCAAATCTTTTGCCAATTCGCTAAAAGCTGCTTTGCGCGAAGACCCTGATGTCATTCTGGTTGGTGAAATGCGCGACTTGGAGACGATATCCCTTGCATTATCTGCCGCTGAAACGGGGCATATGGTGTTTGGCACATTGCATACTTCTTCTGCACCAAAAACCATTGACCGTATTATTGATGTGTTTCCTTCTGCTGAAAAAGGCATGGTTCGGGCGATGTTATCCGAGTCCTTAAAAGCCGTTATTTCTCAAGCATTGTTAAAAACAGCCGATGGCCATGGCCGTATTGCCGCGCATGAGATTATGATTGGTACGCCGGCTGTTCGTAACTTGATTCGTGAAAATAAAATCCCTCAAATGGTATCAGTCATGCAAACAGGCCAGCGTGAAGGCATGCAAACACTGGATATGAATTTAAAAAAATTGGTCGCAGAGCGAAAAATAACCCAAGAAGCGGCTTATGAAAAAGCCAACAATAAAAAGCTGTTTATGAATGGTTAGGAATTAAACACCATGGGTGCAAAAGAACCAGAAAAATTATCAATTCGACGCTTGTTGATGGTGATGGTAAAGCAAGATGCTTCGGACTTGTATATCGCAGAAGGCTTACCGCCTGCTTATCGCATTAAAGGCGTGGTTATTCCACTAAAACAACCGCCATTAAATGCCATTCAAACCGAGCAACTCGCCAATGCCACGATGAGTGAGCGACAACGTGCAGAGTTTGCCGAAACCATGGAGATGAACCTTGCTGTGGCTTACGATGGTATGGGACGTTTTCGCGTGAATATTTTTCGCCAGCGCACCTATGTAGGCATGGTGATTCGAAAAATAACGGGTGAAGTGCCGACCATGGATCAATTGCAATTGCCTGAGGTGATGAAGAAAATAATCATGGAAAAACGCGGCTTGTTGTTGATGGTTGGTGCGACGAGTTCGGGAAAATCGACATCCATGGCAGCCATGCTGGACTACCGTAACAGCAATGAACAAGGTCATATTATTACCATTGAAGACCCTATTGAATTTGTTCATCGGCATAAAAAAAGTGTGATTACCCAGCGTGAAGTAGGAACAGACACGGTAAGCTTTAAAGCAGCATTAAAAAACACTTTGAGGCAAGCACCCGATGTAATTTTGGTGGGTGAGATTCGTGATCGAGAAACCATGGAACATGCCTTGGAGTTTGCAGAGACAGGGCATTTGTGTGTGGGAACACTGCATGCCAACAACGCCAATCAAACCTTGGACCGTATCATGAACTTGTTTCCAGAAGAATCGCATCCACAAATTCGTTTGGGACTGGCTATGAACTTAAAGGCGATTATCTCACAACGCTTGATTAAAACCGTTGATGGTGGGCGCAAGGCTGCGATTGAGATACTGATCAATAATCCCCGTATTTCAGACCTTATTGAAAAATGGTCGGTGGGTGAAATTAAAGAAGCCATGGAAATGGGTGGAAACTATGGCATGCAAACGTTTGACCAGCATTTATTACGCTTGTGGCGCGAAGGTTTTATCAGCGAAGAAAGTGCACTTGCGAATTCAGATGCAGCCAATGATCTACGCTTAAAAATGAAAATGGCCAAGCTGGAGAGTTCTGATGGTGATGGTCTGGATCAATTGGATGCCCTGGGCGATAATGAGTTAAGTATTTAATGTCATCTTCTAATAAAGCGGATAAATGGCATTTGATTGATGATTTATTACTCGCCTGCACCCGCCACAAAGCATCAGATTTGTTGGTGCGGACGGGTGATCGGATACGGATGCGGATTGCTGGTGCTTGGATCAGTATATCCCCCGATAAAATTCCACCGCCGAGTAGGAAATTGGTCAAAGAAATGATCATCCATATGTTGGATGTTTCTTTTTTAAAAATTGATATTGAAAAAAGAAACAACCTTGATTACCAATATTCACTAGAAGATGTGGCGCATTTTCGTATTCATGTGATGCGCACCAACAATAACTTTGGCATCGTTGCACGGGTGATCCCCAAGGATATCCCAACATTTGAAGCACTTCGTTTACCCCCTGTTATCAATGAAATTTGCGAAGCCCGCAATGGGCTTATTCTTATAGCTGGTGCTACAGGTTCGGGTAAATCTACCACCATGGCAGCCATGCTTCAGTACATTATCGTAAGAAAACCTGTGCATGTGGTGACCTTAGAAGACCCCATGGAGTTTCGCTATGGTACAACCCATAAAGGTACGGTGAGCCAACGGCAGGTAGGGGTGGATGTTGCCACTTATACACAAGGGCTGATGGATGCTTTGCGTGAAGCACCTGATATCATTGTTGCAGGCGAAGCACGAGACCGCGAAGTCATTCAACTGGCTTTGCAAGCGGCTGAGACAGGGCATTTGGTGATGGCGACAGTGCATGCGACGACGGCGATCGGTACCATGCAACGGCTTATGGCCGCCTTTGGTGGAGAAGAACAAGATGCTATTCGCGAACGACTCTCAGAGAACCTTCGCGCTGTTGTGGTGCAAAAACTTATTCCCCTTAAAGGAGGGAAAGGGCGTATCGCCGCACAAGAGATTATGGTGGTGAACTCTGTGATTCGTCATTTCATTCTTGACCCTGACCGTTGGAGTGAGATCCCAAAAGCGATGGAAAATGGCCACTCATTGTATGGCAGTCAAACCTTCGATCATCATTTGCAACGCTTGGTTGAAAATGATGAAATTGATTACGAAGAAGGAAAAGCTGCAGCAGTCTTTAAAGAAGATTTTGCTATGCGTTTGGGACGGGAAGACTGATGCAGATGTCTATCATCCTGGTATTAGCCAGCTTTTTGTGGTTGTTTGCAGCGATTCTTTTGCGCAAATGGCATGCCGTTCATGCGGGCATGATGATGCTTTTATTGATCTTTGATCTGTTGTTTCCCATTTACTTGTATGCAACGCACGATTGGTACTTACGCTTGGTGACCCATAAAGAATTATTATCGTTTGCCATTTGGGCGCATTTGATTTTTGTGTTAAGTTTGTATGCCGTTTACGTGCTTCAAATTATTTCTGGGCGAAAGATGTTGCAAGATATAGAACCAGAAAGAGAAACGCATAAAATGCAGGCGCGTGCTTTTGTGGTTTTGCGTGTTTTTGTCTTTGCTACTGGCGCGTTGTTGATGGAGTCAATTTGATTTTCTGGGTGCTTGTCCAAGAATAACGACTAAAATACCGCCCAGCACTATAAAAGTTGAAACGATAAGTCGAACGCTTATTTCTTCAGAAACAAAAAGAACGCCACCTAAAGCGGCAATCACGGGAACTGATAATTGAAGGACAGCAGCCAATGTGGAAGAAAGCCCTTGAAGAGCAATATACCATACAGTATAACCGATGCCCGAAGTCAGACCACCAGAGAGCAGTGCCCATACTATGCCTTCCCATGAGGCGGACGTATGATTGTTTATGGTGATCAAGGCTAATAACACAATAAAAGGCGTGGTTCTGAAAAAGTTATAGGCTGTATCCATTAGCGGGTTTGTTGAATTTCGACCTTGCAAGGTATAAATTCCCCATGCTATGCCAGCGACTGTCATCAGAAAAAAACCAGTCATGGATGGCGCAGTCACCCTAGGCAGAATCAGGTAAACAAAACCTGAAAAAGCAATGATTGCCCCCAGCCACTCGTTAAAACGTAGCCGATTTCCAGATATGATAGAAAGCACCACCATGGTGATCTGTACAGCAGCAAACAATATAAGCGCACCCGTACCGGTGTCTAACGTTATGTAGGCGTAAGAAAAAGTAACGGCATAAAGAAACAGCATAAAACTTGCGCCCCAACTGCCTTTTGTTGGGTTGACTGCCGTGTTTTTTTTCATGCTTGTCATTAGCAGTAGTAGGACAATCGACCCTGACAGCAGCCGCAAAACAGTAAAGGTTGATGCGTCAATCGCATGGTTCCCCAAGGCTAATCGGCATATAACTGAATTGGCGGCAAATGCGAGCAACGCTAATGCTGTGAGGGTGATGGTTTTTAATAAAGGGTGATGGTTTGCCATGTACGCTTTAAATGTGTTGATTATACTGCTGCGATTCGCCAGCGTTAAAGGCTATGCAGGTCTTGCCCCAGCATTTCAGGCGTGACCAAAACCACCCCTTTTTCACTAACGTAAAAACGTTTGCGATCATCTTCTATGTTTTCACCAATAACAGTGTCTTCAGGGATGATGCTTCCTTTATCAATCACACAACGCCGAATGCGGCAGTTACGTTTTATTTCAACATCGGGAAGAATCACACTGTCTGATATTTCAGAGTAGGAGTGAACCCGAACATTGGAAAACAGTACAGAACGACGAACGGTTGAGCCTGTGATCAAGCAGCCACCTGAAATCAAAGAATCGACAGCCATACCGCGCCGAGCATCAGAGTCAAAAGCAAATTTAGCAGGCGGTAGTTGCTCTTGGTATGTCCAAATCGGCCATTTTTTATCGTACATGTTTAAATCAGGCTCAAGCTCCGCCAAGTTAATATTGGCCTCCCAATAGGCATCAATAGTGCCAACATCGCGCCAATAGCCTGATGCACTGGTGTTTCCTTTAAGGAAAGGGAAGGCGAAAATATTATCATTGCTAACGGCATTGGGAATGATGTTTTTACCAAAATCATGGCTGGAAGTATCCAGCGCATGGTCGGTTTTTAATACAGAGCGCAGATAATTGGCACTAAATACGTAAATTCCCATGGATGCTAAGGCG
>JAUZQQ010000051.1 GCA_030950905.1 Mariprofundaceae bacterium
CAGGCATGAGCGGCAAGGCAATCAGGAACGCATCGAATGAACTATTGTTGAACACCATAGCAGTAACGAAGGCCTTTACGCAAGCTGAGCAGCAGTTGCATACATACATACATGCCACACTTGCAAGAGAAATATGGCAACGTGATGAAGCTATGCACCTTTGCCGTGGTGGCAGTGGGTTTTGAGCGTTTGCTGTGGCGGAAGGTCATTGTATAGTGGACTCCAACATGTGCGTATTCATGCATCCACCGTTCTTTCCAGTAAAGGTAAATACCATTGTTCTGCCAACGTGGCAAATTCAGGGGATGCCATCGGCACACCTTTGATACCGCGCATCGCCAGTTGAATGTAAGGATGATCTTCGTCACCGGGGAACGCATCGTTGGTGGTGTGCCAGCCTGTTTCTGCGCTTTTTTGTGCTAGCTGCGTGCCTTTTTTTCGATGGATAGCATCAGCCCACTTCCATGATGATTTTTTAAATACAGGCAAAGGCCGACGCAAGCCTTCTTGCATGGCCAAGACAAAACCATCCAGTATAAGACAGGCCTCTTGTTGCGGCATGGGGTGGATTGTTTTGCTGGCATCTTGGCACAATAACAGGCTTTTCTCGCCGTTGGGGTAGCGACCTGCGGCGCACAAGACAAGATGTTCCAACCACAGCTTCAGTGCAGGTTTCGCTTTGTATTTGCTGGCTGTGTAATGCAACAAACCTTTCTCTGGGTAATAACCCGTTAGCTGCCCACTCACGGTGATGGCATCGCCTGTTTCCCTAGCGAAAGACAATGCAATGCTTTGCGGTGTACTTGTGGTCTCAGCATAAGGCAGCAATGCCTGTTGAAGATCATGGACAATCTCCGATTCCTTGCATAATTGCCCAGCGGCAAAAGCCCCATGCGGCAACAAGCCTTCGGCAGCCAAACGCCCTGCGTCGATCCTGTCACCTTGCATCGTATTTTCTACAATGCGTTGCCGAACCTGCCATTGCTGTAACGTATTCAAGGTGAAAATCTCATCGTCCACCTGTTCTTCGCCAGCCTGCAAGCGTATACTCATGCGTTGCTGGAAAAAAAACGTCACAGGGTCGCAGGCAAAACGAATCAACGCCGATAACTTAATGCTCTTGTTGCTTGGCTCTTCTGCATCAAGCCTGTGTTGCGGCCAATACTTGCTGGTTGAAACGCTAGAATCACCCATGATCTTTTCGCTGATGTTTGCCCAATGCTTGTTGTAACAAGGAGAAGTTTCCCCGTAATTCTCCATAGAAAAAGGCTGCATGGGATGCTGGGTGGTCATCTGCTCGCTGATGCTTGGCCGGTCTTTTTGTTGTTCTATGCTTTCATTTAATGCTTCCAATAGCTCACCGACCACGACCGAAGGTTGGCATGGTGTATTATTTTTAATACTGCGACCACAGTAACTAATATACAAAATATCTTGCGCGGATAATACAGTTTGCAGCATGGTATAACGATCCGCTTGGCTATGGTTGGGGTCACCCGCTTGCGGTGCTTTTGCCATCAGGTCGAATTCACACGGCACATCACGACGCGGAAAAGCCAAATCATGCATGGCCAGCAGTGCAATAATACGAAAAGGCAACGGACGCATGGGACGCATCGCACAAAAACTCACGCCACCGCTAAAATACCGTGGATGTTGCTCGTTCGATTGAAGTTTTTCTTTTAAACAACGGTGTAGCAGCGACACGTCCACCATCGTATTGCCCGTGCTTCGAGAAAATTCATCCACTGCGTAACGAATGCTTTCAATTTTCCCCTGTGTTTGCTCTGCCGTGCCAAACACCTCATCCAGCATGAGGGACAACGATTGTTGCCATTGCAAGCCTGTTTGCGTCGTATTTAATAGCAGCCGCCAGCGGTTCAAAGTATCAAACAACGCAAAAAATGCTGCCATTGCCGTGGCAGTATTGGTATCAATGGCTACTGGCGCAATGCCCGCCCACGCTTGGTCATCACCCAGCGCGTAACCCGCAAACAAACGATCTGCTGTTGCCTGCCAACTTTGCTCCGCCCATGCAGGAAGACCAAAAGATGCACGGTGTATGGCATCCACGCCCCAGCGCACATTCAACTGCGCCAACATGGTACGAACAATAAACAGGTGTTCGTCATTCATCTCAAAATGCTGGGTGATTTCTTGCACATCAAGGTAGGCAAGTATTTCTGATTGCGTGAAACGACTTTCGGGCAGTTGCAGTAATTGAAAAAATATCTCAATCACGGGATGCTCATCGGGAATATAAACATCCGATATATTCCACGGTATAAAAGGGCGTGAATCATGTTCGGCAAACACCACTGCAATATACGGCATATAACGGCTGATTTCTGGAACCAAGACCAATATATTTTCTGGTTGTAACGAAACATCGGCATCCAACATCGACAGCAACGCATCGTGCAATACTTCTACTTCGCGCATGGGGCTATGGCAGCTATGGAGTTGCAGCGAGGCATCAGCGAGGCGTGGACTAGCCTCCCCTGTGTTGCTTTGCTGGTATATTAATGCCTTTTTAAGCTGACCTAGTATGGTGGGCGGCCATGTTTGAGATGGCACGCGATCAGTCTTGCTTTGCTCCGTATTTGATAGCATTCCATCAGTCATGCGCCATGCTTGAGACAAAGGATGCTTGCTTGGCTGTATCTGCCATTGAAAAATCAGCACATCACGATGCTGGGCCACCACATGCAGTGATTGCAGCAACAAAGGCGGCATTTTCTCCACACCAAAAAAACACAAGCGCTGGGCTGGGGAATTCTCTTCGTTTATGTTTTCATTATGAGCCAACCATGCATCTATGACTGCCACACGGTGCTGGTTTTTGCCCACACTTGTAAGCAATGCTCGCCATAAACATGCCTGCCAATGATCTTCTTCTCCCGCGCTCCATGCCCGAATCCAAGCGGGACGGTAATCTTGGTAACGGTCAAAGACGTGGGCGATGCGCTTAGCCAATTGCCAGCGTTTTATGCCGCCTGCATCATCAAGCAAATAGTCTTTTAGGGGTGAAAAAGGGGCTTCATCCAACAAACATGGTAACAGCGAAAAAACCAACCATACCATACGTTCGCAATTCAAGGGGTCACGTTTTGGCGCATGCGGCATGGCTCGTTGGATAATACCACGCAAGCAAGCAGCAGGTTTTACATCCTTCTGATTGCAATGAATGCCAAGTGATGTTGCCAGTTGCAAGCCCAGCCACCGCGCTATTGCAGGGTCTGCAACAACAATGGTTTCGACCATAAATGGCGATGGCAAAGGTGAGTCACGCAGGGTCTTGGCAAGCTTTGTCTGCAAAATATCAAGGTCATGGGCGTGGGTAAAAAATAATGGCATCTGTGTATGCAATCCAGATTAAAATGACAAGTCTATGTTGCAGATTAACGGATATATTGGTCTTTTCAAGTGGTAAACGGTCACCGTAATTAAATTCATGCCGCATGATGCGTTGAATCGACCACCTGTAAGATCCCCCGAATGATCGCCGCAGGCGTAGGTGGACAACCATGCAGCACAGCATCAACAGGAATAATATCTGCCACACAACCAGCAATGGCATAATTATCTTTACCAAACACACCACAATTCACCGCACAATCACCCAGTGCCAAGACCAGCTTGGGTGCTGGCATGGCATCATAGGTCATCTCTAGGGCGGTTTTCATATTGATGCTCACAGGCCCTGTCACCAACAGCATATCAGCAAAACGTGGACTTGCTGTAAAAGAGAGACCAAAACGTTCCATATCATAGTAGGCGTTATTGGTCGCGTGAATTTCAAGTTCGCAGCCGTTGCATGAACCTGCATCGACCAATCGAATAGCCAGAGAACCTTGAAAACATTGTTTAATGGTGTTTTTTAATTGAGCACCCAGTTGCTCGAAGCCATCACCTGCGGGCAGTGGCTCTGTAATCGTTCCGACTTTGATGATTTGTCGTATGATGCTTAACATCTTACCCTCCTAAATTGCAACTATTCAGCCATCCCCTGAAATATTTAAGCTAAAGGTCATGGCCTGCGTAAGAGCAGTTAAATGATTTATTTACCAAAGGAAAATCAGGAACGGGAACCGTGCGCACTGCCAGCTCTAGTCCCAACCAATTCATCACCGATGGATCACGCACAAAATAACGCGCTACCGTTCCACAACTGCCAAAACGCACCCATGTTACCACTTCACCGCGCCAACTTTCGATCGCTGCAAAGCCTGATACTCCCGCCTTGGGGGCTAGCCATGGTGTTTGGATATCGCCTTCAGGCAGGGTTTCTAGCCACTGAATAATCATCTGCGACGCATTTGCAATCTCTTCAAAGCGCACCCACACACGGGTGGCAACATCGCCGAGTTTCCCTTGTGGAATGGATACTTTCAACTCGTCATAGGGTGCATAAGCTTCTTCAATGCGTTCATCAGCATAGTACCCCGATGCACGCCCAACATACCCCAGTAAGCCAATGTCTTTGGCATCATTCGTCCGCACAATGCCAGCACCAATGACCCGTTGTTGAATTGATGGGTTATCGGCATAAATCTCTCGCAAGTGCTCAACTTCTTTGGCGATATCACGGGTTTGTTGAATAATCCTTTGACAGCTATCACGGCTTAAATCATCGGTTACACCACCGATTGTTATGCTATCCATCAATAAACGGTGACCAAATATTTGAGCATGCAAACGCGCCATATCTTCACGCAATCGTGAGCATTGCAGATGCATAAATGCAAAGGCTGCGTCATTACAAATCGCACCAATATCACCGATATGGTTGACCATGCGTTCGCGTTCACACAAAATGCCGCGAATATAGCTGGCACGTTTAGAAATCGTTATATTCGCCGCATATTCACAGGCTTGCGCAAAAACCCAGCTATGCCCCACCGTGGCATCGCCTGAAATACGGCTGGCAAGCTTTAATCCTTCATGGGCTGTTCGCCCTTGCATGCTTTTTTCGATACCTTTATGGACATAACCCAAGCGTTCTTCCATATTCAGGATTTTTTCACCCACGGCGAGAAAACGAAAGTGACCAGGCTCAATAATGCCTGCGTGAACGGGGCCGACAGGAATCGCATACACAGATTCACTGTCACAAGGCACATAATCATAATCAATGTGGAGACGCTCAGGATCAGGCGTTATCGGTTTTTTACCATTAAAATCATGCAACAGGGGATGTGCATCTTCGGCCCAATGTTCGTGTTTTATCCATAAACGGGCATCGGGAATATTTTTAACCAGAATGCCAAACATATCTTGTATATTTCTTTCCATACGACATGCCGAAATAAAATGTTGCGTAATGCTAAATATTTCAGGTTTTTCCTGATTGATAGGGGTGCGTAAAAGGACATGGCGGTGTTCGCCGTGAGCCAATGCCATATAAGTATATAATTGCGTCGAATCATCCTGCCGTTCTATCTCCACCGCCCATACGGCAACCAGACGCATAAGCAGACGTTTTGCTTCTTCAGCTGCATGTGACCAGTCCAAACGTCGAATCTCTAGGCATGGCATATGGGTTGGATGGTGGTTTTGAAGATAGCGAGAGTGAATCCCATGGTCGCCAAGACGTTCTGCAAACCATGTATTGCTTAAATCGCTCATACGCCCTCGCTTCCATTCTCAGATAATCCCCTGGTAATCAACATGGCGGCCTGATGGTACCAATGGGCTAAAAAATCTGGAATAGCCAGCCCCAAAAGAAGTGCTAAACCAAAATGAATGTAAACGGGTAGCATAGTGACGCGAATATTTTTGGCCTGTTTGGCTGGCTCACCATAAACCATCGGTTGCACAAAACGAAACAGACCCGCCATTGCCACCAACAAGCCCAACAATAGCGGTAGCGTCAGCCATGGATACGATTCAAGTGTCGCCGTAAAAAGCAAAAACTCACTCATAAATACGCCAAATGGTGGAAACCCTGCAATGGCAGCCGTGCCGATCAATAATCCCCATCCAATGGCTGGATTGTGATAAATCAAACCGCGAATCTCCGCCATTTTTTGCGTTCCCATCATTTGTGAGGCATGCCCGACAGTAAAAAAAATCCCTGATTTCACCAAGGAGTGTACGGTCATATGCAAGAGTGCAGCAAACGCTGCCAAAGGTGTTCCTATGCCAAAGGCAAAGGTCATCAACCCCATGTGTTCAATGGATGAAAAGGAGAACATCCGTTTTATATCGCTCTGCTTGTGCAAGGATATCGCCGCAACAAGCAACGAAAGCATACCAAAGCCCATCATGATATGACCTGCCATATCCG
>JAUZQQ010000052.1 GCA_030950905.1 Mariprofundaceae bacterium
AGCTCAACAACAGCCTCTTCACCCTGTTCATAGGCAATATGAATTTCCTCTCGCGTTGGCATGCAAATTTTCATCTTGCGGACTATGACAATAAAAAAAGCTATTGCAAAGCTACTTGATTTGGGAGGGCTGAGTAGTTACGAAAAATTATATAACTGGCGTTGATCAACGGTGATTGATACGCCATTTTGTGTAGAAGCCAACAATCGACGTTGACGATTGGGGGGCGTATCGCGCCACCAAGATGGGAGATTGTTGTCTGCAAAGGCCATGCAAGCCATGCTTGCAGCCATGAAAAAGCTGTCAATAGTCGTTTGATAGAAAAGACCGCGTTATAACCCTTTATGAAAATGGTCACCACATCGCATAGCGCACAAACAAGCAGCCACGCTTCTTACGTTGAGAAAAATCATTTCGGTACGTTTGCACCCAAAAGAGTTTGTGTTGAATAACGTACATCTCAATCAAAAGCATTGTATACTATCGGGGCTTTTATGCTTGCTGCTGCGACAATTCTTGCATTTATTAAATAACAATGAATAGTTGACCGTCAAGGAATATTTATATGCGCTTAATTTTTATGTTGACACTATTTTTATTGGGTTCTTTAACTCAATTACATGCTGAGGACACGTCCTATTTCAGTGCTGAAAATGCAATGAAAAACATGATGAACATGCTGGACGAAATGACCGATATTGCCACAAAAACCAAGATGAATGCTGATTATGTACCGGGCATGGTGACGGTGTTGCAGGGGCGTGAACTCGAAGCGATGGGGGTCAGTAATGTAAACGAAGCATTGTCCCTTGTGCCGGGCATAACGATCAGTCGTCAATCAACGGGGGAGACCGTGGTTAATGTTCGCGGTAGTGGCGCTATTTTTGGTGTGGCAAAACTTCTGTATTTATTGAATGGTCGCCGCTCTGATGATTTACTCTTTGCATCGGGTTCTAGCCTTGGCAACTACAGCCTTGGTATTGTTGAACGTATCGAAATAATTCGAGGCCCTGGCGCTGCGATGTATGGCGGTTATGCATTAGGAGCGGTGGTGAATGTGATTACGCGGCATGCCAATGCTATTGCCGTTCATAGCAACACACTGCGCAATCGCATGGTAGAACTATCTTTGGACACAGGCGATGAAACCCCTGTGGTTGCTCGACTCAATGCTGCCCTGCAAACGTCCCCTAATTCAGGGGTCATAAGTGGAGCTGATGGGACTGGCGTTTTCTCTAATCCTGGTAGTTTCTCCTATGCCCCTGGTATTGTGAATGATAAAAAACGCAGTCAGAATTTGAATCTGGATGTTGATTGGCGAGGTTTTACTTTTCATGCGCGGCATAGTAAAAACACCAATTATGAAGCATTTGGTCTAAACTACTTGCTGGCTCCTTCTAGTCAGGCAGGCTATTTAACCCATCAGCAGACAGATTATGCATTGGATCACACATGGTCATGGGGGGAACAGCAACAACTTAAAATAGGTGTAGGTGAGCAACGGAAAGCTTATACTGAGTACCTCGTTCTTTGGCCCAAAGGTACAACTGCTTTTGGTGCGGTCTCTCAAAATGGTATTATCAGTAACAGTCATTACAGTGAACGTCGAACAAATGCGGATATTGAATGGCAAAGAAAATCATGGGCAAACCACGATCTTTTGCTGAGCGCGACATTTAATATCACAAAAGCTTACGATATATGGACCCGCAATAATTTTAATTTTACCACGCTCCAACCAATCAACGGTTGGCAAAACGGAACGGGTGCAAACAATTGGTTGAAAGAAGGTATTAAACGTACTGAAAAAGCAATGTTTGGGCAGGATGAATGGCACCTTACCGAGGCACTCACCATTACCACGGGCATTCGCTTTGATAGTTTCAATGATGTGGGCAGTAATGTATCGCCGCGTTTTGCAGCTGTATATAACATGAATAACCATCATATTTTGAAAGCACAGTTTGCAACAGCTTTTCGCCCCCCCAGTGCATTCGAATTGTACCTTCAAGGAGTAGAAAAAGGAAACCAAAACCTTAAAGCGGAGGTCAGTAGAAACTATGACCTTGGCTATGTTTATAAAGAAGGATCAACAACCATTCGTGGGGTGCTGGCTTATTCGACACTAAGTAACTTTATTAACAGGGATGTCAATAAAGTGATGCAAAACATGAATAGCGGAAGGCGAATAGGGCTAGAACTCGAAGGGCAAACGTTATTGTTTAAAAACCTTCGTGTTGATGGCAATGTGAGTTATGAAAAAACACATGATAATGTCACAGCGACTGAACTTGTTGGTGCTGTGCGTTGGCTTGCAAACGCACAGCTTGCTTATCAGCCAATGTCAAACAACACAGTGCATCTTTGGTTGCAATATATGGGTAAACGGGCAAGAGCCGCTTTTGACCCACGCAAAGCCGCGCCTTCTAATATGGTATGGAATATGTCGCTACAACAACAAGATTTTTTAATAAAGGGAATATCATTGTCGTTTGGCATACGTAATATTTTTGATCGGGCAGTACGTTATCCATCACCCGCTTATAATTTCGGGGGTGGATTCATCGCTCAAACGTATGCAAATGACTTCCCAGATATTGGTAGGCGCGGCTGGTTGTTGGTGCGTTATGAGATGTAACTTTGCGTCTTTCTTTTACTTACCCAGACACATGTTATTTAATTTCCTTAATCACCCGTTACTTGCCGAATAGTAGTAACAACATCAGCTAATATAACATCCAGCTTTTCAGTGCTATCTAACAGTGTGGCAAGCGTTTTATTCGTTGTCACTTCCATTTCTAGACGCTCTGCTTGCTCAAGCAAGGTAAATGCACCCAGGGTTCCAGCTAAACCCTTCAGGGTATGTGTGAGGCGATGGGCAAGTTCATGGTCCTCTTTATGCAAGGCGGCTCGAATTTCCTGGGCAACATCAGCTTGGCTATCGCTAAATTTTTGCATAATAGTTATTAACAAGTCCTCATCATTAGCGACATTATTTAAAGCACGGGAAAGATCAAACCCTGTTAGCTTGCTGGGTAAGCCACGTTTTTCTTTTGTATTATGTTCGATTATTTTCTTAGGTAGAGAAGCACTTTCACGTTCTTGCTTGCGCCGATACCAACGTGCTAATGTTGCATAAAACTGGTCTGCATCAATAGGTTTGCTAATATAGTCATTCATTCCTGCTAACATACATTTTTCTCGGTCACCCGACATGGCATGAGCCGTCATAGCAATAATAGGTAGATCCGAAAACCCTGGCATTTGGCGAATTCGTCGCGTCGCTTCGTAACCACCCATCACTGGCATTTGCATGTCCATCAACACGACATCATAATATTCGACCCCTTCTTCACATAAGATGTCAAGCGCCTCTTGACCATTATTGGCGATATGTAATGTGATATTTGCAGCATCAAGCAAACCTTTTGCGACCATTTGATTCACTTCATTGTCTTCTGCCAACAACACTGTCATGTGATTGATCTGACGAATATTGACATCTTGTTGCGTCAATGTTTCTCGCTGTTCAGCAACAACATTCCCACCCACAACTTCAGAAATAACATTGAATAACATCGACTGCTTTGGTGGTTTTAATAAAAAAGCATCGGCACCTTGCTCCATTGCCAATCGTAACTCTTTATCATGACCAAACCCTGTCATCATAATCACAGGAACATCTGCAAGGCCATCAATATTACGCAAACGCTTGAGCATTTGAAGACCATCCATACCAGGCATCATCCAGTCCAATAATATCAATTCGTAGGGATTATCCATAGCTGCTTGTTTTTCTAACATATCCAACGCTTGCATAGCCGATGATGCAGCGTCCACTTTAAGTTTAAATGATTCAAGCATATGACGCATTAAAGATAAAAATGTAGCATTATCATCCACCATTAAGATGCGAACGCCTTGCATGCTATCGGCACTCAAATACCGACGTTCTTTGCCCGATTGCTGTAAAACCAGTGGAATGTTGAAGCTAAACACACTCCCTTTACCTATATCGCTAGTGACTGATATTCTCCCATCCATGAGAGATACCAGTTGGTTGCTAATCGTTAGCCCTAGCCCCGTACCACCATATTTACGTGTTGTCGAACTGTCCGCCTGAGAAAACGCTTCGAATAATTTAGATTGGGTCGCTTGTGGGATACCAATACCGCTATCACATACTGAAAAACATAAGGTTGCCTCATCGGGGGAGCGTTCAATGCAGGACACTCGCACCACGATCTCACCCTGTTCCGTAAATTTAACGGCATTTCCAATCAAGTTAGTTAAAATCTGGTTGAGCCTCAAAGGGTCGCCTATGAGAGCAGATGGCGTGCCCTTTTCTGCACCGACAATGAATTCAATGCCCTTGCAAGAAATGCGCTCACGGAACATGTCAGACTGTGCATCCAAGACATCAAAAAGTTGGAATTCGACATGTTCAATACTTAACTTCCCAGCCTCAATCTTAGAAAAATCAAGAATATCATTAATAATGAGCAGCAAAGACTCCGATGAGCTTAATACAGTAGATAAATATTCCTTACTCTTTTTGTTAATGGAATCTTCCTGCAGTGTAAGCCGTGTTAGTCCAATGATGGCATTCATCGGCGTTCGAATTTCATGACTCATATTGGCAAGAAATTCACTTTTTGACCGAGAGGCTGCCTTAGCCTCTTCAACGGCATCTTGTAGTGCTAGCGTTCGCTCATAGACGCGCTCTTCTAAGTGCGCCCTGTGTCCTTGTAGGGCATCCAGAAGATCTCCTAATGCATGATGAATGCTAGATATCTCTCTTGTTTTTGCACCTCGCAAGGGGGCAAGATTGTATTCTTGCTCGGTGTTTAGTTGGCGTAAATTTTCAACCAAACGGCTAAACGGGCGCAACAGGTAATTAAGCAATAGGAATACAATCGCCAACAATAGTAGAAAACCACCAGCTAACCGACACAATCCCCACAATGCTTCACTGCGCATTTTTTTAAACAAAGCATCGCTGTAATAAATGCTTACAACACCAAGCATGCTGCGTTCATCATCATTACTAAACAAGCTATCTTCCGCAAGAAAAGTGCTGTATATATCTTCTGGCATATTATCAATAATAACACCTTCAAACATGGTTTCTACAACAATACCAGCCAATAAAGGTTTTTTTGTATTAGGGTCACGCAATAATAGCAAATGATCAACATATGCTGTTAATTTATCAGTACTGCCACTGCTAAGTTCTGTTTCTAGCATTGACTTGCTACTCATCAATAGCAAGTCAGCTTTACTTTGCTCTTGTGAACGCAAATCAACTTCTTTGTTCCAGTGCCAATCAGCGTACAGCAATGTAAAAATAAGACAGATCATGACCATCATACAAAGCATAATGCTTGCTGAGAGTGTTAGCTTTGTCTCTTTTCGTTTTGATGGAGTGGGGTTATTCATAAATTCGTGCCAATTTTAAAAAGAGTGGATAAAATTTAATGCCAGATCGTTTGACATTGGTCATGTTAATATAAGGAAGAATTTTACTGCCCACAAAAATTCCCACTGTTACGCCCCGGCTTATATCATGTTCAAAAGGAGAGAAAACCAGAATATGGTTTTTCACGCTGAAAACAAGCAGCCGATCTAAAGCGGAATCAACCAACTCTTCAGTGATAAAAATCGCGATGACATGTTGTTGTTTAATATCAGCAGGACTGGTCGTTATCAGATCATTCAAAGCGATTAACTGAGCTTTGATAGGGTTTTTGCGAATGGTTTTTACTTTTTTAATAAACTTCTCTACCACAGCCACCCCTTCCTCCTTCTTATGAACAAAGACAAAGGACAGTTGTAGTGTATTATTTGAATCACGTTTATTAACAAGTTCAGTATCGACAGAAATAATATTGGGAAATAGGCTCAAGCCAATATTCATGCGCCGCTCTTTATCTTGGGTAAGTGCTTGCGCCTCATTAATTATAAAAGGCAGCAATAGAGCAAGCAGCAAGCCAGAGAAGAAAAGTTTGAAAAGGTATATCAATTGATACCAGATTGTTCTCACATAAACCGCCCTTTATTAAAAAACAATTCATCAATATTGCTGGCTCCGAAAAAGTTTAGATATTTCGAAAAGCAGAAGGATTCCAAAGAAAATAGGTTCACCACTTTCAGCAGATTCAACTTTCTATAGCCATACTGATAGTTGTCAAGTAAAATGTCACCGTAATCCTTTCCATGTTGGCAATATTTATTGATACTATACCTCACTCGGTCTAGGGTTCCCGTACGGGAATAAACAAGGTGAATGATGAAAGAAAACAGTAAAAAAGAACCGTACGGTAATATTACCTCCACTGAAGAGATTGGAACACTGGTTCGTATTTATAGAAAAAGGCAGTCTGCCACACAAGCTGAACTTGCGGCGCTTTGTGCCGTAGGTGTGCGTTTTATTTCCAACCTTGAAAATGGTAAGCCGACGCTGGAGTTGGGGAAAGTCCTTCATGTACTTCAGTGTTTAGGTCTAGACATTGCGGTAACGCCGCGTAACTGGTCAAGCACTCGCGCCACCCTTCAAAACACCTATAAATGAGCAATGCTCTGGATATATACCTACTCAAAGCGCATGTGGGTCGCTTAACGCTGGATGAAAAGCGTAAATTTTTGTTTCAATATGAAAAGTCATGGGTTGAGTGTAGTCATGCATTGCCCCTCTCCCTCTCTTTACCACTGCAATACGCTGCTTTTGAAAATGATGTTGCCCGATCATTTTTTGCAAACCTTTTACCTGAATCGGAGCTGCGTAAGGTGATCAGTCTTCAACTTGGTGTATCTCAGAGTAATGACTTTGCATTATTGGAGGCGGTTGGAGGTGAGTGTGCAGGAGCCGTTACCCTTCTGCCTGTGGGAGAGCTTTGGTCTGATGATGGTGAATATCAGGCACTCAATGATCATACGTTGAACCGTTTGGTTAGAGAAATGCCGCAGAAACCGATGCTTGTTGGAGAAGGAGACATACGCCTTTCCCTTGCTGGTGCGCAAAATAAGTTGCCCGTTTTCTATGATAATGGCGTGGTAAGTCTAACAAAAGGTCATGTGCCAAGCTCTCATATTCTTAAACCGCCGATGGAACATTTTTTAAACAGCGTAGAAAATGAGATGTTCTGTATGCAGCTTGCAAAAAAGATGGGCTTGAATGTACCTAAAGTTACGTTGCTCCAAAAAGAGCAGCCGCTCTATTTGATTGAACGCTATGACCGCTTACGCAATGCCAATGGTGAAATAGTTAGGTTGCATCAAGAGGACTTTTGCCAGGCTCTTGGTGTGGCTTCAGAGATGAAGTATCAAAATGAGGGCGGGCCATCTTTGCAGACTTGCTTTCAACTTATTCGGGATTATAGTATTAACCCAATAGCAGACGTTAACGCGTTATTGCAATGGACTATTTTTAATTATCTTATCGGCAACGCTGATGCACATGGTAAAAACATATCCATACTATTTACCCAACAGGGGCCTAAGCTGGCACCTTTTTATGACTTGTTGAGTACAGCTATTTACCCCGACCTCAATAGTAAAGCTGCCATGAAAATTGGTGGTGAATATAGACCCGAATGGATTGCTATTCGTCATTGGCAGCGGTTTTCCGAACATATAGGTGTAAATAGCAGCATTGTATTTCAGAACTTAAAGAAAATGAGTGGCAAGATCCTTGTTGAAGCTGAAGTATTAAAAGAGAGTTTTGATAGAAAACATGGTGAAAATGTTGCTGTAAATAAAATTTCCAGATTCATTCATGCTAGGGTAAAAAAGATTCTAATGAGCCTTGATGCTTAATCTGATATTCAGCGAATTATCGTGCTGATTGAGGCTTCCTGTCTTGAAAGGAAAGCCCATAGATGTAATTAAGGCATGAAATAAACGACACAAACGACACAGTTATCAAAATCTTACAAAATGAGAGTATATATACAATGCACGATATTGTTCAACAATATTATGGTAAAGAACTAACAAGTACTGCCGACTTAAAAACAACAGCCTGTTGTGACAGCAGTAATATGCCTTCTTGGCTTAAACCATTGCTGGTGAATATTCACGCCGATGTACTGTCTCGCTATTATGGCTGTGGTCTTGTTTGCCCTGCCCTGCTGGAAGGCTGCCGCGTATTGGATTTGGGCTGTGGTACAGGACGGGATGTGTATGCGCTGGCGCAATTGGTGGGTAAGACTGGCTCGGTGGTCGGTGTCGATATGACCGACGAACAACTGGTCATAGCCAAAAAACATCAAACATACCATGCCGAAAAATTTGGTTTTGATAACGTATCTTTCTTGCACGGTTATATTGAGAAATTAGATCAACTAAACTTAGCGGCTGAAAGTTTTGATGTGATTGTTTCTAATTGTGTGATCAATTTGTCACCTGATAAAGAGGCGGTATTGCGTGGCGTTCACCGTTTGTTAAAAACAGGCGGAGAGTTTTATTTCTCGGATGTTTATGCCGACCGCCGTGTTGCGAAGTCTGTGCGTGAAGACCCCGTTTTGTATGGCGAATGCTTGGGTGGAGCCTTGTATTGGAATGATTTCATCGCCCTTTCGCGCCCTGCTGGTTTTATCGACCCTCGTTTAATGGAAAGCCGTACGCTGACAATAACCGATGAAAAATTAGCCGAGCGTATCGGCAATATACAATTTTTTTCAGCCACTTACCGTTTGTTTAAATTAGAAAATATGGAACATGCTTGCGAAGACTACGGTCAAGCTGTGGTTTATCGTGGCAGCATCAATCACGTTGGCGATGTTTTCACATTGGATCAACACCATAGTATGGAAGCGGGGCGTATTTTTCCTGTTTGTGGTAATACATGGCGCATGCTGCACGGTACGCGGTTTTCGCAACATTTTGATTTTATTGGTGATTTCTCTAAGCACTACGGCATATTTGAAGGCTGCGGTAACAACACCATGCCTTTTAACCATGAAATGATAGAAAACAAAGGTGATAGTGCTTGTTGTTAGCTGTTGTTCGCCATCCCATACAGGCATACCCTGATGCTATTGCCGAACAAGAAAAAATAGTTGCAGCGGTATTGGCAAACGAATCGGGCAATACCTTGATTCTTACCATGCACCCGCCCATTTTTACCTTGGGTACTTCTGCACAAGCCGCCGATGTTTTGCGCCAACAATTTGATGGTGTTTATATTAAAACACACCGTACGGGTCGGGGTGGCCAAGTCACGTACCATGGACCTGGGCAATTGCTGTGTTATGTTGTTGCAGATTTACGAAAGCAACGTGATTTACACATGCATGTGCAAAAACTTGAGACAATGGTTATTGCCACACTGCAAGATATGAAAATTCATGCAGAACGATCATCACGTGGTATTGGGGTATGGGTGAATGGCAACAAAATCGCCGCAGTGGGCGTACGTTGTCGTAAATGGATCGCCTTTCATGGCATTGCCTTGAATATATCGCCTGACCTGCATCATTTTTCAGGTATTGTTGCTTGTGGTATGCAAGATAACCCTGTTACATCTATCGCGCTCGAAGGTGGTGATAGCCAGCGCGCGCATGTGGAGTCATTGTTGATTCGCCATGCCCATGCGTTATGGGGTAGCTGAATGCTTACCATCGCGGCGCTTTAAAACGGCCTCAGCACGGGCTAAATCTTCTGCGGTATCCACACCAATGCTATGAAATGCACCCGTTGTCACTGCAATCGTATAACCATGATGCAACACCTTTAATTGTTCCAGTTGTTCGCTTCTACCCGCAGGGCAATCGGTTAAGCCATGGTATTGCATTAAAAATGCATGGCGGTAGGCATAAAGACCAACATGTTGCAAGGTTACGGCGCCAGCCTGGCGCGGGAAAGGAATGGCTGAACGGCTAAAATACATGGCGTTACCCTTGGCATTGCAAACCACTTTCACCACGTTGGCATCGTACAAATCATCTTCACGTTGCAAGGGGTGTGCCAATGTGGCCATAGAAAGCGCGGCGTTTTTTGCAAAAGGGCGCACAACAGCGCGAATGGCAGCCGCTTCAATCAATGGTTCATCACCTTGCACATTGACCACAATATCTACGTCAGTACCTGCAAAAGCTTCTGCCAAACGCTCACTGCCACTGTTGTGGTGGGTCGCGCTGATAAATACACCTGCGCCAGCCGCCGAGGCAGCATCGGCAATACGCTGATCGTCTGTGGCGACAATAACAGACCCAATATCAGCCAGTATTGCACCGCGAACAACGTGGGCAATCATGGGCTGGCCACAGAGCATGGCCAAAGGCTTGCCGGGAAAGCGGGTGGATGCAAAACGAGCAGGAATACCAATGGCAATGTTTGGCACGTTCAAATCCCTCCGATAATCTTCCAGCCATGGGCGTTTTTTTTAAGTTGAATGCGCTCCCGCTGCACCATTGAACGCCAATCGCCATCACGCAAGACGCGCAGGCTGTAGCTCTGTTCACATTCTGCATGAGGGCCATGCAAGGTAATGGTACGAGCATGGGAATGCATTTTAATTTGTTCAAATTGCTTAAACAATGCCGCTTCTTGACTGATTCGCGCTTCTTTGTTGATGCCATTTTCCATAAAATCATCGGCCAACAGTTGCGCAAAGGCGATAATATTGCGTTCAGAAACAGCTTGATCACGTTTCTCTAAGACACTGGTAATCGCACTTTTTTCGGCAAAACCACAAGATGCCAGTACCAGCAGAAAGAAAAAGAACAAAAACAAATGAAGGTTATTTTTTATCTTGGCCAAGCCGCAATCATGCAAGTTGTTTGATTCCCGTTCCTTATGAGCCAGATAAATCAAGCGTGCTTGCATTGGATGAACCAGAAGGATTCAAGCCACCATGGTTCCAATCACCACGCGGGGTGGTATTGGGGCTTGTGTATTCAACCGCCAATAAATCACGTTC
This sequence comes from Mariprofundaceae bacterium, assembly GCA_030950905.1. Taxonomy (GTDB): domain Bacteria; phylum Pseudomonadota; class Zetaproteobacteria; order Mariprofundales; family Mariprofundaceae; genus AB-137-C09. Next base: position 10,922 of record JAUZQQ010000052.1, read on the forward strand.
TTCTTTTGGTTTTAAATCAGTGGCTATCTTTCTTGCTGCCAAAGCCATCACATTGAGTAAATCAAAGCGGCTTTCGCTACCGTTGGCCAATAATGTTTTAAAGTTTTTAAAGGTTGGTGATAGTTTGCCGCGCTCAACAAGTTCAGTCGTACCAATATAATCTTTTAAAATCCGCACGTCTTTGGGGGATAAGCCAATAACAAAGCGGTTACGGTACAAAACTTCGCGTCCTTGTGCTGCAACCATCTCAACCCTGATCAAAGCAGAAGCACGGTAAGGGCGAGTTAATCCCCCTGCCCAAAAACCAACCTGTTCCATATTGATGCGTAAAATAGCATCGGTTTGATCCCGAATAGACTTTCGGCTGGCTTTAAAATAGTCCCAATAACGCTCATTGCGATCATGCACCACATAGCCTGATTCTTTTAATCGGTGAATGAGGGTCGATTTAAATACTTTACCGCATTCAAGACCAACATCACCAACTTTTTTTGCGTATTCATAACCTTGCGCTTCTACCATGATATTATCAATCATCAAACCCGTACTTCCCAACATCATGGTCAAGGGTGTGAGGCGACGAATTTTTAATTTATCATCAAATTCAAGTGCGGCAATATCAATATGGTGCAGTGTTTTGTTTAGCGTGGTTTGCAGCACAGGATGCATTTGGGCGCAACTGGCTAACACAAAGGGAATCAAAAGAAAAATTAGACGAGTCAAAGCGAGCATAATGCGAAGCATAGTAATGGTTTTATTAAATTGCAATGTTAAACTCAATGGTCAGTTCGCTCATTCTCGTTACGATACCTTGAAGTGTTTTCACCAAGATGATCTTGCAGGCGAGAAAATCTGCTGACAAAAGCCTCAATTTTTTTCTGCCAATTCAGGATGTTCACTGAGCGATTCAACCCACGCTTCATCAATTGATTGTTGAAATAAAGTACTGTGGGTATAAAGCAAGATAGGACATCTCTTTTTGTGCCAATATTAGCGTGAATTGTGCTGGTTTGATAAATTCTTTTTTATCAACGGATAGCTCATAGACGCACGCCTGTAGTTCTTGCTATTGCAAAGATCGGAGCTTCTGCTGTTTTTTTGTCTTTCAGCAGAATATCCACCTTGCGGTCACCTATACTTAAAATTATTTTTGCGTAAATTTGGCACATGGCTATCGCCCTGTTGGGAATATCAATAGGGGTTTCTATGAATAGATCAATATCGCCGCCGCGCAATGAATCATTGGCGCGAGAGCCGAAAAGCCATAATACATAGGGGCTGGATTCACCAATCACCGCTTCTGTCGATCGTTTGATGGATGTGATTTCATAGGATGATAAACGCGCCATAACGGCTTCTTAGCCAATAAGTTTCTTCGCTCCCACAGAGGAGCGTGGAAATAACGGGCGGAGAACCCATGCGACGATTAATATTTATGATTGCAAAACCCGCTTCGCCTCAAAGCCCACAATATTTCGTTCAGCGCTATTAAATTCTACACCAATCAACCAAACCTCACCCTCTGCAAGGTATTTTTCAGCGTACCCTTTCTCTTCGATCTGCTTCATGGCACTGCCTGTTCCATCCATCTCAATCACTTTGAATTCAATGATAAAAATACGAGTGCCCAATTTTACGGTGATATCAATGCGCCCCTTGCTGGTGGCATCTTCGGCGATCACCTCCACGCCCAGTGCTACAAAATAGCAGTAGACAATGGAGCAGTAGTAACCCTCGTAATTCGCCAGTTGGTTTTTGCGGTACCAATCATGGGGAATGGCGGCAAAAAAGGCGTGGAAGATACCGCGCATCTCTTCGGGATTGCCGCTCTCTAGCAGATCGTAGAGTTGGTTGCTGTTGCGTTCTTGCGCTGATCCATTGCTGCTTAGCAAACGCAGCAGGGAATCATGGAAACTTGTTTTCACCTCGAAATTGGGGAAGCCCAATTCATAAGCAATAATTGTGCCACGGTCATGCCGCCGTTTGATGGTCAGGTAGCCTGTTTGAAAAAGAAGTGCTTCTGGCTCAATGGCTTGCACATCAAAGCTAGAAAGCAGCGCGGAACTGGCGCGGACTTGATTTAAATCAAGGGCAGAAATGCGCCGTTCTTGTAACAGCCGAACAAGGAATGATGGGCTGCCCGTTTCAAACCAATAACTGCGGAACTCACGATGATCAAGGTAGAGCAGAACATCAAATGGGTTGTATACTTTTTCACCATCAAAGCTGTAACCATTGTACCAATGACGTACCGCATCGAGATCTACACCATTCAACCATTCGGCAAAGGTGCTGCGCAACTCTTTATCCGAGTATCCACAGATCGTAGCATAGCGACTATCAAGGGTAATATCCTTCAGATTATTCAAACCACTAAAAAGCGATACCTTGGAAAATTTACTCACCCCTGTCAGCAGTACAAAGCG
>JAUZQQ010000053.1 GCA_030950905.1 Mariprofundaceae bacterium
GATAACCAATTGGTTGGCAAAATTGTCGTATTCATCAATAATTAAATAGACAGATGGTAGCTTTTTGCTTTGCAAGTAATCTAACAGCAGGTTTAAATTATCAGCGACCGCATTTTCCATGATTATTTCAGGCATATCAGCCAATATGGAAGCATAACGCTCACGCAAAAGATCAATTTTAACATTGCAGTGATTTTTAAAACTTTGCTCAATATTTTTTAGTGTTGGACCCACCTCAATCACAGAAAAGTTTAGTGAAACAACAATAAATTTATTGTGATTGTCGGTCGGGTTTTTTCCAATCCAAGTATGCCCAAAAAGTTTTTTAAACTGATTGGCATAATTCAAGTCATAATAATAGTTCTGCATGGAACAGAGTAAAGATTTACCAAAACGTCTGGGACGTAAAAAAACAGGGTTTTCAACGGTTTCAAGTTTGGCTAAATAATTAGTTTTATCAACAAAATAACCATGTTTTCGCACGATTTCACCATAGTTTGCGAGACTGTATAAAATTCGTTTTTTCATGCTTTTAATAATCTCTGATCATGGTAAATCATCTTAGATTTGTTCCCAATATTCTTCGGGCATCTCCTGTGACATTTTTAATGCGCCAACACTGCCACAGAACTCAGAATCACTAACGCACGTTGCATTGCCACCACCATAGGCAACAAGGCATTTGCTCACAGCAACATCAATTCCTTTCAAGCGTGAACCTCCGCCAGCAATAATGATATTATGGCGCAATATATGTTGAAAATCAGGGTCAAAACTAGCAATCATTTCACCAATAGCTTGGGTAATAGGTTGTATTAATTGCAAGCATGATGTACGCATTATATCAGTTAAATCATACTCTTTTGGTATTCCTTTTTGATTCAGCATGACCAATATTTGATCTGAATTTTCGCCCGCATAGGCATGTTTTTCTTTAATGTCGCGAATGATTTTATTGCTTAACTGCACGTCAGGAAATTGATCTAAAATCGCTTCTTTCATTGAATCATCTAAAAAATTGCCCGCATATGTTAGTGTACATTGGTCTTCGGCATTGGGGATTGAACCGTGCATGCGGCATAAATCAGTGGTGCCAGCACCAATATCAACAATCAAACACTCATCAAAACGATCTATCGAGTAAGCAACTGCAAAGGGTTCACTGACAATAATAACTTTATCGACCAATCCCTTGGTGGCAGCAAGAATAGCTTGCTTGTTTTGAATGCTCGCTTGTGCAGGAACGCCAATCGCAGCAAATAGTTGATCACCTTGCTGTTGATCAACAATCGTATTAATAACGTGTTCTAAAATAGCATGCGTAGCAGCATTGCCATCATTACTGATGATACCATCAGCCAACGGCCAAACAATATCCAATGCTAATTTGTTATCCAACGCTTGTTGACCAAAAACAATATCAGTTCCAAAACGTTTTTTAGCAATAACATCTTTAGCATAACCCACGCAGGTAATGCATGTGAAACGCGCACCAGTAGATGTGGTTACTGAAGTATGACTGGTACCTAAATCAATGCCGAGATGAATGATTGACATAATTTTCCCTTTTATATTATATTATGTTGGTTCTGCGCGCAAAGCTATATTATCGTCAAGTATTTGTTTGAACATTCTAGCGCGTGAATGGTCTGGTTTTTTTATCAACGATGAACCTGCGTAAGTTCTAGCTTTTATATCTTTGGTGTTATTCTTTGCATCTTGTTTTTTTATTTTGTGTAACAGCTTATGATGCTGGGTGTTTTGCCAAATAATTACACCACCAATCACCATCATTGCTGATATAGGTGAGATTACAACACCCAAAATTTTTGCACCCGTAATTTTCATTAATCCTTGACTAAGCATTTTTTTATTCCTCTTCTATTCTTGGGTTGTTTCTCAATGCTTTGAGACAAGCAATTTACCGCCTTCCAGACGCAACCTGCGCCAATCTGCACTGTTCCATATCAACTCACGTACGCTGCGCTCACTGTTGAGTAGTTGTAGGTAATGAGAATGTTCATTGGCAACAAGCGCACCTGGTTGACCATCTTCCACAACTCGCCCACCATCCATCACTAAAACGCGATCAAAGGTAAGGGTATCTTCCACGTCATGGGATATAAAAACAAGCGTCGCCTCTTGCCAAAAATCTCGTGCCTGCTGCAACAGTGTACGCCGTTGATTTCGGGTGAGACCACGAAAAGGCTCATCGAGAATCACCAGCCGTGCGCCTTGCCGATTTAATCCTCGCGCAAGGCGCACGCGCTGCGCCTCACCACCAGAGAGCAATCCTCCGTTTTCACCCAGCAGCGTATGCTCTCGTTCAGATAGATGATCCAGAATTTGGAGCAGGTCAGCCTGCGACCAGATCTCGGCTGGGATGGTGGCATTTATTGATGCATCTGATTTTCCGTAGTTGATATTCTCTACCAGTGAACGATTCCACAGTTGAACTTCAGGATCGACCCAGACAAGATCACGCCGCAACTGGTGCAATCGTTCACCGTGGAGTAGCTGCCCATCGACCCAAAGACTGCCGCCCTCGACAGGGCGATGCCAACCCAATAATAGACCGATTAAACTCGATTTCCCAGCACCCGATTTGCCCACGATGGCAATATGCTCACCTGAGCGCAGATGAAGATTGAGTTCATCGAGTACGCGGTGACCAGAGAGATTCAGATTAACCTGATGAAAATGAAGGTGTACGCCTTGCGTATTGTTTGGCTGCGGTGTGATATAGGGTGGTCGTTGTAGATCATCGGCATACCAGGTGAGGCTTTCATCCATGGCCTCCAGTGGTTCCAAAAGTCGCAGCAGTCGATTGCGCTGGGCTGGATACTGCCGAGCCAAATCGGCCAAGGCGGTTCCCAGCAGCGGTAGTTGTAACATCCAGTAGAGAAAAAGCAGGGTTCCACTGCTATCGTGTGCTGAACTACCCAGATAGGCGATCACCAGAATAATAACCAAGGTGCTACTGACCAACAATTGGATCAACGCACTTAATTCATAACTGTTGTAAAATGAGCGGCCAGACTTCACCCAATGCAGGAGCAATTGATCATGCTCCGTCTGTATGGAGGGGGCAGCACGATGCGCCTGAATGGGGGTAATGCCCTGCAATGCATCAAGGTAAAAACGACTTAAGCCACCCGTATGGGTGCGAAACTGCATATCCTGCTCTTGCAGCAAGGGTTGACTGATAAAGGCGAGCCAGAGAAGCATATAAATGCTAAACAGAATGAGCCAAGTACCCGCAGGGTAAAGAATAATAAGACCAATAGTCACCAGCATAATCTGCATCAGAAGGCGCAGAAAATTGGCTGCCAGATCAGGTAAATTACGCAGTTCGCGCAGTTCGTAGGCGCGTTGAATCATATCCGAGGTGAGACGGCTATGAAAATAGCGATCCTCTAGGCGCGGAATTTTTTGCAGAAACTGCTGGCGCAACCGTATTTCAAGCTTTCGACCCATCGCCAGTCCGGCCAATGATAGAGGCCATTCCAAAATCAGTAACGACAGTAGAAAAAAGACAACAAGGGTAAACGCCTCCATCTGTTGCGACAGCAGTTGTGTTTGCTGACCGATCTCGATCAGACCACGAAACACCAATACCTCCAGCGCAACACCAAGGGCAGAAAACAGCAGGCCAAGAGCAATCAAGCTTGGGGTAAGCAGACCATCACGGCGTAGTGCAGCAAAAATATGCTGCTCAACCTTCGGCTTATCCGCCTTTTTCGCAATTTCAAGGTCGGCAATAGGGGGTGATTTGCTCGTTGAAGCATCGGTTTCATCCATAAGACCTGCTATATGAATGGTGACGGCGCAGCGAAAAAGCATTTGCGTGGGATCATTATTATCAGGGTAGATGAGCCAGTGGTTGCTTGGAATATCAGCGGGATGTTCTGTCAGCTGGTTCACCAACGCCCCCGCCTCTGTACCCGAACGTATAGCATCGACTTCAACCAACGATGAAACCATACGTGTCGCAGCATCTAGCGTGGCGAGCCCAGACCAGTGGCTGTTTTTCACTGCCGTTTGTATGCAGGATTTTGCCCACTCAGGGTCATCACACACCTGACACATGCGCGTTTCTAAAGCCTCTAAAAAGGCATCACTGCGCGCCCATTCCAGCCAGTCCTCAGCCGATACTGCTTGCTGATGAGAATAAAACCGTTCCTGTAGCGCACGCAACCGTACCCAGTGACGACCCGTGGAAGGATCCATGATCTGTACCCATCCGCCAACGATCCGCCAAATCACAATAAAATGGGTGAACCCTCCAGGCTCCATGGTTACCACCAGCGCAGGCAGCACCTCCGCCTCAGGCAGTAAAACGTGGTCAAGGGGAATAAGCAGTTGCGCCGCATCCAGCCCCAGTTGTATGGCGAGGTCTTCAATGGTGTCAATGGAGGTGCCATCCACATCGGTCTGACAAGCTTCACGCAGTCGGCCATAATCAAGGTAGACCCCATAACCTGCCAGCAGCGATTTAAGTGCCGCTGGACCGCAGTCCATCGTAGAGCTTTGGATAACCTGTGGGATAAAAAAACAACGACCATCCGATGGCATAAACATCAGTTGGATGGCGTGGTCAAGGGGGGCGTTGATTGATGACCTGTGGCAGTGTGAAACAGAAAAGAAGCAGGGGATTGACGCAGAACGGCAATCTCTACCCGAGGTGGATGATCATAGTTGGGGGATGCAGTACCATCCTTCGACTCGGGTTGTTCCATCGTTAATCGAACAATACCCGTTTTTTTATCTACCGCTTCGACGGTGGTGGTGACGGGCCGTGTTGGTAATGTATTGTTATCTGTAAAATAGAGTGCCGCATCTTGCCCTTGTTGAATACGAGCCAAGTCCAGCACAGAAAAGTGTGCCTTAATGGTGTAACGTTTAAATGCTTGGCTGATATTGCTGCCATGGGGAATACGCCAGACTGGTTGCTCCGCTTGTTTGATTGTAGCTGACTCGCTGATTACATAATGGTGTATTGCCCCCCAAAAAAACCAGAGCAACCACAACAGCATGATAACAAGTGCAACAACCATGCCTAAACGGGTTAAGCTTTGATAAGGGTCGCTGTTTAACGCATGGGTGGTATTTAAAAAGGGTGTTGCCATTATCAATCATTAACCAAAGCAGCGGTTGTTGCTAACATATCCACCTTAAGTTCAACACGTCGATTCTTTGCTCGCCCCTCTTCTGTGTCGTTGCTGGCAATAGGGTTGGATTCGCCTGCACCCTTGGCACGGATGAAATGGGCAGAAATCCCCAGCTTGATCAACGCATCCCGTACTGCTTGCGCCCGAGACCTTGAGAGACGAAGGTTAAAAGCATAACTCCCTTGATCATCGGTGTAAGCAAGAACATCTATATTTTTCAGCAGCTTAATATTCAGCCCCTGTACAAATTTAAGCAGCGATTTTTTGGCTTCATCGGAGAGTATTGATTGACCAATGGCAAAACTTTGATCCGATGCGAAGGTGATCGCCTTGATCTCAACACAGCCACGTTGATCCACCTTCATGTTGGCAGCGGTATGGCGACAGGCATCACGGTAGTCTGGCACAAGATCACCATCACTATCTTGTGGACATCCGAGTGTATTGACCCCGAGTTTCATCTCGGCCTCGCTGTTGTTGGCACAGGCATCTCGATAATCTGGTACAGCATCACCATCACGATCCACCGCGCAACCATGGGGGTTCACACCGAATTCCAGCTCTTTCGCTTGGTTGTTCGGGCATGCGTCCAAATAATCTGCAACACCATCACCATCAGTGTCTTGTGCGCAACCCTCGGCATTTACACCATATTGAATCTCTTCTTTGCTGCTGCTCTGACATTGGTCTATATAATTGGGCACGCCATCATGATCCGCATCCAGCGCACAACCATCTGGGTCAATACCATGTTTAATTTCTTCTGGGCTATTTAATGGGCAATGATCACGGTAGTCAGGGTAACCATCGCCATCACGATCAAGCGGAACCCCTACATCATCCACCCCTTTGGATTTTTCCAGTGTTGTATTGGTGGGACGCAGGTCACGATAATCTGCAACGCCATCACCATCTGTGTCTAACGGACACCCTTTGGGTCCAACGCCTTTGGCAAGCGAGGCATAGCTATCGTTGATGCATTGATCCCTATAATCTGGTACCAAGTCCCCATCTTTATCGTTAGGGCAGCCAAGAACAGTTACCCCTTTACTGATGGCCTCAGTGCTATCTTCACGGCATTGATCATGCCAGTCTGCGACACCATCTTTATCGCTATCAACTGCACAGCCGCGATGCTCACCATCAAGATAAACCGATGCAGTGAGCATCTCTGGTTTATCATCGGGACACAAATCATTGTTGTTTATAACGCCATCGTCATCACGATCATGATCAAGGCATTGGGCTAGCCCCTCTAAATTGACAGAAAGCGGTGCTGTGTTTGCATAGTTATCGTCCAATGTACGGTAGGTAAAGTTACGGCCATTTAGCCATTTGATGACAAAGTCTTTTTTGCTTACATCACCATTATCTTGGTGGCTGATTCGCCCCGTCAGACCACGGCAAGCTGCAGCGTATCGCATCTCATCTGCTGTTTTTTGACCATCGGTTACTTGCCCTGACTGCTGGGCAGACTGAAGAAGAATATTCACACTATCATAGGCTATCGCGGCCAAACGATCGGGTGCTTTTTTATAGACATGACGGAAGGCATGAACAAAACCACGTGATGCAGGATGCTGCGGGTTAAACGTGGTTGGCACAGCGATGTTAGCCCGTAAATTGCTTTCTATCTGCCAAGCTTCAAGGGGATCCCAGAATTTTTTAATGTCGAGATTATTGCCACCAATAAAAGGGATGTCATCAATCCCTCGTTTGCGAAACTCTTGAATGATATTGAGCGCAAGCTTGGGGGTGGTGAAAAGCAATATTGCATCAATATGCTCTTTTTCGCTTATTCTGCGAAATTCCATAGCAAGCCGGGTCATTTCTCGTCTAGGTAGGGATGCAAAAAAGGAGTGCTGCATCATTGTTTTGCTACCGAATTCGGCAGCTTTCTGTGAAAATGAGTCGCTTATTTCCAATGCAGTATTGCTGCGTTCGTTAAATACAGCCACGTGTTTGTATTTTTTTGCACGGGCATACGCTGCCAATTGAGCACCAAGTTCAGTGGTCGTGGGAAGCATTCGAAAAACAAGATCAAAGTTCATGGTGGTCAATATTACATCTTGGGCGGTAGGGGCAATAAACGGCAGCTCTTTTTCTTGATAAATATAGGCAGCAGCAAAGGCCATGGGGTCATAGCGATGACCGATAACCCCTACGATGTTGCGCTTATCATGGCTAAAGCCACGGGCAATGGTGCGGGATACCTCTTTGCTGGATTCGCCAAAGGTTAAGATAGAACTAACCGCTAATAAATCAAACAAAGATTCCTCTTGTTCATTCAAAATAAGTTTGACTGGATGACCAAGAATGCCACCCGATTCATTGGCTTCTTTAACGGCCAGCCTCGCTCCTGCAACAAACAGGCTGCGATCTTCAGGCCAAGAAACACCAATATAGATGGTATCATCATGCATGATACTAATTTGACCGTTTTCATCTTCTGCTGCTGTACAAGCCGTCATCAGCAGCAATAACACAAGCAGCCCACGGCAACGGTGAACAGTTAATTTAGGGATCAACAGAAAAGCAGATAAAAAAACCTGTTGCAATATCACTGCAACAGGTCTCGTTGTGCGCTTTTTGCCGTGTGAGAATCAGCTCGGTGCAAGGTTCTTCAATTTTGTCCAGAAATCACCCAGCGCATTGCCGACCTTGATGTTCGTACGTTGCGACATGCCAGCATGTTTGCTGTTTCGCAGATCACGCGTTGGTTTAGCCTGCGTATTGTTCGGTTGTTTAATATATTTATCGTGCATCTTTTATTCCTTATGATCAGCCAACAGGCTCTGCTATTGGATCTATGACTTCACTCGATTTTGCGCCGCGAAGGTTGCCAACAACTTTTTTTCCTTTCTCGTATTGTTCGCCAAAATAATCGCGTGCTTTCTCAGGAACAAACGTCAAAAAGGTACCGCCTGAGGCGAAATGCTGCTCAAATACCTTGCCTATCGCGTAGGTACTCGCACCATTAAGAATGACCAGCGTTGCACCGGCAGAGATATGACCAATACCTGGAATTAATTTAGAGATACTGGCGGCCAGCGGCGTAGCTGAGGCATAGGGTGCATAAGCACTGATTAGACTACCGATTGCACTTTTACCAAGGTTAGCTTTAAATGGAATGTCGTAAGTCTTAGAAAGGCTGTGTAACATTTTCATTTGCAATGCAAGCAGTGCAGCAAGATCAACCAACGGTATTGGAACAATACCAATCACCATCGCCCCTGCAGTAAATTTGTGAATCTGGCTTTCAGCTTGTGCATCAAGTTGATGCCCTACGATGGGTTCTTCTGTAGGCGCAGTATCGCTTGCTTCTTGTGCGATTGTCGCATCATCTTCTGTTGTTGCCATCATTATTTCTCCTTCTTCTTCTGAATCAATAAATTTTCAAGGTTTTGATGTGTATTCATCCTACCATCAAACCAGTTGAAAACTTATACAAACGGAAATGTACAGCAAGAAAAAAAAATAGCACTGCTAAATATTTCATCTTGCATTATTTGTTTTAATTGGATGTGTTCATCTACAATGCCTTATTATTGGCTAATATTCTGCTTTCTTTCGGTCTGAGGCCAACAACAACAGCAAACCAATCAATGGTGTGAGGAATATTGAGCCGAAAAAGAATCCCCAAAACCCAAATTTACGATGTCGGCCTAAAAAACCGATGATGAGGCAAATAGATAAAAGTATGGCTAGATGACTGTTCATGGGGATAACTCCAAAGCTATTTCTTGTCTTCGGCAGCATTGGCTACCGCTGTTTTGCTTGCTGCTTGGCGTGATGTGGCCGTTTTTTTGTTTCTATCGTTTATGACGGCTGTGGACTCGGAACCCCAATTACCAGCATTGAGAATCAGCGGCAGGCCGTCTTTTCCACCACCGATGAGAATTAGTTTACTGTTGGGCGATTTTGCCAACTCAAGGGTGGCCTGAATTCCCTTCCAACGCAGCACCTTATTACCCATGGTTGATTCAATATTTGCCGCATAATCGCGAATACCTTTGGACTCAATACGCTTACGTTTTGCCTCTTCTATCTCGCGCTTGATTTTGTATTCATAGGCAAGATGTCGTTGCTCATCAACCAATTTTTCTTCAATCGCGCCGCGAACCGCAGCAGGCAGTGTGACGCTGCGAATAATGACATCATCCACGATGACGTATTTACGCCCCACCTCTTCAATCGCACGGGCAATTAATTTATTAAGCAGTAGGTCTTCATTGGTATAAATCTGCTCGGGTGAATGGACACCAAGCCCCTTACGCAATACAGATTCAATTTGTGGCAAAATAATCTTGTTGGGGTAATCAGGACCAACTTTTTGGTGCAATACGCCCAATAGCCCGAAGATGGGTCTATACCGCACAGCGAGCTTAAGTTTCACAGGTAGCCCCTTATTCGTGAGTACTTCAAATTCGTGCATAATAATTTGCACGCGGGCGTTGTACCGCGTCATCGTATTGATGGGAAATATCAGGTGCAGTCCTTCTGGATAAACGTGATCCGTCACCACGCCCTCTGTCACCATGCCCCAACCGACAGGGCGATAAAGCACACCGCCCTCACCAGCCTCAACAATCACTACAATACGGTACCATAAAATGGCGACAGTGAACGTTATGACTATGCCAATCAGAGCCAGCCAAGGTAAGTTATCCTTTAACTTATAGCGAAAACGTTGCCACAAACTGCGACGCGCTTTAGGCATAGGAAGGGGATCAATTGTGGTTTCAGGACTTGTCATGAGGCACTATTCCAGTCATAAATTTAAGGGTGAGCAATAAGCAGCAATGCGTTACTGCGTTTTAAAACACATTGCAGGGCAATTTTCAGGGTTTCAGGATCAAGGGCAGCAAAGCTTTCATCTAAAATAATAAGGCGTGCGCGTTGCAACAACGTACGGGCAAGAAACAGACGGCTGCGTTCACCATGTGAAAGCCGCCAGCCCGATTCCCCTACCATCTGTTGCATGCCTGCGGGCAT